>CADAXW010000026.1 GCA_902792005.1 uncultured Lachnospiraceae bacterium
CTTACTCCTCCCCGTTATTCAGGGAAAGTCCTAATTCCTTCAGCTTGCCAAGCACTTCCTCAAGGGACTTACGACCAAGGTTACGTACCTTCATCATATCCTCAGGAGTCTTGTCACAAAGCTCTTTTACTGTATTGATACCTGCTCTCTTCAGGCAGTTGTAGGAACGAACGGAAAGCTCGAGCTCGTCGATGGACATTGCGATTGCATGATCCTTCTCCTCTTCTTCCTTCTCTACCATAACGTCGATCTGCTGAGCACTCTCAGACAGGTCGATGAACAGGGACAGATGCTCGGAGAGCACCTTTGCAGCCAGGCTGACTGCATCATCCGGTGCAAGTGTTCCATTTGTATAAACATCCAGTGTCAGCTTGTCATAATCAGTGATCTGACCAACACGGGTATTCTCTACAGTCAGGTTCACACGCTCAACCGGTGTGAAAATGGAATCTACAGCGATCGTGTCGATTGCAGAATCCAGTTCCTTATTCTTATCTGCGCTGACATAGCCTCTGCCGTTGCGGATAGTAAGCTCCATATCCAGAGCTGCATCCGGGCCGTTCAGGTTTGCGATCACAAGATCCGGGTTCAGGATCTCGATATCACTGTCAACCTTGATATCACCGGCTGTAACAACGCAGGTGCCGGAAGCCTCGATATATGCGATCTTCGGCTCTTGGCTGGTGGAATTATTCTTGATGCAGAGATCCTTGATATTCATAATGATCTCAGTCACATCTTCCTTCACACCCGGAATAGAGCTGAACTCATGCAGCACGCCTTTGATCTTTACAAAGCTTACTGCAGTACCAGGAAGAGAAGAAAGCATAATTCTTCTAAGAGAGTTACCAAGCGTAGTACCATAACCTCTTTCCAGCGGTTCTACAACAAATCTTCCGTACTTGTTGTCTTCAGATATTTCTGCGATTTCGATTTTCGGCTTTTCGAATTCAAACATGCGATCGATTCCTCCTTCACTCGTCGATTGCCATCACTCCAGTAACTAATCAATAACTTACTCCAGTGACTCTAATTCAATAACTCCGATTTATGGATTACTTAGAATACAACTCGACGATAAGGGTCTCATTTACAGGTACGTCGATCTGCTCGCGAAGCGGCTTAACCAGTACCTTACCGGAAAGAGACTCGGTGCTTGCTTCCATCCAACCAGGAACAGCAACGCCGCCGTTTGCCTCAACGATATCCTTGAAACGCTGAAGAGATTTGCTCTTCTCCTTAATCTCGATCACATCACCGATAGAAACCTTGTAGGACGGGATGTTTACAACCTTTCCGTTTACCAGAACGTGTCTGTGTGTTACGACCTGACGTGCCTCACGACGGGTACGTGCAAATCCCATACGGAAAATGATGTTGTCAAGACGAAGCTCAAGCAGAGTCATGAGGTTCTCACCTACCAGACCCGGCATACGCTCAGCCTTCTTGTAAAGGTTACGGAAGGGCTTCTCCTGTACGCCATAGATGAACTTTGCCTTCTGCTTCTCACGAAGCTGCAGACCATACTCACTTACCTTACGGTTAGCGCGAGTAGACTTACGAATGGACTTCTTATTTACACCCAGATATGCCGGCTCCAGTTCCAGAGAACGACATCTTTTAAGGATTGGTGTTCTGTTAATTGCCATAACTTTCTATTACCTCCTAATCAGACTCTTCTTCTCTTCGGCGGACGGCAACCGTTATGCGGTACCGGTGTTACGTCCTTAATGCTCAGAACCTGAAGTCCGCATGTGTCCAGCGCACGAATCGCTGCCTCACGTCCGGAACCCGGTCCCTTAACCATTACATCCACTGTCTTCAAACCGTAGGGAGCAGCAGCCTTGCATGCTGTCTCTGCAGCCATCTGTGCAGCATACGGTGTAGACTTCTTGGAACCTCTGAATCCAAGTCCGCCTGCACTTGCCCATGAAAGAGCATTTCCTTCTGCATCTGTAAGTGTAACGATCGTATTATTGAAAGAAGACTGAATATGAGCCTGTCCATGTTCAACGATCTTTTTATTACGTTTTTTTGTTACTTTTTTAGTCGTCTTAGCACTTGCCATGAACGTTATCCTCCGATTAATTACTTCTTCTTATTCGCTACCGTCTTCTTCGGTCCCTTACGTGTACGTGCATTGTTCTTTGTGTTCTGTCCACGTACCGGGAGACCCTTCCTGTGACGGATACCGCGATAACAACCGATTTCCTGCAGACGCTTGATATTAAGTGCAGTCTCTCTACGAAGATCACCCTCTACTGTGAGCGTCTCATTGATCACATCACTGATCCGACGAACTTCATCATCTGTCAGATCACGAACTCTTGTGTCCGGATTTACGTCTGCGCTTGAAAGTACTGATTTTGAAGTAGAAAGACCAATACCGTAAATGTAGGTCAGTCCGATCTCAATGCGCTTCTCTCTCGGTAAATCCACACCTGAAATACGAGCCATTTTTTTTACCTCCGATATTATAAATATAAACTTCTCGGCACATCACCCGGATAACTCCTGTATGGACGCAGGAGGTGAAATGGTATATCCATGAATGTACGCATCCACATGTAGCATCACGAGGTATGACGAAACTCGTGTGCCCGTCGCACAACTCACCTGTATCTATGAACGCTCTGATACGCTCATGTGGAGCCATGCTCTGTTTTTTCAGCCGCACGCCATCTTAACTGCCGGTTCGAACGCCGGAGTCCATAAGCAGGTAATTAACCCTGGCGCTGCTTATGCTTGGGATTTTCGCAGATGATCAGAATTCTGCCTTTTCTTTTAATGACTTTGCACTTATCGCAAATCGGTTTTACTGATGCACGAACCTTCATTAAAATGCGCTCCTTTCTGCTTTTCTCCTTTGTTACTTCAGACATTTATGGCCGATTTTGCATTGGGTTAGGCGCAAAACGACCTTAATCGACAGATGGACATAGTACGCCCATCTGTCGAAAAGTCTCTGCAATCCGCTATTCTATCATTTTCGTAAATAAATTTCAAGCAGATTTTAAATTTTTTTGCGGTGCTGCCTCGGGATACTCCGTATCCCTCGGGATCGCGCTGGCGCGCTATGCGGCTTCGTGCATTACGGCGCCTCTGTGAGCAAGCTCACTCGGTGCCTTATGCGCTCATCCACGCACCGCTTGTAGTTACGCGTCTATTTAGCTCTCCATGTGATCCGGCCTTTGGACAGATCATACGGGGAAAGAACCACGGTAACCTTGTCACCGGGCAGGATCTTGATGTAGTTCATACGAAGCTTTCCGCTGATGTGTGCCAGGATCTGATGACCGTTCTCCAGCTCAACATTGAACATGGCATTCGGCAGCTTCTCAAGCACTACGCCTTCGCATTCGATCTCGTCTGATTTTGACATTCTAAACTCCCTTCCGGCAGTTCCTACTGCTCAAGAACAGAAACGATAGCATTGAATACGTCCTTCATATCCACTGTACCGTCGATGTTACGAACTACGCCTGCCTTCTCATAGTAATCGATGAGCGGCTGTGTCTGCTCATGATATACGGAGAGACGGTTCAGTACCGTTTCCGGCTTATCATCGTCACGAAGGATCAGCTTCTCGCCGCAGGTGTCGCAGACACCCTCAACCTTCGGTGCGTTATACTTGATGTGATAGGTAGCTCCGCATCCCACACATGCACGACGTCCGGACATACGATTTACGATGTTCTCATCCGGTACATCTACATTGATCGCATAATCTACCTTCTCACCGTTCTTTGCAAGCGCTGCATCAAGTGCTTCAGCCTGCGGAATGGTGCGCGGGAAACCGTCGAGAACGTATCCGTTCTTGCAGTCATCCTCTGCAAAGCGATCCATGATCAGATCGACAACCAGTTCGTCCGGAACCAGTGCTCCCTTGTCCATGTACTCCTTCGCCTTCTTACCGAGTTCAGTACCGTTCTTAATGTTTGCACGGAAGATATCACCAGTGGAAATGTGCGGGATATCGTATTTTGCTGCGATCATTTTTGCCTGTGTACCCTTGCCGGCACCAGGTGCTCCTAACATGATAATCTTCATGGTTTCGGCCTCCCTTTCTAATTAACTTTTTTAAATGTAACGCTTACGCATTCAGGAATCCGGAGTAATTCCGAACTACCATCTTGGACTCGATCTGCTTGATCGTCTCAATGATAACACCAACGATAATGATCAGGGATGTACCACCGAAGGATACATTTGCACCGAATCTTCCGTTGAAGAAGATCGGGATCAGTGCTACCAGCATCAGGCCGAAGGCACCGATGATGACGATATAGTTCAGGATCGCATTCAGATAATCCTGTGTCGGCTTACCCGGACGAATACCGGGGATGAAACCGCCGCCCTTCTTCAGATTCTGCGAGATCTCCATCGGGTTGAAGGAAATCGATGTGTAGAAATATGCGAAGAAGATAACCAGCAGGATATAAATTCCAAGACCGATGTATGCCCACGGATATCCGGACTTGAACCAGTAGTTGGAGTTCAGTCCTTCGAGGATGCGGTTTCCTACTGTACTCTCAACCTTGATATTGAACAGGCTGGTGATAACAGACGGGATCGACATCAAAGTGGATGCGAAGATGATGGGCATAACGTTACCGGTATTAACCTTTAACGGAATGTGTGAAGATCTTCCGCCGGTCATACGATTCCGGCCGGCAGTCTTCTGCGCGTAGGTTACCGGGATGCGGCGCTCTGAATCATTCAGGATGACAGTGAGGATGGTAGTGATCAGGATGACACCTACGATGATGATGATCGCAAATGACATATGTACTACGTCCTTGCCGCTTACAAACATCTCCCAGAGACTCTTCATATCACTGGGGATACGCGAAACGATGTTGATAAGAAGGATAATGGAGATACCATTTCCTACGCCTCTCTCTGTGACACGCTCGCCAAGCCACATAACCAGTGCACTACCGACGGTCAGAGTGAGAACAACTACGATAACATTGAAGGCATTGTATTCCTTCAGAAGTCCGGAACGACCAAAACCAATGGTCAGACCAAGGCTTTCCACAACTGCAAGAGCTACAGAAACCACACGTGTGATCGCTGTGATCTTCTTACGCCCCTCATCTCCATCCTTCTGCATCTCTTCCAGAGCCGGAATGGCAATGGTAAGGAGCTGCATGATAATGGATGATGTGATGTACGGTGTAACTGACAGGGCAAAGATCGACATACGAGTGATCGAACCACCGGTCAGGGTGTTCAGGATCTCGGATGCGGTTTCCCCCAAGCCACCGCTCACCAGATCCAGCTTGGTTGTATCGATTCCCGGAGCGGGGATCAGAGAACCAAGCCGAACCACGATAAGAACGAAGAAAGTGAAGATCAGTCCGTTACGGATTTCCTTAACCTTCAATGCGTCTTTCAAGGTTTTAAACATTTTTACACCTCTACTTTTCCGCCAAGAGCTTCAATCTTCTGGATAGCTGATGCACTTGCAGCGCTAACCTTAACTGTGAGCTTCTTTGTTAACTCTCCATTTCCTAAAATCTTAACTCCGTCACGCGGATTCTTTACGATGCCTGCCTCAACAAGTGCCTCGATGGTAACCTCAGCACCGTCCTCAAAACGATTCAGAACATCTACATTAAGTGCAACGATCTCCTTGTGGTTTCTGCACTTGAAACCTCTCTTGGGGAGACGTCTGTAAAGAGGCATCTGACCACCCTCGAAGCCCGGTCTCGGTGCTCCGGAACGTGCCTTCTGTCCTTTATGTCCTTTACCTGCTGTCTTTCCATTTCCGGAACCATGACCGCGGCCACGGCGGAAATCGTCACGGCTGACTGCGCCTGCTGCAGGTGCAAGTGTTGATAAATCCATGATGAGTCCTCCTTTAAACTATGCTTCCTCAACCTTCAGCAGATAGCTTACCTGCTGGATCATACCCTTGGTTGCTGCGTTGTTCGGAAGCATTTTTGTCTTGTTGAGCTTGGTCAGGCCAAGTGCCTCAACGGTCTTTCTATGCTTCGGGATTGCACCGATCGGTGACTTAACCAATGTTACTTTTAACATATCTGACATTTTTCATCCCTCCTAGTTGCGAATCTCATCCACAGTCTTACCGCGAAGTTTTGCGATTTCAGCCGGATCCTGGATTGCCTTCAGACCATTCAGAGTAGCCAGAACAACGTTCTGCTTGTTGTTTGATCCAAGAGACTTTGTACGGATATTGCGATATCCTGCCAGATCCAGTACGGAACGAGCCGGACCACCGGCGATGATACCGGTACCTTCCGGAGCAGACTTCATAAGTACGGTTGCGCTTCCGAAGGTTCCTGTATATCCGTAAGGGATACTTCCTGCTTCATTGATCGGAACCTCTACAAGGTTCTTGATCGCATCTTCCTTTGCCTTCCGGATAGCCTCCGGAATCTCGGCAGCCTTTCCAACGCCGGCTCCAACATGGCCGTTCCGGTCTCCGACTACGATAAGTGCAGCAAAGCGCATGTTGCGTCCGCCTTTTACAACCTTCGTAACTCGCTTGATCGCTACTACGTTATCGGATAATTCTAACTGACTTGCGTCGATCTTCTTCATTACGTTCGTTCCTCCTTATTAGAATTCCAGACCGGCTTCTCTTGCAGCGTCTGCCAAAGCCTTGATCTTACCCTGATAGATGAAGCCGCCACGGTCAAAGACTACTGTCTTGATACCTGCTGCGATCGCACGCTCTGCGATCACCTTGCCAACATAAGCTGCTGCATCTACGTTATTTGTCTTCTCCAGTTCGGACTTTACAGCCTTCTCAAGTGTAGAAGCTGCTACAAGGGTCTTTCCTTCGGAGTCATCGATTACCTGTGCGTACATATGATTATTGCTTCTGAATACTGCCAGTCTCGGACGCTCAGCGGTACCACTGAACCGGTTGCGAATCTTCAGATGCTTCTTTGCACGAACTTCACTTCTGGATTCTTTATTTATCATCTCTTATTCACACTCCTTTATTTCTTACCGGTCTTACCAACCTTGCGGCGGATTACCTCGTAATCATACTTGATACCCTTGCCCTTGTACGGTTCCGGAGCTCTCTTCTCGCGGATCTCCGCTGCATACTGTCCAACCTTTTCCTTATCGATACCGCTGACAATGATCTTGTTGTCCTGTACCTCTGTGGAAAGGCCTTCCGGATCCTCCATCTCTACCGGATGAGAGTAACCCAGGTTCAGTACCAGTTTCTTACCCTGCTTCGATGCTCTGTAACCTACACCGTTTACTTCCAGGGTCTTCTTGTAGCCTTCGGTTACACCGATGACCATATTGTGAATAAGTGTTCTTGTGAGACCGTGCAGGGCCCGGTTTCTCTTCAGGTCGTTCGGTCTCTTTACCGTCAGGACACCGTCTTCGATGGTAAGCTCCATCTCCGGTGCAAGCTGTCTTGCAAGCTCTCCCTTCGGTCCTTTTACCGTCACCTTATTATTTTCTGCTATATCAACAGTAACACCTGCGGGTATAGCGATAGGCATTTTTCCGATACGTGACATTTGCCTTTACCTCCATATAAATCGATATATTCTTGTCGATAACTATTCTTTGTTCCTGCCAGACGTTCTTACCAAACGAATGCCAGAACCTCGCCGCCGACATTCAGCTTGCGAGCTTCCTTGTCGGTGATCACACCCTTGTTTGTGGAAATGATGGCTGTACCATAACCGCCAAGTACTCTGGGCAGGTTCTCTGTATCTGCATAGATACGAAGACCCGGCTTGGAAATACGGCGAAGTCCGGAAAGAACCTTCTCGTTCTTATCCTTACCATACTTCAGAGTGATGCGGATCACATCAAACTTACCATCATTTACGATTTCTACTGACTTAACATATCCCTCAGAAAGAAGGATGTCAGCGATTGCCCGCTTCATCTTGGAAGCCGGTATATCAACGGTGTCATGCTTTGCAACATTTGCATTGCGGATTCTTGTGAGCATATCTGCAATAGGATCGCTAATTGCCATTGTCTTGTCCTCCTTTCAATCTTACCAGCTGGATTTCTTTACGCCCGGGATCTCGCCCTTGTATGCTAACTCACGGAAGCAGATTCTGCAGATTCCGTACTTTCTGAGATAAGCATGCGGACGACCGCAGATCTTGCAACGTGTATACTCTCTGGTGGAGAACTTCTGCTTTCTCTGCTGCTTTACTTTCATTGCAGTCTTTGCCATGATACTTCCTCCTTACTTTCTAAACGGCATACCGAACAGTCTCAGTAACTCTCTTGCTTCCTCATCGCTCTTGGCAGTTGTTACGAAGATAACATCCATACCACGAACCTTGTCAACCTTATCGTACTCGATCTCCGGGAAGATGATCTGCTCCTTGATACCAAGAGCGTAGTTTCCTCTTCCATCGAAGGAATCAGCACTTACACCACGGAAGTCGCGCACGCGCGGCAGTGCCAGGTTGATCAGACGATCTGCGAATTCATACATCCGCTCGCCACGAAGAGTTACCTTACATCCGATGGGCATGCCCTCACGGAGTTTGAAGTTAGCAACAGACTTCTTAGCCTTTGTGATAACCGGCTTCTGACCGGAAATCTCTGTCATATCCTTAACAGCGGACTCAAGAATCTTAGCATTTTCACGAGCCTCACCAACACCCATGTTGATGACGATCTTCTCCAGCTTCGGAACCTGCATAACGTTCTTGTATCCGAACTTCTTGATCATAGCAACTTTGATATCGCTTTCATATGTATCTCTTAATCTACTCAACGTCGTCTAAGCCTCCTTCCTCGGATTAATCAATGGTCTCTGTCTTGCCCTTGACATGAGCAACACGGACCTTATCTTTCTTTTCACCCTGGAAGCCGACCCTGACAGGGGATCCCTTGTACAGATACATCACGTTGGAAATATCGATCGGTGCTTCCTTCTCGATGATGCCACCCTGCTGGTTTGCTGCACTCGGTTTGCTATGCTTGTAGACCTTGTTAACACCCTCCACAAGAACCTTGTGATTCTTGGGATCTACGGAAATAACCTTGCCTTCTTTGCCTTTATCTTTACCGGCGATGACACGTACCATGTCATCCTTCTTAATCTTAGATGCTGCCACAGTAGCTACCTCCTTACAGTACTTCCGGTGCGAGAGAGATGATCTTCATAAACTTCTTATCTCTGAGCTCTCTTGCTACGGGTCCAAATATACGAGTTCCTCTAGGATTCATATCATCCTTGATGATAACTGCAGCATTCTCGTCGAAACGGATGTAGGAACCGTCCTTACGACGTGCACCCTTCTTTGTACGAACGACAACTGCCTTAACAACATCACCTTTCTTAACAACGCCGCCGGGTGTAGCGTCCTTAACGGAAGCTACGATAATGTCGCCGATGTTTGCATATCTTCTGACTGAGCCGCCGAGTACGCGAATGCAAAGAAGCTCTTTTGCGCCTGTGTTATCAGCAACTCGAAGTCTTGTTTCCTGCTGTACCATAGTTCTTTCTTCGCCTCCTTATTTCGCTCTCTCGATGATCTCAACGAGTCTCCAGCGCTTGTCCTTTGACAGGGGTCTTGTCTCCATAACACGAACTCTGTCGCCGCGCTTTGCTGCATTTTCCTCGTCATGTGCCTTTAACTTGTAGGTCCGCTTTACGATCTTCTTATACAGCGGATGCTTTACGTTATCCACGATGGATACAACGATCGTCTTGTCCATCTTATCACTGGTCACGAGACCTACACGTGTTTTTCTAAGATTTCTCTCCATGATTTATCTTCTCCTTTCGGTCTCTTACGCATTTGCCTTCTCAGAGATAACGGTCTGAATGCGGGCAATGTTCTTACGAACAACAGTAATGCGTCCTGTGTTTTCCAGCTGATTGGTAGCGTTCTGGAACTTCAGATTGAAGAGTTCCTTCTTTGCTGCTTCCAGATCACCATTTAACTCTTCGATGGATTTTGTCTTAAGCTCTTTTACGTAATCCTTAGTTTTCACTGTCGCTACCTCCTTCTAAATCTGCTTTTGAAACGATCTTACATTTCAAAGGAAGCTTATGTGTAGCAAGACGAAGTGCCTCACGAGCCTTCTCCTCTGTCACATTTCCGACCTCAAACATAACTCTGCCCGGCTTAACAACTGCTACCCAGTACTCCAGGGAGCCCTTACCGGAACCCATACGGGTTTCAGCCGGCTTTGCTGTTACAGGCTTGTCCGGGAAGATCTTGATCCAAACCTTACCTTCACGACGGAGGTAACGATTGATAGCAACACGGGCTGCCTCGATCTGATTGGACTTAACCCATGCGGGCTCTGTTGCTACGATACCAAACTCACCGTGTGTAATTTTGTTACCACGGAGTGCCTTACCGGCCATAGAACCTCTGAACTGCTTACGATGCTTAACTCTCTTAGGCATTAACATAATTACTTATCGCTCCCTTCCTTGTTTCCCTTAGCAGGAAGTACTTCGCCATGGTAGATCCATGTCTTTACGCCAACCTTACCGTATGTGGTATCAGCCTCTGCAAAACCGTAGTCAATGTCTGCACGCAGAGTCTGAAGAGGAATGGTACCCTCGCTGTAGGTTTCCTTACGTGCCATATCTGCACCACCGAGACGTCCGGATACGGAAGTCTTGATTCCCTGTGCGCCTGCCTTCATGGTTCTCTGCATGCAGGACTTCATAGCACGACGGAAGGAGATACGGTTCTCAAGCTGCTGAGCGATGTTCTCAGCTACCAGCTGTGCATCCAGGTCAGGACGCTTGATCTCCTTGATGTCGATGAACAGCTTCTTAGCTGTAAGCTTCTGAACCTCAGTGCGTACCTTCTCTACCTCAGCTCCGCCTCTACCGATAACGATACCCGGCTTTGCTGTAAATACGCTGACCTTTACGCGGTCTCTTGTTCTCTCGATGTCGATCTTGGAAATGCTCGCATCTTTGAGACGCTTCTTCAGATATTTACGGATATTATAATCTTCAACCAGATTGTTGGAGAACTCTTCGTTCTTTGTATCTGCATACCATTTGGAATCCCAGTCCTTGATGATTCCGACTCTTAAACCGTGCGGATTAACTTTCTGTCCCATGACTACCTCCTATCTTTCGTCAAGCACAACAGTAATGTGGCTTGTTCTCTTTTCGATTCTGTAAGCTCTACCCTGTGCTCTCGGATGAATACGCTTCATGGTGGGTCCCTTATTTGCGTAGCACTCTGCAACGTACAGGTTTTCTCTCTTCAGTCCCTGATTGTTCTCAGCATTTGCTACTGCAGACTGAAGCAGTTTGTAGATTACACTGGAGGCATAACGGTTATTGTATGCCAGGATACCAAGAGCTGTCTCTACGTCCTTTCCGCGGATCGCATCCAGTACAAAGCATGCCTTTGTAACAGATACTCTAGCGTAGGAGACCTTAGCAGACGGTCTTGTATCTTTATTCTCGTTTCTCTGTCTTTTCTCCTGTGATCTATGTCCCTTAGCCATCTATCGATTCCTCCTTATCTCTTCTTCTCATCCTTACCATGACCACGGTAGGTTCTGGTGGATACGAACTCGCCAAGCTTATGACCAACCATATCCTCAGTTACATATACTGTGATATGCTTTCTTCCGTCATAAACTGCAATAGTGTGTCCTACAAATGAGGGGAAAATAGTGGAACGACGAGACCATGTACGAATGACCTCATGAGCTTCCTTCTTGTTCAGCTCATCAACCTTCTTTAATAAGCTTGCATCTGCAAACGGTCCTTTTTTTAATGAACGAGCCATTTTCTTCCTCCTTACTTAACGTTCTTACCTGATCTGTTTCTGATGATCAGCTTGTTGGACTTAGCATTCTTCTTTCTGGTCTTCAGACCCAGTGCCGGCTTACCCCAAGGAGTAGACGGACCGCTGCGGCCGATGGGTGCGCGACCCTCTCCACCACCGTGCGGGTGGTCATTCGGGTTCATAACGGAACCGCGAACTGTCGGGCGGATACCCATGTGACGCTTACGTCCTGCTTTACCGATGTTTACAAGTCCATGCTCGATGTTACCTACAGTTCCGATGGTAGCTCTGCCGATCAGCGGAACCATACGCATCTCGCCTGAAGGAAGACGAAGGATCGCATACTTTCCTTCCTTAGCCATCAGCTGTGCGCTGTTACCTGCGGAACGAACCAGCTGTCCGCCCTTGCCGGGTGTCAGCTCAACGTTGTGGATCTCTGTACCTACAGGAATTACTGTCATCGGCAGGCAGTTTCCGATACGGATATCTGCGTTCTCGCCGTTCATCAGAGAATCCCCAACCTTAAGTCCGTTAGGAGCAAGGATGTATGCCTTCTCACCGTCTGCATAGCAGATCAGTGCGATGTTTGCTGTACGGTTCGGGTCATACTCAATTGTAAGAACCTTAGCCGGGATGTCGTCCTTGCGACGCTTGAAATCAATGATTCTGTATTTCTGACGGTTTCCGCCACCATGATGACGAACCGTGATCTTGCCCTGATTGTTACGTCCGGCAGTTTTCTTCTTGGAAACCAGCAGGGACTTCTCCGGCTTATCTGTTGTGATCACGTCAAAGTCCAGACCGGTCATATTTCTTCTAGAAGGTGTATATGGGGTGTATGTTTTGATACCCATTTTCTTTCTCCTTTCAACTCTCTAATCCTACAGTCCCTCGAAGAGCTCGATATCAGCACTATCAGCTGTCAGCTGAACGTATGCCTTCTTGCTCTTTGCTGTCTTACCGAAGGTGTTACCACGACGCTTTGTCTTTCCATCATAGTTGACGGTGTTGACCTTAGCTACCTTTGTTCCTTCGAACATTTTCTCTACAGCGTCAGCGATCTGATTCTTGGTTGCATCCGGGTGAACGAGAAATGTATACTTCTTCTCGGCCATCGCATTCATGCTCTTCTCAGTGAGAAGAGGTCTCTTGATTACGTCATAGTATTTTAAATCTGCCATTATGCGTATACCTCCTCAATAGCCCGTGCAGCATCCTTCGTGATGATCAGTGAGTCATACTTCAGGATATCGTACACATTGATGGATGTGCTGATGGTAGTTGCAACATCCGGGATGTTCCGTGCGGAGAGAACTACGTTGTCGTTCTTATCCTTTGTTACTACCAGTGCACTCTCTGCCTTCAGGTTCTTAAGTACATCTGCAAATGCGGATGTCTTCGGTGCGTCCATGGAAAGCTCATCTACAACGATCATCTTCTCATCCTGTACCTTAGAGGTCAGTGCGGAGAAGAGTGCGATGCGACGCTCCTGCTTGTTCATCTTCTTGGAGTAGTCTCTCGGCTTCGGTGCAAATACTACACCACCGCCTGTCCACTGCGGTGAACGTGTGGATCCCTGACGTGCATGACCTGTACCCTTCTGTCTCCAGGGCTTCTTTCCGCCGCCGGATACTTCAGCGCGTGTCAGTGCACTCTGTGTTCCCTGACGATTGTTTGCCAGGTAAGTAACTACTGCCTTATGAACCAGTGTTTCATTTATCTCTACACCGAAAATGTCATCGGAGAGGTCGATCTTCTCAACTTCCTTACCGTCGGTGTTGTATACTGCTAAAGTTGCCATTCTTTTAATCCTCCTTATCGTGATTATCTAGCCTTTACAGACTCTGCAACGATCACGAGTGACTTCTTCGGGCCCGGAACGGCACCCTTCACCAGGATCACATCATTCTCTGCATCTATCTTAACGATCTCAAGGTTCTGTACAGTTACCTGCTCGCAGCCTGCATGTCCGGCCATCTTCTTGCCCTTCATAACGCGACCCGGTGTTGTTGCGGATCCGTTAGAACCTGCATGGCGGTGATACTTGGAACCGTGTCCGGACGGACCGGACTTCAGGCCGTGGCGCTTAATACCACCAGCGTATCCCTTACCTTTTGAACGAGCGGTTACATCGATCTTGTCGCCCTCAGCGAAGATGTCAGCCTTGATCACGCTCTCACCTGCAACGAACTCAGCAGCATTCTCGAGCTTGAACTCTTTTACGAACTGCTTCGGAGCTGTGCCGGCCTTCTTTGCATGTCCGGCCTCTGCCTTGGTTGCACCATGAGGATTAACGATTACCTTCTTGCCGGATCCGTCCTTGGTTGTGATCTTTTCCTTAACATCCTTGAAACCGACCTGAACAGCTTCGTAACCATCGTTCTCAACTGTCTTTACCTGTAAAACTGCACACGGTCCTGCTTTCAGAACCGTAACCGGTGTAAGAACACCGTCTTCGTTGAAGATCTGTGTCATACCGATCTTCTCTGCGAGAATCGCTTTCTTCATTTCTTTTTCCTCCTAATGAATTTACAGCGGATTGGACTTGCCAATCATACTAAATCGCATCATCCGATTCCGGCTTTCTGAATCCTGCACTTTCGTGCCTCGTACATGTATCGTGAAATGTACCGGTCGTCGGACTGCATTTGACTGTGCTCGGCTTCCTTAATATATGAAGCGTTGCTGTGTCTTTTTTGTTACTCGCGATGTGCATTCGCACTCGCTTCGCTCGCGCTCACGCTGCGCTGTCGCGCTATCGCCTGTCTCCGTCATGTGTCTGCCTGTGAGCAAGCTCCCGGCAGCCACCCGCCGGATCCAGCCGGCATCGCTCGTAGTGTTAACGCATCTTCATATCGATATAAACGCCAGCCGAAACATCCATCTTGCGAAGTGCATCGATTGTCTTCTGATTCGGTGATGTAATATCGATCAGTCTCTTGTGTGTTCTCTGCTCGAACTGCTCTCTGGAGTCCTTATACTTATGAACTGCACGAAGAATTGTTACCTTTTCAACCTTTGTCGGCATAGGAACCGGTCCGCTCACCTTAACACCTGTGTTCTTTACTGCATCGATGATTGCCTTTGCAGCCTGGTCGATGAGCTTGTGATCATACGCCTTGAGTGTGATTCTCATTACTTGACTTGCCATAAAAAAAGCCGCCTCCTTTTCGCACTTTTTAAAATAGTACGACAAGCGGTGACTGTCCAACGTTCCCGTGTGTGTCGCATAGGTGCTGATCTTTTACCGGGGCACACGTCTTTCTGAGAGGATTCAGCTCATTCCAACGCAGCCGGGTGTGTCCTATGCTGTTTCACACGTCATCTCCGGATCTCTCCGGATGGTTTTTGTGGTACAGTGACTTGTCGCCAGTTTCTCTGAACTTGACATTCGCTCCACGAAATAACCTACGCCTCGACCCTGAGGTCTCCCGTAGCAACCTCCGTTTCCACGCTATCAATGTCACAGCAAACGAAATTATAACAAAGCCTTCACCGGAATGCAAGCATTTTTTTATTCTTTTTTTACATTTCATTGCATTATGCCCCTGAAAATGGTAAAATAACACTACATATATCTAATTCTTTGGACATTATAGAAGGTAAGGTGACGCCTATGACAAAAAAGACTAACAAGGGTTTCTCGCTGGTTGAGCTCATCATCGTAATCGCGATCATGGCAATCCTGGCGGCGGCCATCGCGCCGGCCCTCCTCCGTTATATCGCCAAGTCCAGAAAAGCGGTTGATATCGAGACCGCACAGACCATCTTCGAGGCTGCCAACCTGGCATCTGCAGGATCCAATGATGATGCCATGACAGGCTGGTATATCTCCGCTGATACAACCAATGGTGGTTCCGTCGGACGTTCCGATGTTACAAACGAAGGTCATAACATTAAGATTGATAAAGGAAAGAAAAAGGACTATACCGTATCGGTTGTGGCATGGGCCCGTGGCATTGATTACAACGGCTGGCAGAATGCTCAGTTCAAGGGCGTTCTCGATCACAATGTAGGCGATATCAAGAACAGTCTTTACTATCAGCAGTGCTTCACGAATGAGTTCCTGATGAACCTCGGACATAACGAAGGTGTAAATGCTACCTATCAGGGCGCCGGAAACAACAACTACGACGGCAAGCGTGACACCACCATGGAGTTCCGTTACAAGCAGGATGCCGGCATGGGAAAACCTGAGTGCTGGATCCTGGTTATCCGAAATGATAACTACAAGCCTGAGGTATGGATCGGCGACAAGCGTGTAAACTCCGACTCGAACGGAACCGTTCGTCCCATCTACAGACTGTATCCGGAACCCTGTGCAGAGTACAGAGAATAACGGGTGATATCCGAATCGACACAGGAGTCTGTGTTCGAATCTATATTATGAAGAAAACAGCGATGGACATTTCAAAAGCAAAATGTTCATCGCTGTTTTTGTCAGTCAAAGACGATCCTTCCGCTGGCTCCGCAGGGAAGCACCAGACCGTTGCTGGAAACCGGAAGTCCGATCTCCTCAGCCTCAACACGCCCCTTTCTCTCCTTCAGCACCGCCGTATGCAGCATGTAGGAAAGAACGGCCGGCTGAAGTCCTGTGGTATAAGAGTTGATCAGAAAGAAGACCGGATGCTCCGAAAGAAGCTCACTGCTGCGCTGCAGCAGCTGAAATACCAGATCCTCCAGCTTCCACAGCTCTCCCTTCGGTCCTCTGCCGTAGGAAGGCGGATCCATGATAATGGCGTCGTAGGTTTTGCCCCGGCGGATCTCCCGCTCCACAAACTTCATGCAGTCATCCACCAGCCATCGGATGGGGGCGTCCCCCAGTCCACTGGAAACAGCATTCTCCTTTGCCCAGGTCACCATACCCTTGGATGCATCCACGTGGGTCACCTCCGCTCCCGCTGCCGCAGCAGCCACGGTGGCACCTCCGGTATAGGCAAACAGGTTCAGCACCCGGGGCTTTCGCCCGGAGTCTGCTCTCTTCTTTAACATAGGATAAAACCAGCTCCAGTTCACTGCCTGCTCCGGGAACAGTCCCGTATGCTTAAATGCAAAGGGTTTCAGATGAAAAGTCAGCTCACCTTCCCCCTTTCCCTTCGGATCCAGGGTATACTGAATGGTCCATTCCTTCGGAAGATCCCGGAATTCCCACTGTCCGCCGCCGGACTTGCTTCTATGATAGTGTCCGTTCAGCTTCTTCCATTCGGGGATCCGTTTTTCCGTGTTCCATATCACCTGCGGATCCGGCCGGAGCAGGATATACCTGCCCCACCGTTCCAGCTTCTCTCCCTCGGAAGAATCCAGGACTTCATAATCTTTCCATCCGTCAGCAATCCACATCCGTGAAGCCTCCTAATCTTACAAACTTAGACAGGTTTCCTTCCGCCATCCGGCGAAAAGAAACCTGGAATCACATTTTCGTATTACATTTACGTATTCTTCGCCGTAAGGATCTTAAATACTTTCTTGATCCCTCCGGTACCCTTGTACAGTGCCAGTGCCTTATATACATGTCCTGCAAACAGCACCAGTGCAAGCGCCAGGACCACGATGGCCGCAACGCCGGCGATGGCTATGCCGCCGGACACGGTTCCCAGCACAAGTCCCGCAGGCAGCGTCAGCGCCGCGGTGAAGGGAACCAGATACAGCCATACCGGTGTTGAATTCGGATCCATGGCAGTAAATATTACAATAAAGTAGGACACGATCAGGATCAGGACGAAAATACCCTGATTACTTGCAGCCTGCTCCATGGTACTGGAGATAGCTCCCGCAAATGCGGCAAGGGCTGCGTACAGCACGATACCGAAGATCAGCACCACAAGGGCCAGGATCACCGGAACCGGCCGGAACAGATCCATGGAGCCGAAGCTCTTCAGGAACGTGATCACCGGCGAATTTGCATCCGGGAAGATCTGTTCTGACAGGATCACGCCTGCAATAACACCGCCCACAAGCATGGCGATCCAGATGAAGATCTGAAGCAGACCTGCTGCAAGAACGCCCAGCAGCTTACCGAATACCAGCGACTCGGGTTTTACCGAAATGAGAAGGGTATCCATCAGTTTGGATGACTTCTCCATAACAATATTCTTTGTGATACTCGAACCATAGGTGAGCACAATGAAGTACATGATCATACATACCAGCAAGGTAAGGATCAGGCCGAAGCCATCTCTGATCTGCTCATTGTTCTGCTCATTTGCGATATCCTTATCAGAAAGAAGGCTGGTTCCCGACGCCCATCCGGACACCTTGAATATGTCCGTATCCACCGTCTTCGACAGCTCCTGCATATCAGACAGGTTAATTCCCTTCGCAAGAACAACGAACATGGTGTCCATTTTGTCGATAGCATCATAAAAATGTTCCGCATCCTCTTTCTTGATCTCCGACCCTGTCGGAAGAACGATGGTTGCAGAAATCTCCTTTGTTGACTCATCCTCTTCGATCTCAAGAATGAGGGACTTCTTCTCTCCGGCTTCTTTGATCTTGGAGACAGCCTCATCAGCATCCTTCACAACAACATAGGTAATGTCGCTGTAGCCTTCCCCGTCGATCGTCTTCATCAAACTGAAATCTACATTTTCAGCCACAGAGTCAGCCACATAGATTTTCTCCGCCCCGCAGGACTTCAGCTTTATATCCTTATTCTTATTCGCATTCATGCTGATCAGAAGAAGGATTCCTACCGGAAGCAGGAACAGGATCACAGCCAGTGCAATGGTCAGCACCTTAAAGCTTGCAGGTCCGGTCTGATTATGGAAGGTAAACTTGAAAACTTTTCCGAAATTCTTCAGCATATCCGTCACCCTCCTTCCTACATTTTCGCTGCCTGAAAGATAGCAGCAAGCTTCGGCCGGCTGGAATCACTGAGCAGCAGATTGCGATAGGTCTTTGCAGCCAGCATGACCAGTCCCACCAGGAGTGCGATCTGAATCGCAAAGGATCCCAGAAGAACCGGCAGACTGATCCGTCCACCGATATAGGCGATGGGCGCATTGAAATAGGATACCGGCGGAACCAGCGCCAGGATAAGAGTGTACTTATCCTGCGTACCTACCATAGCTGTTGCCAAATAGCCCACCATGGTCAGCATCATGACAATGGAAGTCGCACTCTGCTGATCCTCTGTTTTGGAGCAGGCCGAACCCATGATACCACTGAGCACACCGAAGGAGCACAGTGCCAGGATCACCTCGACAAACAATATGATAAAACCGACAAAGCCATATCCTGTGAATACTGCCAGATTGAGTCCTCCCTGATTAACGGAGGACGTATCCAGCTTCATTACATTTGTCATGATCAAATCCGCCACCATGGATCCGCAGACACCGAGGATCAGGGTGGTTGTGATGAAGGTAAGCATTCCTATGATCTTTCCCATCAGAAGTGCCATGGGACGTACGCTTACCAGCAGCGACTCTGCCAGCTTGGAAGACTTCTCTTCATTTACGGATGCAATGATATAGCTGGCAGAAAGAGATGCCACCATCATGATCAGCAGATCAAAGGCCATCATGATACCGCTGTATTCGGTCTTTCCCATGGTCTTATCTTTTTCCAGCTTTTCCTCTTCCTCCGTCAGCACACCTCCGTGCTGAACGCCGGAAGAAATGGACTTGATGGTGGAATCGTCCAGCTTCATCTGTTTCTTTCTGTCATCCGAGAAGATCTTCTTCACGAGGTCTGCCGCCTTATCCATGCTTCTTACCTGAAGCTTGGTATTATCCGAAACAATGGCGTTCACCTTGTACTCTTTTTCATCTCCCTGGATATAAACAAGGATATCCTTCTCCCCGAGGCCCTGGGTCAGCGCCTCAAAGTCAGCCTCGCCCTTGTTGAAAACCTTGACGCCATCCACCGTCAGCTTTCCTGCCTCCGGTTTCTCATCCGGGGTCACATCCATCAGATCAATGGTAAATGAAGTATCATTGAAAATGATCATCTTGTCTGCTTCGATCTGATTGAGAGACACCGAGTTCGCTGCATTTGCCGTCTTCTCACTGGATTTCGTCATCAGATAACTAAAGGGCTTCATCAGAGACATGACCAGGATCATCAGGATGGCACTGGCAAGAAATCCCTTATTCTTTAATGTCTGGACCAGGGTGAAACGAAATACGTGTCCAAACCCAGTCATACTGTATATATTCTCTCGACTATTTGGTTTCACTTACTTCGTCACCTACCTCTCTTACAAAAATCTCATGCAGAGAAAGCTCAGACAGGTCGAAGCGTACGACCTTGGCATTTTTCTCGATCAGACTCTTCAGGAGCTGATTTGCCTGCTCATCACCGGTGACACGAAGTGTATATTCGTTTTCCTTCTCGGTCAGGATCTCAACTCCGCATGCCTTAATGATATCGGATACATCCTGCTCGCACTTCAGTCCCAGGTTCACGCGGCCAAAGGACTTCTTGATATCATTCAGGTTACCGGACAGGACAACCTTGGAGCGATGAAGGATCGTGATATCGGTACAGAACTCCTCAACCACCTCCATCTGGTGGGAGGACATGATGATATACTTGCCACGTGCGATCTGCTCACGGACAACCTCCTTCAGGATGTCGGCATTCACCGGATCCAGTCCTGAGAAGGGCTCATCCAGCACAAGCAGCTCAGGGTCGGAAAGCAGGGCGATCAGGAACTGGATCTTCTGCTGATTACCCTTGGATAACTGGTCTGCCGTCTTCGGCTTCGGTTTCTTCTTTACCGCAAAGGAACCAGTCGTGCTTTCCTCCACGATCCCCTGTGCAGCCAGTGATTCCTTACGTGCTTCCGCCTCCATGGCTGCAGCCTTCTCGGGATAGAGATACTCCTCTACCTTCAGGCGCTCAGCCCAGTAAGCGATACGGTCCGTCAGGGTCTTTCCGGAAACACCGCGAAGCTCACCAAAGTATTTGATCTGATCCATCAGACTGTACTTCGGATAAAGACCTCTTTCCTCGGCAAGATAACCGATGTTGCAGGTATCGAAGTTCAGCGGACCTCCATTCCAGGTAACCTCTCCGCCGCTCTTCTCCAGCATTCCCAGGATCATACGGATCGATGTACTCTTTCCGGCTCCGTTACTACCCAGAAGTGCATATACACCGGGCTTTGGGATCTCGAAGGAGATATGGTCAACGACCACCTTATCACCATATTTCTTAAATAAATCCTTAACAACAAGTCCCATCCTTCACTTTTCCTTTCTTTCATATTCTCCGTACTCTTCGTACTCTTCGTACTCCGCGTACGTTCCCCTTAGTTACTCTTCATCCCAGATCCGTTCCTCCATGGGAACATACTCCTTATGGAGACCCACATACTTATATGCAGGACGGATGATCTTTCCTTTGTTAACGAGTTCCTCAATTCTATGTGCACACCACCCGGAAATACGGGCAATGGCAAACAGCGGTGTAAAGTATTCCATGGGAATACGAAGCATAGTATACACAAGGCCACTGTAAAAATCAACATTTGCGCATACCGGCTTCTTCATATCCCGGTTCTTCATGATCAGATCCTTCGCGAGGCGTTCTACCCGGTCATAAAGCTCAAATTCCTTCTCATATCCCTCTTCCTGAGACAGCTTGCGCGCATACTCCTTCAGGATCACCGCTCTGGGATCCGAAAGGGTATAAACGGCATGTCCCATTCCGTAGATCAGTCCGGAATGATCAAAGCCCTCTTTATTCAGAAGCTTCTGCAGATAAGCCCGAAGTTCCTTCTCATTTTCCCAGTCGGAGATATTCGCCTTCAGATCCGCGAACATCTGCTGTACCTTCAGGTTCGCACCACCGTGACGGGGACCCTTCAGTGATCCCAGCGAGCCAGCCACCGTCGAGTAGGTATCGGTTCCCGTGGAAGAAATAACATGGGTGGTAAATGTGGAATTGTTACCACCGCCATGCTCCGCATGAAGTACCAGACAGATGTCCAGCACCTGCGCCTCCAGCTCCGTGTACTTCGGATCCGGTCTGAGCAGCCGGAGGATATTCTCCGCCGTGGACAGCTCCGCCTTCGGACGATGCACCACCAGACTGGAATCCAGGAATCTATGACGATAGCTCTGATAGCCATAGGCCGCGATCACCGGGAAACGGGCAATGAGGCTGAGGGACTGCTCCAGGATATGCCTTACTTCAATGGAATCCGGATCCTCATCATAGGAATAAAGTGTAAGCACACAGCGCTGCAGTACATTCATGATGTTCCGGCTGGGCGCCTTCATGATCACGTCCCGGTTGAAGTTCTCCGGCAGGGGACGAAGCTGGCCCATGACACGCATGAACTCCTCCAGCTGATCCTCCGTGGGAAGTTCTCCGAACAGAAGTAAAAATGTAGTCTCTTCAAATCCATGCTTAGATCCATGGAAGCCCCGTACCAGATCCCTTACGCTGTAGCCCTGATAATAAAGCTCGCCTTCAATGGGGATACGTTCTCCGTTTTCCACCCGGAAGCCGTTCACATCCGATATCTCCGTAAGTCCGGTCAGGACACCCTTACCATTGGACTCACGCAGGCCGCGCTTTACATCATACTGGGAATACAGCCTCTGGTCGATCTGACCTGCGTCGGCACAGAATTCCACATATTTATTTACAAGGTCCTTCATTTCATCACTATTGATCATAGCGTAGACGCTCCTCTTCTTTCTATATTTTTCCTCTGCACCTTCTTATCCTCCGCGCGATGGTCCCAGGCGAAATCATCCTTGGACGTTCTCCACATTATCCCCTGCGCCTTCTGCGCCCCGAGGGACGTCCCGACTCAGGAATGGGATCCGGCTCCGTAGCTCCCGGGATATCGATATCAAAAACATATCGGTTAAATGCGTTGATGATCCGGGTTTCTCCGTACATGTCCTCCCGTTTCAGATCCCTGCCGTAATTCAGGTGCACATGTCCGTGAAGGAACAGAAGCGGGTGATACCGGTCCATCAGATCCCGGAGGGTCTGAAAACCATGGTGGGGAAGATCCTCCTCATCATTCAGGCCCTTTGCGGGAGAATGTCCCACCAGGATATCAAAGCCCTTTCTGCGAAGGATCTTCAGCTTCAGCTTACGTACCCGGCCACGCATCTGGGCCTCGGTATACTGATATCCTGTGTAGTTATAGCACATGCTGCCGCCCAGGCCCATGATCCGCACACCTCGATAGACAAAGATATCGTCATCGATGCATATGCAGCCCTCCGGCGGTGTATCCTCATAGCAGCCGTCATGATTTCCATGCACGTAAAGAAGCGGCACCTTTGCATAGGTCGCCAGAAACGACAGATACTGAGGTGCAAGATCCCCACAGGAAATGATCAGGTCTATCCCGTCCAGTTTTGATTTTTCAAAGTAATCCCACAGATATTTCGATTCAATATCAGAGATTGCCAGAATCCTCATCTTCATCTTTGCGTACACCCTTCAACTCTACGATGGTTCTCGCCTTCTCCTTCAGCGAGTTTGCATCCGGTATCTCACCGACCACATTGTCCAGCAGCCAGTTCATGTTCATGATATCCTTCACCTGGAGTGACTCTCCCTCGGTACAGCGGATCTGTCCCTCCTGATCTCTCAGCTCCCCGCTGAACAGCAGGAACCTCTCATCTATGATCTCCTGCTTCATCATCTCGATCAGCCGCGCCGTCTGCTGCGGCACCTTCTCGGAAAGGATCACGTCGATCACGCCGGAAGAAAGTCCCCACCAGTAATTGATGGCCTTATCCTCTGTGGCAGAATCCGTCTTCTCCCACGCGCCGTCGATGATCATCCGAATCAACCGTTCATAAAGAACCCCCCAGTTGATTATGGGCATGGCGATGTTTACAGGCTGATTCTCCGTCAGCTTATACATACCGAACTTCCGGGACGCATGCCGGGGTGTGATCATATCCTGATCGGAGATATAATCGATCCCGTCATCATAGAAGCTTCGATACAACGCCTCTCTGGAAATGTCGTCCTTTTTGGTGGTCCATTCCACACGGACCTCGATCCCCGGATTCACCATCCGTGCTCCCAGGGCAAATGCATTGATGCCTGCGGTAATTCCATAGATCGGATAGTCCGCAAGATATCCCACGCGGTTGGAGTCCGTAAGGATTCCCGCCAGCATACCGGACAGGAACTTGGCCTCATAGACCCGGGCATAGTAGGTCCGGATATACCGGTGGTTGGTATTCAGAGAACAGTTCAGAACCTTCACCTCGGGATGCGCCACCGCAACCTTCAGACTGGCGTTGATCTGCTGGGCCGTGGTGGTAAAGATCACCTTCGTGCCCTCCTTCTCGATCAGCTCCTCCATGGCGGTCGCTGCCTTTTCCTCGGTATCCGCCGTGGTGATCTTCAGTGTTGTTACCTTGTTGCCAAACTTCTCCTTGATGTGATTCCTTCCCAGCTCATGGGCATACAACCAGTCAGAACTGGAAGGATCCCGGTCATAGATAAATGCGATGTTGAGAGGCTTTGCTTCCGTGGGCTCGGACTTCAGCACACGCTGCAGGAGCGTGGGTCTGGTCTCCGGCGGGTTCATGGCAACATCCACCTCGGAATTCTGATTCATCATCAGGAATTCCTGCCACATTTTCGAAATGGCTTCTTTCACTTCTGCACCGGTCATATTCACGACGGTGTCATAATCATACACACCGATCAATGCCAGAAAGGCATCCCCGGTGGTGATCTCCGACAGCTCCTTGCCGCCCTTTTCCTCAAAGGCCTTGGAGAATTTATAGTAGGCGGAGGTCAGGTTCTGCACCTGCTCGTCCGTCCATGTCAGCTCCGGAGCCTTCACATCCGTTCCGGTGGCCTCCAGCAGCTTATGGAAATTTCCTTCCTTGGAAAACCAGATGAAGTTCACTCCGGTCTTCCGGTAAAAGTCCATGAATTCATAGTAGATGCGGATCTCGGGGTCGTCGGTCTTTACAGGGATCTTCCTTGTGACCATGGCCGGAATGGAAACCGCATCAAAGTACTTCAGCACGCTGACACGCTTATTTCCTTCCACCACATAATACCGGTTCAGGTACTCATATACCTTGATGGGGTCATGGATCCCCTCCTCCATATGCGCATCACACAGGAGGGACCACTTCTGCGCGAACTCCGTTTCCTTTTCCAGGATCGGCATGAAGTTGCACGCAAATGAGCTGGACCGGCCTGCATTTGCCGTACCCACCACCCGATCCAGGGGGATGGTGCAAAGCCCCAGGCTCAGCTCTCCGCGGATCCTGGCTCCGGCCAGCAGTTCGTCCAGTACTGCGGGGTTCGGCGACTTTCCGGCAGCCTGCGCCGCCTTCATGGCCTTCTCCCCTAATTTTTTTGCTTTTTCATATTCAACGTAAGACAAGATGATTACCTCTAATTTACCAGATTCTTCTCTTCTCCGTTTAAAAATGCCTTTACATTTTGATAAGTAACTTCTTTGATCTTTTTGATCGCATCATCGGAAGCCCATGCGATATGCGGCGTGATGATGCAGTTTTTTGCCGTCAGCAGCGGACAGTCCGGATCCATTGGTTCCTTTGCCAGCACATCCAGAGCCGCTCCCCCGATCCGGCCTGCGTTTAGTGCCTCAGCCACTGCCTCTTCATCCAACAGACCACCGCGGGAGGTGTTGATCAGCAGTGCATCCGGCTTCATCAGCGCCAGTGCATCCCGGTTGATCATACGCTCCGTCTCCGGGAACAGCGGAACATGGAGCGATACCACATCCGACTCCCGAAGCAGCTCCTCCAGGGACACGAAACGAAGTCCCGGAATGTCCACCTCACGTCTGGTCCTTGTAAATGTGATCACATTCATTCCCATGGCGGACGCGATCCGCGCCACCCGGGTTCCGATATCTCCCAGCCCCACGATCCCAAGGGTCTTCCCGGACACTTCCAGGATCGGACCGCAGGTGTAGCAGAAATACGGAGTTTTCGTCCAGTCCCCCTTGTGGACGGATACGTCGTGGATCCCAACCTTACTGTAGGCCTCCAGCAGAAGCGCTATGGTTGCCTGGGCCACAACCGGACCTGCATATCCCGGTACATTTGCCACCGGGATCCCCAGGCGCCGTGCGGCCTGTACATCCACGATATTATAGCCGGTCGCAAGGACCGCGATGAAACGGATGGTGGGGCAGGCCTTCAGGATCTCTTCCGTGATCGGCGTTTTATCCACCACCACGATCTCCGCATCCCCGATCCTGGGGATCACCAGCTCCGGCGGAGTGATGTCATAGACCGTAAGGTCTCCCAACTCCTGCAAGGCCGGGAAGTCCGATGCGGAGCCTCCCATGACCTGACCGTCCAGAATAACGATTTTCATGGCTATTCTCCTGTGAATCCTATCTCGTAACGCCTGCTCTCTCTGCCTCGTCGGCAACGGCCTTGGCAACGACCTTCGCTACATTTTCGTTAAATGCATCCGGTACGATGTAGTCCGGACGGATCTCCTCATCCGGTATCACAGCTGCGATGGCTCTTGCTGCTGCTTCCTTCATGGACTCGGTGATGGCCTTTGCGCGTGCATCCAGTGCGCCGCGGAAGATTCCCGGGAATACCAGAACGTTGTTGATCTGGTTCGGGAAATCGGAACGTCCGGTTGCAATGATGGATGCGCCGCCCTTCTTTGCTTCGTCCGGCATGATCTCCGGTGTGGGGTTTGCCATGGCAAATACCAGCGGGTTCTCGGCCATGGTGCTGATCATCTCAGCTGTTACGATATTCGGTGCGGATACGCCGATGAAGATGTCCTTACCCTTCATTACGTCAGCCAGGGATCCGCGCTCCTTGTTCTTATTTGTTACCTCTGCCATCTTGGCCTGTGCAGGGTTCATGAAGGTTTCGCCCGGGCAGAGCGCACCCTTGGAGGACACCAGAACTACATTTCCGATGCCGAAACGCTGCATCAGCTTGCAGATGGAGATTCCTGCTGCACCTGCTCCGCTGATGACTGCACTGCAGTCCTCCCATTTCCGGCCGGTGAGCTTGAATGCATTGATCAGACCTGCGCATACAACAACTGCGGTTCCGTGCTGATCATCATGGAATACAGGGATATCCAGCTCTTCCTTCAGACGCTGCTCGATCTCGAAGCATCTGGGTGCTGCGATATCCTCCAGGTTGATTCCGCCGAAGGAGGGCGCGATCCGCTTTACGGTCTCGATGATCTCCTCGGTGTCCTTGGTATCCAGGCAGATCGGAAATGCGTCCACATTTGCAAAACGCTTGAACAGTACGGACTTTCCTTCCATAACCGGGATTGCAGCCAGGGGGCCGATATCTCCCAGGCCGAGAACTGCGGTTCCGTCGGAAACCACTGCAACGGTGTTGGCCTTGCAGGTATAGGTGTAAGCAGCCTCGGGGTTCTTATTGATCACCCGGCAGGGCTCTGCAACACCGGGGGTGTAAGCGGTGGACAGATCGTCCTTGGTCTCGATGGCCACCTTCGGTGTTACCTCCAGCTTGCCCTTGTTCTTCTCATGCATCTCCAAACTTAACTTGTTGTAATCCATAATGATATATCCTTTCATATAATATTATTTTTCTGAATCCGAAAATGTTACAGCAGCTCCTCAAAGGACAGCTGCGTTCCCTCCGTACGGTTGAAGTACTGTCTCCGATAGGAGAGAATCTCTTTTTTGTCGCATATTATATCATACGCCTTGCATCTGTCAATCAGATGCCGCAGGAGTTCCTTCTGATTATCCGGAACCAGATCCATCCCTTCCCCGTACTTCTCCAGCAGCTGCTCTGCCAGATCAGGGGCGCGTTTTGTCAGTTCCTGATAGAAGTACTCCCGGCTGCCGTTCTGCAGCTGGCACTTCATATCCCTGTGATCCACCATGCGGATGCCGTGTTCCTTGGCCAGCTGGAGCAGCATGCCAAGGGAGGTAATGGAATCGTTGATCCCCGGGATCACCGGATCCAGGAACAGGACGGTTTCGATTCCCGCCTCCGTAAGTCCGTCCAGCAGCCGGATGCGGTCCGTCATTCCCAGTTCTCCCTCGATGAGACGGAACTGCTCCGTCTGCAGCGCAGGAAAAGGAACGGTCACCACAACCTTCGTCTTATGCGCCAGCTCCGACAGGATGTCCAGATCCCGAAGGAGCAGGGAGTACCGCGTGGTGATGGTCACTCCAAAATCATACCGGTCCAGTACCCGGAGACATTCCCGCATCAGCCGGTACTTCTCCTCCAGAGGATTGTAAGGATCCGACAGACCTCCCACGGAGATCATGCCTCTGGACCGTTTCCGTTTCAGCGAATATGCCAGCAGCTGCGGCGCATTTGTCTTTACCTCCACATCCTCCGGATCCTTCACCCGGGCCGTTCTTGCCCGGACCGGAGATACCAGACAGTGGTCGGTTGCTCCGCGGTAGACATTCATCCCGTTCTGCGGAGTCAGTATCGTTTTTACTTCGACTTCATGCATACTATGCCCTTCCTCGATCAAACGAAATCAAAGGTCTCCTGTTCATACTCCAGTTCCTTATACTCGATGGCCTCCTCCGAGGTGCGGCTGTTATACCGTGTCACCACGGTCAGCGCCTTGCCTCCGGCCATCTGCTGTCCAAGTACATAGTTCACGTCAAACCGGCCCGTGATCTCCGGCGTTGCCCCGCGGGAGGGCACGATCAGCTGTACCCGGTTGGTCCGGAGCAGCTCGAAGATCGGTTCCCAGATATAGATATCCTTTGCAGCACCAAAGGGGTTATCGATGAAAATGGTCTTCGACCGATCCTCTCCGTCCTGAAGTGCATACATTCCGGAAATGTAATTGATCACCGAAACCAGGAACTGTATATAGATACCCTGGGACTGACCTGTACTTCCAACCGCTTCCTCATACTTCAGGTAACGGCTCTGTTCCCGGATCCGCTCCCGCTTATAAAGCTGCAGGCGGATCTTGTTCATATCCGTTACGATGACACCGAACAGCCGCTTCAAAGCCAGCTCGGACTGGAGATACCGATGCTGCTCTGCCTCCGTCTTTCTTATGTCCGCCTCAGCCACGATTTTATCGATATACTCCGACATCCTCTGACGGATATAATCATCCTTTACATAGGGGATGGAAAGCTTGATCATCTGGATCTGCTCCTCTCCCATCTTGATCATGGACAGCCTGGGCAGCTTCTCCAGCTCGGTACGAACATCCAGACAGCGCTCCACGCACTGCTCCACGAAGTTCTCCTTCAGCCGTTCCATATCCGACAGTCCCTGCTCCACTCTGGACCGTTCCAGACGGATCAGCTCCTCCATATCGGTCAGCCGCTTTGCCAGTGCATCCGCCGACTCCCGGGATCCCGGAATATCCGCATCATCCCGAACAGAAACCGACAGGGTTGCCGCTCCCAGATCCATCAGCGTCTGGGTTACCTGACCCTTGGTACGGAGCATTTGATTTCTTGCCCGCTCCAGACCCTTTTCATTCCGATCCAGCCGGATCAGAAGATCCTCAAAGATCCTTTGCAGCTCCTGCTCCGATTCCTTCCGAAGCTCAGCTCCGGACAGGTTGATCTGATGACGCTCCACCAGTCGTCCCGCTTCACGGAACAAGCCTTCGCTTTCCTGGCTCTGCTTTGTATAGGTCTTTAATTCTTCTCTGCAGCCGGCAAGCCGGTTCTTTGCTTCCTCCCGCTCCCTTTCCGCTGCAGGGATCTCGCTTTCCAGCTGTTCCAGAGATGCCTCCACTCTTTCATAGGCACCGTAGGCTGCCCGGATATTCTCGATGGCATACTCAACACTTCCCGACAGATGCTGTACTGCAGCCGTAACCTCTGTAAGCTCCTTCTTCCTCTGCTCCAGCTCTCCGCGTTCCTTCCGGAGATCATCCTCTTCGAATGCAAGCTTTGCCCGGTCGCCCGGCAGGATCTCACTGCCCTCCAGTTCTTTAAGGGACACTCTCCGGTCCTCAATACTGCGCAGCAGTCGATTCACGCTGTCTTCCACAGTCTTTCTGAGCAGCTGTCTCTGTGCCGCCAGCTCCTCCTGTCCTGCCTGCTCCTGCTTCCACCGGCGGAACTGACCCTCCAGCTCCTCCAGACTTCCCCTGGCAGGTGCCGCACCCAGAACAAAGTAGGCTTCATACTGCTCTTCCCAGAGCATTTCCGTCTTTGTCTCTTTTGCCTTTAACTGCTGCAGGGCTTCATGCAGCTCCTCCAGCCGCTTCTCTCCGGCAACCTCCTGCTGCTCCAGCCCGGAAATGGACCGGCACAGCTGATCCTCTCTTGCGGAAAGCTCCGCTGCCGCCCGCGTTGCCTTCATCAGGCTCTGCTGCAGCTCCAGCAAATGTTCCAGCAGCCCGAGACGGTTTTCCATCTCCGCCGCTTCCTGCTCAGCCTCCTGCTTCCTTGCCGCCCGTTCCTTTCCGTTCTCCTCTTCCCGAAGAAGGGTCTCCTGCAGGTCATCCAGTATCCCGCATGCCTTCTGCCACTCAGCCTCCGGGCTGCCTGTTTCAGCCCACTCTCCCTCCGTGAGGAGGAATTCCAGATCCGCACGTTCCGTACGAATGGCATCCTTCAGATAATTCCGCTCCGTGCGCACATTTTCGGTGAGATCGGAAATGCTCCGAAGCAGCTTCTCCGGCGTATCCTCTGCCAGGAAAAAGCTTCCCGGGTGGCGCACGGTAAACATATGCTCCGACAGCTCCGTCCCGGACTCCGGTTCTTCGATATCATAGATCCGTACCACGGAGGTGCCCACCTCCATGGATGTGAGATTCCGGTCTCCTGCAAGCGCCGCATAATCTCGGGTCACGATCCCGTAGGGCAGCTCCGGATTTACCTGCAGCAGCTTCTCCCTTTTTTCCGGATCCAGTCCGGAGAGGTAGTCCGCTCCAAACATGGCAGTGATCCCGTGACGGGATGCGATGTAGGAAAGAACCTTCTCCACATCCGGTGCCATTTCCAGCAGTCTGCCGTTCTTTATCTCCTGTGCCCGTTTCTCCAGGCGAAGCTTCTCTCGCTCCAGCTCAGCGAAACGTACCTCATCTCTTCCGATCTTCCGGAAGACCTCTTCCTTGATATCCTTATCCTCCGCATGATAGATCCTGCGGATCTCTTCCTTTCTTTTCCGGGCCTCTTCTCTGCGATCCGCTTCCTTCTCCCAGGCGCGGAACTCCTTTTCCAGACGGGCAGTTTCCATCTGCTGCTCCCGGATGGCGTCCTTCCGCTTCTGAGTCTCCCGCTCTGCCTCAGCTTCCTCCAAAGTCAGGCCCCGGATCTCCTTTTGCCTTGCCTCCAGGATCTCCTCTGCCTTCTTTTTCTGAAGCTCCAGCGGGATCAGGCTCGGAGAATCCAGCTCCCGGTTCAGCTCTGCCACCTGCCCGCGGCCTTCTTCCTCGGCCGCCTTCTGCTCTGCAAGCTCCCGCCGTACCACTGCCAGCTCGATCCTTGCATCCGTAAGAAGCTTTCGACCTTCCTCCTGTTTTTTGTCCAGCCCGGCCTTTTCCGCCTCTGCCCGTTCCAGCTGGTTCCTTACCAGCTCCGCTTCCCGGAGCAGCAGGGCACGGATCCCGGCGATCACCGGTGCGATATCCTTCGGTGCTTCCTGCTCCGCCTCCGCGATGAGGCTCTGCAGCTTCCTGTTCTCTTCCAGATAATCCAGATAGTCCAGCTCTGCTCTTCTATGATTGAGGCGCTCCTCTCTTCCGGTCAGCTCAGTTTCTTTTTTCTCTGCCTCCTCAGTAAGGAGATGCTCCTTCTCCCGAAGCGCTTCCAGCTCCGTTTCCTTCTTCGAGGTTTTCAGCACCTCCACCCTTGCACGGCTGGCTGTGGTAAGTTCCTCCGCCTGATCCACCGCATCCTGAAGTCTCTGCAGGGTTTCCTCCTTCTTTGCCCTTGCCGCATCCAGCGTAAGATAGATCTCGCCGATACCCCGGAACAGTTCATCCCGTTCCTGATACAGGCCGCTGAAGGAACAGATCCGATCCCGAAGAAGTGCGATGAGCTCCGCCTCATGATCGAAGTTTGCGATATCCTTTTTCTTTTCCGCAAGGACCCGCAGCTGCTCGCGGATACTCATAAGGAGTGCGGCCGCCGAGCGTTCCTGACTTTCCTCCTGCTCGGTCTTTACCAGATATGCCTTCTCGATGATCTCCTCGATGAGCAGATCCTCCACCACCTTTCGGGTGGTCCTGTAATTGGTCTCGAAGTACGTCCTTACATGTCCCTCTGTCTTGTTGATACCCCGGACGATCTCCCACTGACTCTCAATGATCCCGTAACGGCTGATGAATCTCTGATATTCACCCTTCCGGTCGAAGATACGCACCTCCACCCGGTTTTCCCGCCGGGCCAGATCATGCAGATAATTCTTCAGTGCCTGATAGGTCATCCGTTCCGAACCCTGAGACAGGGGCAGGTTGATGATATCGTACTTGTTATACTCCTGATAAAAGATACAGTAATTAAAATATTCTACGGACGCAACTTCCTTATTCTCATCCTCGCTGTGGTCTCTGGCCTTTCTTGCGCAGAAGCCGGTGGCCATATAACGCATCCCATCCTTCACATCCGCCGGATCCAGCTTCCACTCGATCAGGGAATGGATGGTGGTATTTCCGCAGTTCTCCCGGAACAGCTTTTCCAGAGGCTGCTTATCATCCAGCGTACAGTTGGGGATCATGCACTGCATAAGGAGCAGCATAAGAACACTCTTACCACCTCCGTTTGCCAGGTCGTAGAGTGTATTCTGCCCGTAAAGACGCATGGAAAAATCATCATACATCTGGGTGCCGAAATTATATTTTACATTGTTCACCCGAATCCGGTTAATACTAGGCATTGTCTCCGGTCCTCTTTTCCGCTGCCTGAAGCAGCTGGTAGATACGTCCCTTATCATCCTCGAAGTAGCCCTCCGCCAAAGCGCGGAAGCGGTCTGTCGGATAATATCTGTCCTCCGTTGCAAGGAACAGCTTTTCTCCCTGCAGGAAGTTCATGGTCAGCTTCACATAGCCCATACGGGAGCCGCGGCTGGCCTTGTTCCGATCCCTGTCCTCATTCACCATAAGAGGCAGCTCATGCCAGAGCAGCGCTACAGAGCGGAAGCCCTCCATCTCCTTTGTCGTCTGGTTAAAGACTTCATTTTCCCGAACGATGGCGTCCGCCGCCTGGCTCACCAGCTGCAGCAGCTCCTCCTGCCGGAGATACTCCTTCACCTGGTAGGTGGCCGAGTCCGTATAGAAGAACAGCAGCGCCTGGTACATGATAAAGTAGACCAGATACAGCTCCCGGTTCTTCCGGAGTCCCAGCTGCCGCTTCAGATCGTCATTGGTATAGCCGAAGACCTTGTTGCCTTCTCCTGCAGTAACAAACAGCGTTTCATTGTATTCGTAAACGGACATATTCAGCCGGGCCAACATTTTCGTGACCAGCTCATAGACCTCAGCATTTGCGTAGTAGGTCTGGTACAGCTCCGAGGTCCCCGGGCGGTTCTTCTGGATCTCCTCCCCGGACATCAGGATACTGAATATCTCCATGGCTGTTGAAAGTGATTTATCTTCCATCTTTTACTCCTGCGTAAATGTCATCATCCGAACGGTTCCCGGCGACACCTCCGAACCATCCGTCAGCTCGATCTCCTCATCCCCGTAGGTGATGTTGATCGTCATATCCCGGAACCTCTGCTTCTCCTCCGCCGTGAATTCCCGGCTGACATACAGCTCCAGGAAGGTCTCCGGCTCCTCGAAGCTTTCCTTCAGCCGGTAGCTGTCCTTCTTTGTCAAATGTACCAGAAAGGCGTAATAATCCCGATTCCTGTAGATCTCTTTTCCGAACTTGATCTCCAGGATCGCGTTGAACTCAGGCAGCGTCACCGTGCCCCAGCGTTCCATCCGTTCCAGAAGCTCACGGAACAGCAACGCGAAGTTTGCGCCGATCATACGACTCAGGATCTCATCCTCATATTCGAAGGCAAGGTCCGGAGCCTGCTGCTCCCGCTTCTCCATCAGCTCTTCTTCTCCGGTTTCATTCACCAGCTTATCAATGCTGAATACCGACAGACTCTTTCTCCGTCTGGGAAGCAGGAAGGGCGAAAGCACCAGTGCCATCTGTTCCGGCCGATCAGTCTCCTGCATCATCTTCATCGCCTGAAGGAAATCAAAGGCCGGCCGGAGCTGTCTTGCCTTGGAGCGCTCCACCATTTCATCCGCCATGCGGGACAGCCCCGCTGCCTCCTCCATTAAAAGCCGGTGGCTTTCAATCGTCTTCTTCAGCTCCGTCTCCAGTGTTGTGATATCCCGGTAACCGCTGCGGCTCTTAGCTGAACTCTCAGGTGTATCCTCCCGCTTCTTCTCGTCCGGATCCCCTCCGAATGTCATCCGTGCCACAGCCTTATCCACCAGCACCTTGTTTTTCCGGAAGGACTCCCGCTCCTGATCAAACCACCGGGAGATCTCTGCCATATAGGCCTCGCAGGCCCGGACACCGGCATGGATATCCGTCTGCAGCAGCCGTACCGTCGCCTCCCGTTCCTTTCGAAGCCGGGTCACCTCCAGGTTGATACGACGCACCACATCAATACCGCCCCGGAAATCCTCGGTGCGGATCATTTTCTCCAGAAGCAGCTGCTCCGTGGTGATCTTGCTCTCATCCCTCTCCTCCTTAGTGGAAAGATAGAACTCGATGCCGTCCACGGTGATGCTGTAGACCACCTCTCCCTCCATCACGGTACTGTCCACAAACCGCACATAGCCCTGCCGTCTGGTGTGCGTCTCCGGATCATAAAAGGGGAAGGTGAATGGTCGTCCGTCATTCCGGATCTTATCAAACAAAAAACGGATCAGCTCTGTTTCCTCCTCCGCGGAAATGGTCAGATCAAAGTCGCGCCGGATCACCGTGCGAAGAAACTTCTCCACCTCCGGATAGGTAACATTCCGTCCGTTAAAATGATTTTCCTGTATGAGAAACCGAAGCAGGGCCATGGTGATATATCCCATGTCCAGCTCCTGAAAACGGATAGTACTTCTTAAGGTACAGCATCCGCTCCGCCTGATTCTTCAGGATATCGTCTATCAGGATATGCTCTTCTGCCATGGTTTTCTTTTCTCCCATCCAGCCCATAAAAGTCCACGATATATTGTACCATTTTTGCCCGCATATCACAAGGATTTGCGGAGGAGTTTTTACCTATGATTATGTCTTTGTTTATGCCTTTCCCGTTTTTTCCCGGTTGCGGCCTTTTCAGGCATGATGTATCATAGGAATATCTTAACTGACGAGGTGTATTATGAGTGAAGCAATCGTAGTTCTGAAGAAGGGCGAGGGCCGCACCATCAAGGCCGGCGGTGCCTGGATCTATGATAATGAGATTGACCGGATTGAAGGTGACTTCACCCCCGGTGATATTGTAGCTGTGCAGGATTTCGACGGATATCCCATGGGGCGGGGTTTCATCAACCCGAGGTCAAAGATCACCATCCGGATGATGACCCGGGATGCTTCCCTTACCATCGATGATGATTTTCTCAGGAACCGCGTTCAGGCAGCATGGCGGTACCGGAAGGCTGTGACAGACACCTCCTCCTGCCGGGTCATTTTCGGCGAGGCTGATTTTCTGCCGGGACTGGTGGTTGATAAATATGAGGATGTACTTGTGGTGGAATCCCTGGCTTTGGGCATCGATCTCCTGAAGCCGAAGATCCTGCAATATCTGACAGAGGCGCTTGCTGAGGACAACATCCGTATCCGCGCCATCTTTGAACGAAGTGATGCGAAGATCCGCGAGAAGGAGGGCCTCCCCAGGACCAAGGGACTCATCTGGGCGGCTTCTGCTCCTGACGAGACCTACCATTCCGACCGCAATGTCCTGGGAGTTTTATCCGACGCAGATCATCCGGATTTCAACCCTCGTCTGCAGATCGTTGAGAACGGTGTGAAATACTGGGTAGATGTGGAGAACGGCCAGAAAACCGGTTTCTTCCTGGATCAGAAGGGAAACCGAATGGCCATGCAGCAGCTGATCCGCCGCATGAAGGCAGCCGGCGAAAGTGTCCGGGTTCTGGACTGCTTCACCCATACCGGTTCCTTTGCCCTGAACTGCGGACTGGGCGGCGCAGACAGTGTTCTTGGTATCGACGTGTCTGACCTGGCTGTGGCACAGGCCACAGA
>CADAXW010000027.1 GCA_902792005.1 uncultured Lachnospiraceae bacterium
TGGGCCAGGAGATCCGCCTCCAGGATCACCGTATCCGGAAGCTGTTCCAGCTTATGAAGCACAAGGCTCTTGCCGGAACCGATGCCTCCGGTGATCCCGAGGACGATCATTTCGTTTTTATTTTGTGTCATACAGGTTTTCTCCCGTGTGCATATCAACGTAAAGAGGAACCGAAAGCTCAGCTGCTTCTCTCATATTCCGCTCCAGCAGCTCCTTTACCTCCTCCACCTCGTCCTTTGCGGCCTCGATCAGAAGCTCATCATGGATCTGCAGGATCAGTCTGGACTTCATGCCACGCTTCAGCAGCTCCTCTCTTACCCGGATCATGGCAATCTTGATGATATCCGCAGCCGTTCCCTGGATGGGGCTGTTCATGGCAACCCGTTCTCCGAACTGACGGGTCATGAAGTTGGAGGACTTCAGCTCCGGTATGGGACGGATCCGGTTGTACAGTGTCCGCACGACCCCGGTCTTCTTTCCGGTCTCCACAAGAAGGTCCAGGAATTTCTTCACGCCCTGATAGGTCTCAAAGTACTGATTGATATAGTCCTGGGCTTCCTTTCTGGAGATATCCAGATCCTGGCCCAGACCAAAGGAACTGATTCCGTAAATGATACCGAAGTTCACCGCCTTCGCCTTCCGCCGAAGGTTGCTGTCCACCTCCTCCAGAGGAACATGGAACACCTTTGACGCCGTGGAAGCATGAATATCCTGCGACTGACGAAAGGCCTCGATCAGATTCTCATCATCCGACATGGCCGCCATGACACGAAGCTCGATCTGGGAATAATCCGCATCCACAAAGACGAAACCATCCGCGGGGATGAAGATCTTCCTGAGTTCTCTTCCCAGCTGGGTCCGCATGGGGATATTCTGCAGGTTCGGATCTGAAGAACTGATCCGCCCCGTAGCCGTCACGGTCTGATGGAATCGGCTATGGATCCTTCCGTCATCCGCAATGGCAGTCATAAGCCCTTCCACATAGGTGGAGCGAAGCTTGGTCAGCTGCCGGTACTCCAGGATGGCAGGAACAATGGGGTGTTCGTCACGGATCTTCACCAGAACGTCCACATTTGTGGAGTAACCGCTCTTGGTCTTCTTCCCGCTGGTGAGACCCAGCTTCTCAAACAGGATGACGCCCAGCTGCTTCGGGGAATTGATATTGAAATCCTCCCCCGCTGCCTCGTAGATTTCCTTCGTCAGGGCTTCGATCCGCTGATCCAGGTTCTTCCCATAGGCTTCCAGCGCCGGCCGGTCTACACGGATGCCATAGGCCTCCATATCCTGCAGGACAAATGTAGCGGGATGCTCCATGGTGCAGTACAGATCATACATGTCCTGCTCCTCCAGCTTCTGCTTCAGCACCGGGCAGAGGGCCTGAGCCATATAGGCCTTCATGGCAAAGACCTCCCGGAACTCCTCTGTTGCAAAGGAAAACACGCTGAGCTCCTGCTTTCCCACCAGGTCCTTCTCACTCTTTACCTCCAGCCCCAGATACTTCTCCAGAAGCGTATGGTAGGGATACTCTCCGGTCAGAGGATCCAGCAGGTAGGCTGCCACACTGACATCGAACCAATCCTCCTCCGGAGTGATACGGAATGGACGGATCAGCTCCTTGATCCCGGGCACCGAAATTGTGATCTTATTTGTCAGGAACCAGTTCAGAAGCTCCACCACCGCCGGCACAGAGTCCGTAGCGGTAAGGAATACCATATCCTTTAACGAAAATGCGGTGCCCAGCAGCATGTCATCCGAGAACACAGGATAGAAACCAACCACATCTCCCTTTTCTGCAAAGGCCTTGATCTCCGAGAATCTGCCTTCACGGATCTCCGGATGGAACTCACGCACCTCCGGCTCCACATCCGCAAAATGCTTCATCAGACTCTTTAATCCCAGCTTCGTAAAGCTCTCCCGCACAGTGTCGGAAAGGATCTCCTCCTTTCCCACTTCCGTCTCGGAAAGCTCCACCGGAACAGGAGCATCCAGCAGGATCCTGGACAGATCTCTGGAGAATACCGCCATCTCCTTATTCTCCTCCAGGGCTGCGCGCATTTTATTCTGGGGCATTTCCGGGATATGCTCGATCACGGATTCCACGGTATGATAGGACCGGATCAGCTTCTCTGCAGTCTTCGGCCCGATGCCGGGAACTCCGGGGATGTTATCTGAGGTATCCCCCATCAGACCCTTCATCTCTATGAATTCCACAGGCGTAACTCCATAGGTGGACTCCACCTCCGCCGCCTTATAGTCTTCCACGGTTGTTTTTCCGCCCCGGGTCTTTGGGATCCGGATCATGACCCGGTCCGTGGCCAGCTGGAGCAGGTCCCGGTCTCCGGACAGCACCGTAACGTCCATCCCGGCCTCTTCTCCCTGTTTGGACAGGGTTCCGATGAGATCATCCGCTTCATAGCCTGCCAGCTCGGCAACGGGGATCTGCATGGCTTTCAGAACCTCCTTGATCACCGGCATCTGTTCCCGAAGTTCATCCGGCATGGGATTGCGTTTTCCCTTATACTCACTGTACTGTTCGTGCCGGAAGGTAGGAGCATGTACATCAAAGGCCACACAGATATTCGTGGGATGCTCCTCCTCATAGATGCGGAAAAATATATTCAAAAAACCCAGGAGAGCATTCGTATGCAAGCCCTCCTGGTTTGTCAGATCCACCGGAAGCGCATAAAAGCCCCGGTTCATTATACTGTTACCGTCAATCAGCAGTAGTTTTTTCATTTGCGATCTTCGCCCCCAGACTTAAGATTTCTTCTGCATAGTCCCTCAGTTCCTGATACCCATGCACCTTGTCAAAGAGTACCGGTGGTTTCGATACCTCTCGTTCATATTCCTCCTGCTGCTCTGACAACAGGATACGGTCTTCAACCGGAAGCAGAACCCTGTTCAGCTCCCGGCTGAAGTAGTATTCTCCCTGAGCCGTCTGCTTTGTAGACTGCTCAAATGCATAAACTCTGGACAGGCACCTGCCATAGAAAAGAGCCATGGCAAGGGCGATGGCCACGGTGATCAGAACAAATGTAGATAACCGCAGGCTTCGCCTGTTTTTCGCCTTATGCTCGATCTTCGAAAGCTTCACCTCCAGATCCCTCTGGAAATTCCCCGAAGGGGCCTCGGAATCCGACAGGATCTGCATTCCGGTCATCAGGGTATAGTAGATCTCCAGCTCGTCGTGGCAGGACTTGCAGTTTCTCATATGCATGACAAACTCCATCTGCTTCGCCTCCGGGACCTTCCCCTCGATGAATGGCATGATATACGATTGTGCCTCCAGATGATTCATAGCTCTCCTACTTTGTAGCGGTTGTCTGCTCCGGTCCGTTCATCATACCCATACCTGTACCCGGAATTGTGGGTGCCATAAGGATCTTACCGGTACCGCGATATACATTTACAAAACCTTCCTTGGAAACAGCGGATCCCATCAGGGACTTGGTAGCCTTCTCTACAGAGAACTCCAGTGTAGAGGACCATGCGATGGCCATATTTCCGTCGATCTTGATCACATCATTTTCAAGGTTGAACTCAAACAGCTCTTCTCTCGGAACCGGGCTCTCCAGTACGCAGTAGCCCTGGCCGGAAAGTGCCAGATTAAAGAGTCCCTCACCGCCGAAGGCAGCGGATGTAAAACTGTTTCTCTTTACGATAGTCTCCTTGATATTTGCATCGCAGGCAAGGAACAGACCGTCATCCAGTACGATACCCTGTCCCCATGCAGCAACATCTTCAATGAGAAGGTGCGCAAATGTAGGCTCCAGCATCAGATATCCCTGACCGGTATACACCGGCTTTGCTGCGGACTCACCGGTCACAGCACCCTTTACCATCTTGCCGAGGAAGTTACCAACGCCGGTGACACCGGAGTTCATCTCAATATTTCCGGCCATCCACTGCATGGCACCTGCCTGGATCTTGGTAGCTGTGTTGTTCAGCTGAACCAGAACCTGACGCTTCTTCACGTTCATTTCCTTCATGAAGTAAGCAGTGTCAGCAGACCACGGTGATACCGAAAGATCCTCCTGATGCTCGTATATGAAATACTGTCCCCCCTGAGCGATACATTTGATGTTTGGATTATTAAACACGTTGTTGTAATGAATCATATTCTTCTCCTCCATAGATTCAATTGCTACACAATAACTACATGGAAAATTATAGTTTTTTATACAGTCAGTGTCAAGGCACGAAAACGAGCGTAAAACGAGCATAAAAAGAACAGCCGTCCCTCGCTGACGACTGTTCTTCGTAGATTTTATCGTAGTTTTACGATCACTTTTCGATTAGTTGTTGATGAGCTTATCCTCATCGCTCCAGCTGTACAGAGAACGGATCTCAGCACCGATCTTCTCTGACGGATGCTCAGCCTTCAGCTTGCGAAGTGCCTTGAAATGTGCCTGGCCGCCTGCGGAGGACATATCCAGCAGGAAGTCCTTAGCGAAGGTACCATCCTGGATGTCGGACAGGATCTTCTTCATAGCCTTCTTCGTCTCATCTGTGATGATCTTCGGGCCTGTGATGTAATCACCATACTCAGCTGTGTTGGAGATGGAGTAACGCATTCCTGCGAAACCACTCTGGTAGATCAGGTCTACGATCAGCTTCATCTCATGGATGCACTCGAAGTATGCATTTCTCGGATCATAACCAGCCTCGGTCAGAGTCTCGAAACCAGCCTGCATCAGTGCGCAAACACCACCGCAAAGAACGGCCTGCTCACCAAAGAGGTCTGTCTCTGTCTCGATACGGAAGGTTGTCTCAAGAAGACCTGCTCTTGCTCCACCGATACCTGCACCGTAAGCCAGTGCCATATCCTGAGCGTGGCCTGTAGCATCCTGATATACAGCGATCAGACACGGTGTACCCTTGCCTGCCTGATACTCGGAACGTACTGTGTGGCCCGGAGCCTTGGGAGCGATCATGGTAACATCCACATCCTTCGGCGGGATGATCTGATTGAAGTGGATATTGAAACCATGTGCGAACATCAGCATGTTTCCTGCCTCAAGGTTCGGCTCGATATCCTTCTTGTAAAGAGCTGCCTGAAGCTCATCATTGATCAGGATCATGATGATATCTGCCTTCTTTGCTGCCTCAGCTGCAGTAAAGACCTCGAAGCCCTGCTCCTCAGCACGCTTCCAGGACTTGGAGCCCTCATAAAGACCGATAATTACGTGTGCACCGGAATCCTTCAGGTTCAGAGCGTGTGCGTGGCCCTGGCTTCCGTAGCCGATGATTGCGATTGTCTTTCCATCAAGAAGGGAGAGATTACAATCCTTCTCATAGAAAATCTTAAGATCTGACATGTTTCATTCCTCCTAAAATTTAAAATATGCATAAGGTCCGGTCTGCACCGGAGGTTATAGCCGTAAATGTACGAGCGATGCTTTTCTTCGCCTATCTTCTGGCAAGTCCGGTCAGTCCGGTACGAACCAGCTCCTGGATCTCGAATCCGTCCAGAAGTCCGATAAATGCATCGATCTTTGTATTATTGCCTGTGATCTCGATCATAATGGTCTCAGGTGAGACATCAACGATCTTTGCACGGAACACATCTGTGATTGCAATGATCGACTGTCTCTCCGTCTGGTTTGCTTTTACCTTAACCAGAACAAGCTCACGACAAACAGATGCTCCATCCTCCAGCTCGATCACCTCTACCACATCCTCAAGCTTGTTCAGCTGATTCTTGATCTGTGTCAGGATACGGTCGTCTCCGCTGACTGCAACAGTCATACGGGAATACTTCGGGTTCTCGGTCACACCCACAGACAGGCTGTCAATATTATAGCCTCTGCGGCTGAACATACCGGAAACTCTGGAAAGTACACCGGATGTATTATCTACAAGCAAGGACAGTACCTTCGTCTTCATAGGAACACCACCTTTCTAAATTCATAAGTGATATTTTATCAATTGTTATTTGCAATGTCAAGCAGTCGGTCCACCACTTTGACACATTCATTCGCATCCTTCGAATATCCGTCGGCATGGATCTCATCCGCAAAGCTCTGGGAGATCACAGCACCGCCGATGATGATCTTCGCGGTACATTTTTCTGCCTTTGCAAGCTCCACCACTTCCTTCATCTTCATCATGGTGGTGGTCATCAGTGCAGAAAGCCCGATGATGTCGGCTTTATGCTCCTTTGCAGCCGCCAGGATGTCAGCTGCGGGAACGTCCTTCCCCAGATCGATGACGGTGTAACCGTAGTTCCGAAGCATCAGGACGCAGAGATTCTTTCCGATCTCATGGACATCGCCCTCCACGGAGGCAAAGACCACCGTGCCCTTGGATTTTGTGCCCTCCGCCTTGGGAAGGAAGGGAACCAGATACTGAATGGCAGCATCCATGGCATTTGCGCCCTGGATCAGCTGCGGCAGGAAGAATCGCTTCTCCTCAAACAGCTCTCCCACCCGGGTAATGGCGGGGATCAGGTCCTCGTCAATGATCTCCTTTGGCTTGCGGCCGGCTTCCATGGCCTTCTTCACTTCATCGACGATCTTGCCCTTACTCCCGTTGATGACAGAATCAAAAACGGGTCCCCGGGAAGGTTCACCGGTTTTGGAAGTGGGCTTTGCCGCGACCGCGCCCTGTCCGCCTGCGGCTCCGGCATTTGGGCCGGGAGCCGAGCCTGTGATGGGCCGGACGTATTCTACATAGGTCTTATCTGCGCCCTCCTTGGCAAGGAGAAGGTCGGATGCATAGGCTGCATTCATCAACTGCTCCTGCCCCGGGTTTGCGATGGCCATGGTAAGTCCTGCGGATATGGCCATGGTCAGGAAGGCAGAGTTTACATTGATCCGCTCCGGAAGTCCGAAGGAAATGTTGGACAGACCGCAGATGGTGGGCAGTCCCAGCACATCATGGCTGTACCGGATGGTATCCAGCGTGTTCAGGGCCGCGATGGGATCCGCACCCACGGTAGAAACCAGGCCATCCACACAGAGGTCCTCCATGGTGAGTCCCTCTTCCAGGGCGATCTTCACCAGCTGATCCACATTTGCCCGGCGCTCCTCTGCATTTGCCGGAAGTCCGTCGTCGGACACCGGAAGCAGGATGCACATGGCCCCGTACTTCTTTGCGATCTTAAAGAGCGGTCTGGTCTTCTGGCTTTCCAGAGAGACCGAGTTGATCAGCGCGCGTCCCGGATAGATCCGAAGCGCGGCTTCTATGATATCCACATGACTGGAATCGATACAGAGCGGCAGGGAAACCAGCTGCGTCACCTCATTGATGGCGCGAAGCATCATTTCCTTCTCATCGATGCCGTTCAGTCCCATATTGATATCCAGGACATGGGCGTGATTTTCCTCCTGGGAAATGGCCATCTCGCTGACCAGGTCAAGGCTTCCCTCCCGAAGGGATGCCTGGAGCTTCTTCTTTCCTGTGGGGTTGATGCGCTCGCCCACCACCAGGAACGGACCGTTCAGATCGATCTCCTGCAGGGCGCGCTCCGAGGTAAGCACCCGTGCCGGCTTCTCTCTCGGAGGAAGCGGCTCCAGATTCCGGACTGCCTGCTTCACCGCCTTGATATGGGACGGATTGCTGCCGCAGCAGCCTCCCACCAGGTTTGCACCAGCGTCCACCAGGGTTCGGATACATTCAGAAAAATGTTCCGGCGTCATCTTATACACAGACACGCCATCCTCCAGCTCCGGCATGCCGGCATTCGGCTTTGCGAATACGGGAATGGTAGCGTACCGCTTCATGCCCTCCACCAGAGAGGACATTTCCTCGGGGCCGGTGGAACAGTTGAGGCCCACGGCATCTGCGCCCAGCCCCTGAAGCACGATGACCGAAACCTCAGGCGTGGAACCGAACATGGTCTTTCCGTCTTCATTAAAGGTAAGACTCACCATGACCGGGATATCTTCACTGATTTCGCGAATGGCGATCAGGGCCGCTCTGGACTCCTGCAGGCTCATCATAGTCTCAACAACGATGAGATCCACCCCTGCATCCAGCAGTGCCTGTGCCTGTTCCTTATAAACGTCCACCAGATCCTCAAACTGCAGATCTCCGATGGGATACAGCTGGCGGCCGGTCATGGTCATATCTCCGGCCACATAGCCCCGCTGATTGCAGCGGCGCACCGCCTCCTTTGAGAGCTCCACCAGCCGGCGGTTCATTTCCACCGTCTTATCCTCCAGATGGTACTCCTTCAGTTTGATCCGGTTACACGTAAAAGTAGGCGCGTACACGATAGATGTACCCGCCTCCAGAAAACGGACCTGCAGATCGATCAGCGCTTCCGGATGCTCCAGGATCCATTGCTCCGGGCAAACCCCAAGAGGCAGTCCTGCATCCATCAGATTCGTTCCGGTTGCTCCGTCCAGAACGAGTATGCGCTTTTCCAACAGTTTCCGAAAATCTTCTCTTTTCATGATAGTTCCTTTAGTTCAATGAATCCATATATACATCATCCCGGAGCCATGGGCCGTTGTCCGCGGCATTGGTAGCCAGCGCGTCACAACGCTCATTCCCCGGATGTCCGGCATGTCCCTTCACCCAGACGTATGTCACCTGATGGGGTTCCATGGCTTTCAGAAGACGCTTCCAGAGATCCACATTCTTCACAGGATCCTTCCCGCGCTTCCAGTTCCTGGCAACCCATTTTTCAAGCCATTTCTCGTTAAAGGCCTTTACGACATACTGAGAGTCGGAATACACCGTAACCTCGCAGGGACGCACCAGATGCTCCAGCCCTGCGATCACCGCCATCAGCTCCATACGGTTGTTGGTGGTTCTTTCATAGCCCTGGGAAAGCTCCATCTCATGAACCTCCCCCCTGGCATCCGTTACGGAAAGCACCGCTCCGTAGCCGCCGGGCCCGTCCGGATTCGCTCTGGCCGAGCCATCCGTGTAAAGTGTTATCTTCTCCATAGACTTCTCCATTGGCTTGTCAATCGCCTTCTCACAGCCTTGTCTTTCGCTTTGTCAGTTACTTCACAAGATAATCTGCAGTTCTCCAATAGCAGACAACAGGAAGTCCGCGGTAACCCATTTCGAAAATGGTCTGGGCTGTGGACCTGGGCAGGTTGATACAGCCGTGAGAACCACGGGTCTTATAAAGCTCGCCGCCGAACTTGGACTGCCAGTAAGCATCATGCAGACCGATCTCTCCGTTGAAGGGCATCCAGTAATCCACGTGGGATGCATAGCCCGGACCGGTAAGCATTACATTCATGCGCATGCCATAGATGGCATACAGTCCGCCGGGGGTATTGTTATTCCGATTCGGATTTCCGGAAATGATATCGTCCATCAGGATCCGCTTGCCATTCAACTTAAACATCACTCTCTGATTGGACAGATCGATCTCCACATAGCTGTCGCCGATATCGGAATTGTCCGAGGTATAACCGATGCCGGTATGCAGGAACTCAGGCTCTCTTTCAAAGCCCACCTTGTTATAAAGGGCATTGTAAAGCCTGGAAGCCTCTTCCTCCTGATTGATCTCCCAGCCCATATAATCATTATTCACCTTGACCTTCTTGCCGTCCCAGGTCGTAAAGATCCGGTCTTTTCCGAAGGTATCATGCTCATATGCAAAGTCCGAAAGGAACCGGTCCACCTTCAGCTTGGAAACCTTGCAGGACAGGTTCTCCCCGTCCAGCTCCAGCATATTGTAGATCTGCTCCGGTGTCAGTTTGATCTTGATGGTATCGTAAAGATACGTCATGTTCAGCTTCGTATAGGACTCGATCTGATTCCTGTAGGCATGGATCGCAGGCGACTCCATGTCATACTTCGCTCTTACATAGCAGCCTTCTGCATCCAGATCCAGCTCCGTCTCCAGCGTATTCAGCTTCTCCACGAACAGCTTCTTAAACTTGTCCATGTCGATTGTAGTTCCCGGGTTTCCCGGACGGATCTCAGGAACGCCGTCTGCCAGAACCACCTTCGGGTTCTCAGGTGCGATCATCTGATCCTTCTGAAAATGTGCGTTCTCGGAAAGCATCTTCTCGAACTTCGCTTCATCATAGGTGATGGAGTATGCAGCCACATTCGGATCCCGGAAGTAAGCAGCAAACCAGAGGAACGGGTTCTGATTTTCCTTGATGTTCTTCACATCCCGCTCAGTCGTGATCACAAGTCCGATATCATCCGGACGAACGGTAAACTCACTGTCTCTGAACTTGATGTGCATTTCATAGCCGGCCTTCTTCCCGTCGATCTCCTGCTGTACGGAGTCGGTTCCGCGGAAGGAATAGTCCACCCCATTAATAATGGTGTTCGGCTGGAAATACATAAAACTGAGGATCACCATAACGGCATAGCCTGCCACGAAAACACTCGCCAGACTTATCGTAAGCACCTTCAGGAACTTATGCCGCTTCGCAGCACGGGTGAAAGCCTTCTGATCCACGTAAACGCCGGAGTGCTCGTCGGGCTTCGCCTCAGGCTTCTCTTCAGATTTCGCCGTGGTCTCTTCTGCCGCCGGCTCGTCATCGATCACGATATCGACAACCTCAGACTCTGTTCTCTCTTCGTCTGTACTCATTCACAATCACCTTGTCTAATTCGATTAATTCAGGTTGATCAAAACCATCTCCGGCAGATTATTGAATCGCACCGGTATCGTATGTTGCCCTAAACCGCAGGTAACCAGGGTCTTTCCATCCTTTTCCGGATAGTAGCCATAGTCATAATGCGGGAATGGTTCATATTTCGGAGAAATGATCCCTCCGATGAAGGGAAGTCGTATGATCCCTCCATGAAAATGTCCCGACAACGTCAGATCCGATCCCCAGGCCTCATATACCTTTGCCCAGGTGGGATCATGTGCAAGCAGGATCACAGGGAGTCCCTCTTCCTTCCTGCCCACCAGCCGGTCCATCTCTTTGACTGTCAGCTTTTCGCCATGTTTCTTATAATAGGTCTTTTCCATATTCAGACCGTAGATCCTTATCTTACCCTCCGGCAGCTCCCAGTCCATATGATCATTGATCAGCATACGGATCTTCGGGGACAGGGCCTGTTCATACTGATCCCAGTGATAGCCATATTCCCGGGAGTTCACAACGCAGCGCATTTCATGATTTCCCATGGCATAGACCACAGGAGCGATCTCCACCATCCCGTTGATCAGAGTAATGGCCGGCGTGAAGTCCTCTTTTTCGGACTTTCCGTTCACCATATCTCCGCCGATCAGGATGATATCCGGCTTTATCTCACGGATCTTTGCCAGGATCATTTCATTATTCTTCCCCCGGACCGCCTCATGATAGTCACTGAGGAACAGGATCCTTCCCCTGGGATGGCCCGGCAGCTGCATGGTGTACTCCTTGACCCGGGCCTGTTTCAGTTCTCTGGCAGACTCCAGAAAGAGAATGGCCAGTCCCAGGATCATCACACCAAGTATGATAAGAACAATTGTTGCTGCATTCATAGCTTAGATCTCCGCTTAGGTCTCCACATTTATAACGCCGGCTTCTTCCTCCGCTTCTCTGCGGAAATCCTCCATCCGGTCCGGAGAGATCACCGGCAGATCATCCATGGAAGAAATGCCGAAGCTGCGCAGGAAATCATCGGTGGTTCCAAAGAGGATGGGATGTCCCGGCGCATCCAGCCGGCCAACCTCCTGGATCAGGTTATACTCCACCAGACGGTTCACTGCATGGGAGCAGGAAACCCCGCGGATCTTCTCGATCTCCTGTCTGGTCACCGGCTGCTTATAGGCAACGATGGAAAGTGTTTCCAGAAGCACATCCGTAAGCACGTGCTTCTTGGGTGTATTGACCAGACGGATCAGTTCATCATAGTATTCATTCTTTGTGCACAGCTGGTACTTGCCCTCCAGACGGGCGATCCGGATCCCCCGATCCTCCGCATTGTAAAGCTCGGCAAGCTCATCCAGTGCCTTTGTCAGTTCTTTCTCTTCTATCTCCAGCGCCTCTGCCAGGTCCTTTTCCTCCACGGCACCGCCTGCCGCAAAAAGAAGAGCCTCGATGGCTGCATGAATATTCTTTCCTTCCACCATGGGAAATTATGCTCCTTTTCTATATCCAGAGCCGCGATACTCCCGCGGGCCCGGAATCCTTATGCTTTATCAGCCTGCTCACTCCAGCGAATCGATCAGGATCTCGCCGAACATTTCCTCCTGACGAATGCTGATCACGCCGGTCTTCATCAATTCCAGAATCGCGAGAAAGGACACGATCAAATTCATCCTGCCCCGCTTCTTCCCCAGTAACGTCCTGAAATTAATACTCCGAAGACCGCGGATCTCCTGCCGGATCTCAACCATACGGTCCTCCAGCTTGATCTCGTCGCGGCTGATGGTTCCAAACTTACTACGAACCGGATCCACACGGAAGATCTCTCTCCGCATCAGCTCCTGAAAGATCTCGTTCAGTCTGGCCAGAGTGGTATCCCCGATAACCTCTGCGGGATCCACCTCTTCTCTGTAATCTCTTACCTCCTTCGGGATCGTCGCCTCTTTATAGAATACCTTGTCGGCATCCAGCTCCATATCCTTCAGCTCGTAAGACGCATACTTGTACATCTTATATTCCAGAAGGCTCCGGACAAGCTCTGCTCTCGGATCCTCCTCTTCTTCCTCAACTTCTTCCTCCTTGGGGAGCAGCATTTTCGCCTTGATACTGATGAGCTGGGCCGCCATCACCAGGAACTCACTCATGGTGTCCATGTCGGTCTCATCCAGCTGATCCAGATAGGCGATATACTGATCCGTGATCTCAACGATGGGGATATCGAAGATGTTGAACTTATTTTTTTCGATCAAATGTAACAGCAGGTCCAGGGGCCCCTGAAATACATTCAGATTTAAATCAAGACTGCTCATTCTATATGCTCCGCCCTATCTGTTACGCCTGATCATCATCCCAGGAAATACCTGAGATCTCAGACTTCTTATCTCTGGTAAGCAGCACATTCAGCGCATCGCCTGCCGGGAATTCCTCAAAAAGGATCTTATTCACGATCTCCACGATGGGCATGGTAACATTATACTTCTTCGCCAGCATCAGAGCTGCCTTTGCAGAATAAACGCCTTCAACCACCATCTTTACTTCATTCATTGCATCCTGGTAGGACATGCCCTGACCGATGAGCACACCGGCTCTGCGGTTACGGCTGTGCTTGGAAGCACAGGTAACGATCAGATCGCCGATACCGGACAGCCCCGAAAATGTGGCAGGATTGCCTCCCATCTTCGTACCCAGGCTGGAAATCTCCACGATACCCCGGGTGATCAGCGCTGCCTTTGTATTGTCGCCGCAGCCAAGTCCGTCAGCGATACCTGCTGCCAGAGCGATGACATTCTTCAGCGCTCCGCCCAGCTCGATCCCAACCATATCCGGACTTGTATATACGCGGAAGAAATCCGTCATGAAAGTATCCTGCACCAGTCTGGCGGTTGCATGCGAATGCGCGCCGACAACCACGGTGGTGCCGAGACATTTTCCTACCTCTTCAGCATGACTGGGGCCGGAAAGTACAGCCACATCCGCCTGGGGGATCTCCTCGGAGATAACCTGGGACAGGCGAAGCAGCGTCCCCTCTTCGATTCCCTTCGCAACACTGACGATCACCGTACCCTTTTTGATAAAGGAGGCAACGGACTTTGCAGTGGTACGCACAAAGGGAGAAGGAACTGCGATCACCACCATTTCCGGATCGGCAAGAGCGGTTTCCAGTGCTCCTGTATAATGCACGGTCCCCGGCAGAATGACGCCAGGAAGCTTCTGCTTCTGCTCACAGTACTCTGTCAGCATAGCCACTTCCTCGGGATCGATGGACCATATTGTTACATCATGCTGATTGCAGGTCAGAAGCTTCGCGATGGCTACGCCCCAGCTGCCTGCACCAAGAATGGTAATCTTCATCTATTTTTCCTCCGATTTATGGAATGAAAGTTTATGCTCCTCATGTCGCATCAGTCGTTTGATATTGTCCTTGTGACGGCAGATGGCCAGCACAGCCAGGATCACGCTGAGAATGATACTCTCGATCATGGCACTCTTGGACTCCGGAATGGACTGGTCAAAGCAAAGCAGACCATTTAAGGCAAATGCGATAAATGTGACCATATATCCTACCATCAGAATGATGGAACCTACGGATACGTAGTGTGTGATCAGGACAACGATCACAAAAAGGGTAAGGAGGATCAGCATCATCCAGGGATTCAGCAGGCCGATGATGGCTCCCGCCGAGGATGAGATCCCCTTTCCGCCTTTAAACTTCATATAGAACGGGAAGTTGTGTCCCAGCACCGCACCCAGTCCGGTATAGAGAACATAGACCATATAGGTGTCCGGATAGATATTGCGAAACACGATATTTGAGATGAGACACGGGATAAATGCTTTCAGCAGGTCTCCGATAAATACAACAAGACCGGCCTTGGGTCCCAGCACACGCAGCGCATTTGTCATTCCCAGATTGCCGCTTCCGTGCTTACGGATGTCAACGCCCTTCATTTTCCCGTAGATCACGCCTGTTTCAATAAGTCCGCACATATAGCCAATGATGAGGCAGAGTACGCGTAACGCTATATTCACCGGTCTTCCTTCCTTTCACGAATAATAAACCGCAGCGGGGTGCCCTTGAATAAAAAGGCTTCCCTGACCTTGTTCTCGATATATCGGATATAAGAGAAATGTGCCAGCTCCTTATCATTGACAAAGATGACAAAGGTAGGAGGCTTCACTGCAACCTGCGTCATATAATAGAGACGGAGGCGCTTGCCCTTATCCTGAGGCGGTTCCACCTCAGCCGTTGCCGATGCCAGGATCTCATTGATGACACCCGTAGCGATCCGCATGGCATGATAATTCTCAACCATATCGATCACATCAAACAGCTTGATGAGTCGCTGTCCCGTTACAGCAGAAACGAACATCAGCTCCGCATAGGGCATGAAGGACAGCTTGTTCCGGATGTCCTTCCGGAACTGATTCATGGTCCGGTCATCCTTCTCGATCAGATCCCATTTGTTCACCACAATGATCATACCCTTGCCTGCATCATGGGCGATGCCGGCGATCTTGGTATCCTGATCCGTAACGCCCTCGGTGGCGTCGATGACAAGAACTGCAATGTCACATTTTTCTACAGCCGCAACGGTTCGGATGATGGAATATCGCTCGATCTCGTCCTTCACCTTGCTCTTCCGGCGAAGGCCCGCGGTATCGATGAATACGTATTCCCGCTTGTTATGCTTGACCACCGTATCCACCGCATCCCTTGTGGTTCCTGCGATATCGGATACGATCAGCCGCTCCTCTCCGAGAAGCTTGTTGATCATGGAGGACTTTCCTACGTTCGGCTTACCGATGATGGCGATCTTCGGCCGCTCATCCTCCTCTTCCTCTCCCCGTGCATCCGGGAAGTATTCCACCACCACATCCAGCAGATCTCCGAAGCCAAGCATGGAGGACGCGGATACCGGATGGGGATCACCCAGGCCCAGGTTATAGAATTCATATACATCCGACATGTATTTGTCGAAATTATCTACCTTGTTCACGCAGAGCACGATGGGCTTATGGGACCGGCGCAGCAGGTCCGCGCAGGCAATATCCGAAGCAGTCAGTCCATCTCTGACATCCGTAAGAAAGAGGATCACATCCGCCGTCTCAATGGCGATCTCTGCCTGCTCCCGCATGCGGGTCAGCAGAAGGTCATCCGACTCAGGCTCGATTCCTCCGGTGTCAACCAGTGTGAAATTGTAATCCAGCCAGGTCACATCCGCATAGATCCGGTCCCGGGTCACACCCGGCGTATCCTTCACGATGGAGATCCGCTCTCCGGCCAGCGCATTAAACAGGGTGGACTTGCCCACATTCGGGCGTCCCACCACCGCTACGATGGGCTTGCTCATTCTTCTACTCCTATAATCGCCTTCAAAAAGTCCATACCATAAGATTTTACAATAACCGTTTTTACTTGTAAAGCGTTTTCAAGTTCGGAGAGATGCATGTCATCCAGGAAGATATCCTCATCCGCCTTCAGACAGCACTGCGGCAGAAGCAGGGCATCTCCCAGCTCCTTCCCCTTCAGCTGTGCCACGATATCCTGTCCGGTCAGCAGTCCGGTGACTGTGATGTTGTGCCCGAAGAAGTCATTCACGATGGGATAGACCATAAGCTCCACATCCGGCCGCAGCTTCGCTAGCTCCGCCTGGATCACCTTTCCCTGATTCCGTGCCAGCATACCGGTGACCGTGGACACCTTTCTTCCGGGATTCTTCTTCAGCAGCTGTGCAGCCTGACGCTCCTCCTTTGACATCCGGAGCCGCTTTAGGCCATGGATCTCTTTCGTGTCCATCACCTCCCGGACCGCAGCCCGGAATTCTTCATATAAGAGGCGTGTCATGCCCACACCGTTCTCGATCTGCTGATAGCCGTCATACCGTTCTTCCTCCGGCATCTCGCGGCCTGCAGTGATATACCACTCATCGCTGGCATGGACAAAATGTATGCCACATTTTTCCATGGCCTGCTTCTGAAAGCCTTCGATGATATCGATGACCTCTCCCGCATCCTCCGGCGTGAAGGGATCCAGCTGACAGAGCCCGTCCCGATACTTGGAAAGCCCCACCGGCACGATGGACAGGCTGCTCATCACCGGAGCGTACTTCATCAGATCCGAAATGGTCCGCCTCAGCTCGTCTCCGTCATTCAGGCCCTTGCACAGGACCACCTGCCCGTTCATGGGGATCTCCGCCGCATACAGCTTATCGATATGCTCCAGGATGTTCCCCGCAAAACGGTTGTGGAGCATCTGCACCCGCAGCTCCGGGTTCGTGGTATGTACGGATATATTGATGGGAGCCAGCTTGTACCGGATGATCCGGTCGATTTCCGACTCCTTCATATTTGTCATTGTTATATAATTCCCCTGCAAAAAGGAAAGCCGGGAGTCATCATCCTTGAAGTAGATGGTGTCCCGCATCCCCGGGGGATTCTGATCGATAAAGCAGAAAACACATTTATTCCGGCAGGACCTGTAATCGTCCATGAGGGATTCCGCAAATGTGAGTCCGAGGTCTTCATCCTCTCCCTTCTCGATGAGAATGGTCCTTTGCTCTCCCCCGGGAGTCCGGACCTCCAGGGTAACGGAGATCTCCTCCGCCAGGTAATGATAATCGAACACATCCTCTACAGGCATACCGTTTAAGGAGACCAGTACGTCTCCTTCTCTGATCCCTGCTTCGTAGGCAGGGCTGCCCTCGATTACACTTACGATCTTGTGTTCGTGCATGTTCTACCTGACGCTTTCCTAAAACGCGTTTTCGATATGAGTCAGCTCATTTCCCAGGATCCCGATGACATCAAACCGGATGGATGTGGTATCGGGTGACAGATTGTGATCCTCCAGATAATACAGGGCCGCCATACGGACCTTTTTCTGCTTGGCCGCGGTCACCGCCTCCAGAGGATGGCCCTCAGCAGCATTCTGCCGGTATTTTACCTCTGTGAAGACGTAGGTATCCTGATCCAGACTCACGATATCCGCTTCTGCCATGCGGGTTCTGAAGTTGTACTGCAGTATTTTATGCCCGTGCGCTTCCAGCCAGGCCCCTGCCATACGCTCCTTATCACTTCCCACCGTGCGTCTGTTCTCCGGCATATTATTCCGCCTCTCCCAGGATCTTCCTGATATAGCATCTTCTGTGAAGCCTGCAGGGCCCGATGGTCTTCAGTGCCTTGATATGTGCAGCGCTTCCGTAGCCCATATTGTCCTTAAATCCATACTCCGGGAATTCCGCGTCATACTCCTGCATGATCCGGTCCCGGGTCACCTTTGCCACGATACTGGCAGCGGCAATGGAAACCGATTTCGCATCTCCCTTGGTGATGGACTCCTGAGGGATATCCACGCCCGGGATGTGAACCGCATCCACCAGCACCATATCCGGCTGTACACTCAGGTTCCGGATGGCCTGCCGCATGGCATCCTTATTCGCAAACTCAATGCCCTGCTCATCGATCACCTGCTCGGAATTCATTCCGACGCCCACGGCGATGGCAGTGCTCATGATGATGTCATAGAGCTCTTCCCTGTGCTTTCTGGACACCTGCTTGGAGTCATTCAGCATGGGGATCACGAAGTTCTTCGGAAGGATCACCGCCGCGGTGAGAACCGGTCCTGCCAGAGGTCCCCGGCCCACCTCGTCAACGCCGCAGATATGCTGGTAATCCTTATACTTCTCCTCATACACCATCATGCCCCGGACACGTTCCAGTGCCGGATCAGCTCCAGAAGCTCCATCCGCATGGTTTCATACTTCATGATCGGAAGATCGGAGATACGCTTATATTCTGCTTTTAACTCACATATATTCAAGAGATTCTGCTCCTATGCATTACGCAGAAATTAGGACCGTACGATCACGGTCCTAACTCCTTTGGTCAATTAGTCTATTCCACCGAACTTCTTAAGTGGTGTCAGTCGGAATACTGCCTTTCCGACGATCTTATCCCGCTTGATATTTCCTACGTCAGCCCAGCGGCTGTCCCGGCTGTTGTTCCGGTTGTCTCCCAGAACGAAGTATTCATCCGGCCCCAAAGTAATGGGGTTCGCCGCGATACCGTTATCCCGTATTCGGTCAAACTTGATCGGTTCCTTCAGCAGCTCTCCGTTAATGGAGATATCTCCCGTTTCGGAGATCTGTACGGTTTCACCGGGAAGACCGATGATACGCTTGATATAATGTACCTCATCCTGATAGGGGAATACGATGATATCATAACGTTCGGGATCACCGAACCGATAAGCCAGCATGTTGATCCAGAGACTGTCTCCGGACTGCAGTGTGGGCTCCATGGAGGAACCATGTACCGTGGTACGTCTTCCTACAAATGTAATGATCAGGAAACAGATCAGTACGACGATACCGATATAAATGATCAGACTCAGGAGTTCCTTTACCAGGTTCACATCCTTCGGCTTCTCATCCTTTTTCTTCTTTTTCTTCCTCTTCTTTTTGCCGCCCTCTTCGCCTTCTTCCTCCGCAGCTTCAGCTGCTTCTGCAAGAACGGCTGCACCGGACTTTTCTTCTTCTTTTCCGTCAGCTCCGTCAGCGCCGGGGGCTGTGGCTGCTGTGGCACCTGTTGATGCGGCGTCTGCTGTGGTTGCTGTCGTTGCGGCTGCCTCTGCACCTGCTGCGGCAGCTCCTGCAGCGGCTGCCTCTGCTGCCGCCTTAACGCCATCTGCTGCTTCGCCTGCCGCTTCCTCTGCGGTGCTTCCGGTCATATAAACTCCGGCTCTCTTTGCTTCCTTCTCCTGCCTCTTGCGTTCCTTCTCCAGACGCTTCTCTTCCTTACGTCTTTCCTTCTCACTCATGCCGTCGGCCAGAACGGAAGCTCCGGTCTTTTCTTCATTTTCGTCAAAGTATCCCATAGTCTAACCCTCCGGATATTCCAGTGTGATCCTTCCCAGCTTTCCGCTTCGAAGATCGTCCAGCAGGCACTTTGCCGCCTTATCGATATCCGGTTCATTTCCTTTTTTAATACATTTTCGTACGTCAGCGATCTGGGCCAGGCCCTCTTCTGACGACATACCTTCTGTAATTTTATACCTGTCAGACAGTAGATTGCAATAGTATTTTTGTAAAAATGTCAGAAGTTCGTAAGCCAGACCGGTTTTTTCCAGGATATCGTCATTGATGGAGCCGATCCATCCGAGAGCCATTCCCACCTGGGGATTCTCGAACTTCGGCCACAGGATTCCAGGGGTATCCAGAAGATCCATGTCCTTGGAAATGCGGATCCACTGCTTTCCCTTGGTAACACCCGGCTTATTTCCGGTTTTTGCTGACGCTTTTCCGGCAAAGGAGTTGATGAAGGTGGACTTGCCCACATTTGGGATCCCGACGATCATGGCCTTGATGGGACGTCCCACTATGCCCTTCCGGCGGTCCCGCTCGATCTTCTCCTTGCACACCTCCTGCACGGCTTTTCCCACCGCGGATGCGTCCTTCCGGTTACGGGAATCCAGGAGAAGCACACGGAAGCCCTGCTTCTCATAATACTCCTTCCAGCGCTTCGTCACTGCCGGATCCGCCAGATCTACCTTATTTAAAAGGAGCAGACGGAACTTTCCCTTTGCCAGCTGATCGATATCCGGGTTCTTGCTTGCTCCCGGCACTCTGGCATCCAGCAGCTCGATCACGATGTCGATCAGTTTGATATTCTCCTGCATCATCCGACGGGCACTGGTCATATGCCCCGGATACCATTGAATGTCCATGCTACTTTCCGATTTTTCCTCTCCGACCCTTGGTAAGACGGTAAAAAACCTTACCACGGATCTCCGATTGCTGTACATTTCCGTAGGTTGAGAATCTGGAATCCTCACTGCTGCTGAGATTGTCTCCGACCACGAAGTATTCCTTCTCCCCAAGGGTTATGGGGGTGGACAGCCGTCCGTTGGAATACACCGTCCCCAGTCCATAGGAGTCTTCCATCTCCTTGTCGTTGATGATGAAGCGTCCCGCCACGATGGAGATCTTGTCTCCCGGCAGTCCGATCACCCGCTTGATATCAAAGTACTCATCCGAACCCATGGGACGGATGGCAACGATGTCGCCGCGCTCCACAGAACCAAACACATAGGCCAGCTTGTTGATCACAACGGTCTCCCCGTCGATCAGCGTGGGATCCATGGACGGACCTCGTACCACAACAGTCTGCATGCAAAATGTAATAAAAGCATATCCGAGGACTGCAGCTGCAAAGACAACAAGAAGAATCGCCCGGATCTCACTAAAGAGCTTCCTGCGCTTTTTCTTCAGCTCATTTTCTGTTTCCTTTCTCTGCAGGGTAAAGTCCTGTCCACTGATATGCTTCCGTTTCATGGCACGACCTCTGATAAAACCTTAATATATAGATTCCTTGATTATGAAAGAAACCGGAGTCTTTCATCAAAACTCCGGTTCCATTTTTCTTGATTCGCTTATCGAACGATCTCTTTAACCTTAGCTCTCTTACCAACTCTGTCGCGCAGATAGAACAGCTTAGCTCTTCTTGCCTTACCAAGACGAACAACCTCTACCTTCTCGATCAGCGGAGAATTCATGGGCCATGTCTTCTCAACACCAACGCCGTTGGAATTCTTACGTACGGTAAATGTCTTGCGTGCTCCGGTTCCCTGCTTCTTGATCACGGTACCCTCGAATACCTGAATTCTGGAGCGGTTACCCTCCTTGATCATAGCGGATACGCGAACGGTATCGCCGACATTGAACTTCAGCTCGTCCTTACGAACCTGAGCGTCTTCAATGCTCTTCATGATTTCTACATTGTTCATGGTTTCTACCTCCAAATATAAGTTAAATAGAATCTGGCGTTCATTCTATCTAAAAGCGATTCTAATTTCGATTTCTGAAACGAATCTTTGTGGTTCGTTATAGCTCTATAGAATACAGATACAGCGGACCGCCACGATTACAACTTCGATAGTTTATCACAGGGCGCCGGAAAATGCAAGTAATATTTCACAAAAAACGAGACTGTACATGTATCATGCACAGTCTCGATCATTTCATAAGTCTTACTCAGCGTCTTCCTTAGCTTCTTCTGCTGCCGGAGCTTCCTCAACCGCCTCAGCGATCTCTGTCGGAACCTCAAGTGTTTCGGGAGCATCCTCTGCTGTGGGAACAGTCTCCTCAGCTGCTTCTTCCGGAGCTGCTTCCTTCTCAGGCTCTGAGTTCTTCAGAAGTGCCTTGATGGAAAGGCTGATCTTCTTCTTGTCGCCATCCTTGAAATCTACAACCATAGCTGTGATGGACTCGCCGATCTTCAGTACATCGGACGGCTGATCTACATGCTCGTTGGAGATCTGGGATACATGAAGAAGTGCATCGATACCCGGCTCAAGTACGATGAACGCACCGAACGGAGTCATACGAGCTACACGACCTGTAACCTGTGTGCCGATGGCATACTTCTCAGCTGCATGCAGCCACGGGTTCTGATCCTCAAACTTCAGAGACAGCGCGATCTTCTCGCCATTGATCTCCTTGATGAAGCACTTAACCTCATCGCCAACCTTAAACTGCTTCTTCGGGTTGTCCACACGTCCCCAGGACATCTCGGAGATATGAAGCAGACCGTCTGCACCACCGAGATCGATAAATGCGCCGAAGTCTGTAACATTCTTTACAGTACCAACTACTGTCTGTCCAACCTCGATGCGGGCAAACAGAGCCTCTGCTGCTTCCTTCTTCTGAGCTGCGATCAGCTGCTTGCGGTTACCGATCACTCTTCTCTTGTGCGGGTTGAACTCTGTCAGGATGAACTCAACTTCCTGACCAACGTACTTCTCAAGATTCTTCTCAAATGTATCAGATACAAGGCTTGCGGGGATGAATACTCTGCACTCATCAACCGAAACGCTGAGTCCGCCGGAAAGTGCCTGTGTAACAACACCCTTTACAACGGTTCCCTCGTTAAATGCCTTCTCAAGCTCGTCATAAGCCTTCTCTGCTTTTACCTTCTTTACGGAAAGAACAACCTGTCCTTCACCGTCATTGATCTTGATTACCTTTGCGGTGATCACATCATCAACCTTAACCTCTGTTGTGAGATCTACCGGTGTGTTGGAATACTCACTTGCGGTTACGATACCATCAGACTTGTAGTTGATGTTTACCGCGATCTCGTCCGGCTTAACACCGATTACCTTCCCCTCAACGATTTGTCCTGTTCGGATGGATACAGGAGTCTCGTCCTGTAACATCTGTTCAAAGTTTTCTTCTGACATGCTGTCATGAACCTCCTTAATGATTTTGTTCGGGGTAGATGCCCCAGCTGTAATACCTACCCTATGCACGGATTCAAAAGCAGTCAAATCCAAATCACCGAGTGTCTGTATGTAGTAAGTATTCTCACATGCCTGCCGACTGATCTCCACCAGCTTTTGGGTGTTGGAGCTATGCTTACCACCGATCACGATCATTGCATCGACCTGTGAGGCCAACACTCTCGCCTCGGTCTGTCGCTCTTCGGTAGCGTTACATATAGTCCGACAAACACGTATATTATAATATTTTTCTTTCAATAATACAACAATTTTATCAAATTTTTTTAAATGAAATGTAGTTTGGCTGACTACGGTGATTTGCTTTTCACCGAAATCAGGAAGTTTCGCCACATCTTCCTCAGACTGAAGGATATGGGTCTCCGAAACAGACCAGTCCCGAATGCCTTTCACTTCCGCATGCTCCGGGTCTCCGACGATGAGGATCACGTCCCCTTCCTTCGACCTTTCCTTCACGATCTTATGGATATTTCCCACAAAAGGACAGGTGGCATCAACGATGGTATGTCCCGCATTCTGCAGGGCTTCATACTCCCTCCGCCCGATGCCGTGGGACCGGATCACCACCGTGGCCGGCGGAAGCTGCACCAGCTGATCCAGGTCGGCGATACATTTTACACCGTGACGCTCCAGATCTGCGGTCACTTCTTCATTATGAATGATGGGGCCGTAGGTATAGACACGTTGCTTCTCATCCGCGGGCGCCTCGGCATACGCGATATCCACCGCTCTTTTCACGCCGAAACAGAAGCCGGCTTTCTTCGCAAGAATGACTTCCATTTACATCCGTTCCTTTGCAAGCTCCAGGATCTTCGCAACCACCTCTTCGATGGTCATATCCGAGGAATCGATGAGCACCGCGTCCTCCGCCTGCCTGAGCGGAGCGATCTCACGATTCATATCCTGATAATCTCTCTTCTCGATATCTTCCTTGATCACATCCAGCTTCGGACGTCCGCCCATCAGGATCAGCTCGTCATACCGTCTCTTGGCGCGAACCTCCACCGACGCCGTCAGATAGATCTTCAGCTCAGCGTTCGGGAGGATGTTGGTCCCGATATCTCTACCGTCCATCAGCACATCATTCTTAGCCGCGATATCTCTTTGCAGGTCCAGAAGCTTCTCTCGTACCTGCGGAAATGTAGCGACCCGGGACGCCATATTTCCGACCTTCTCACTCCGGATCTCGGCGGAAACATCCTGAAGATTCAGGAATACATGCTGCACATCCTTTTCATATGCGATATTGATCTTGATGTGTGAAAGAGCTGTCTTCAGCTTCTCTTCATTTTCTATATCCGTCTTTGCATCCAGAAGATACAAAGCGATCGCCCGATACATGGCACCGGTGTCAACATATAAAAAGCCCAGACGCTGTGCCGCGAGTCTTGCGATCGTACTTTTGCCGGCACCAGCCGGCCCATCGATAGCTATGTTCATTTGCTCCCAATACCCCCTTGTTCGAATAGAATTATGTTATCATAAAAAACGGCGCATTTCAATAACAAGCGTGACAACGGGGACAGTCCCGCTTGTCACGTTTTCTCGGGAAAACGTGACAATGGGGACTGTCCCCTTTGTCACGTTAATGGTCGGTTTTCGCTGGATTCGAAAGCAGCGGACGCAGTTCTTCCTCCGTCAGGGCCGTGGCAAGCATGATATCCTCCATCGGCTTTCCGGCACGGAACATGCGAAGTGCAGTTTCCTTCTTCTCAGAAGAAACG
>CADAXW010000028.1 GCA_902792005.1 uncultured Lachnospiraceae bacterium
AAAATGTGCCGTCGTTCTCTCGGTATCCATCAGCAGCACCGGCTCTACAAAGTCCATATAGCTTCCGGCCGTAGAAAGGATGCTGTAGGGCACATCTCTCCGGGGCGAGGGCTGCAAAGCAGCGTTCACCCATTTTTCCTGAAAGTCCTTGCTCTTTCCCGTGAGGAACAGACGCTCCTCCGCCCGGGTCATGGCTACATACAGAAGCCGCAGCTCCTCATACAGACTCTCCAGCTCTTCCAGCTGATTCACCGCCGATTTCAGGATTCCCTTCTCTGAGAGCCAGTACTTATTCCCGATCTTCCGTATCCGATTCGGAGCGATTCCATAATCTGCGCTGACGGTTACCATCCTCCGCATATCCATTTTGTTGAAGGACTTCCCCAGCCGTGCCACAAATACCACCGGATACTCAAGGCCCTTACTGCTATGGATGGTGCAGATCCGCACCGCATCACTCTGCTCTCCGAAGCTTCCGCTGTCTCCGAACTCCACCTCATGGATCTTACATTTTTCGATATATCGCAGGAAGTAAAACAGGCCGTGATTTCCGGACTTCTCGAAGTCCTCTGCCTTAAACATCAGCTGCATCAGATTTGATTCCCGCCGCTCGCCCCTGGGCATGGCCGCTGCCACCAGCCGGTACCCGGTATCCTCCAGGATCCTGTCGATCAGCTGTGCTATGGAGAGATAGAGACTCTCTCTCTTCCAGACCCGAAGCTTTTCATGAAGGACCTTCAGCTTCTCCAGAAGAGAAGCACGGAGCTCCGCCAGCACCGGATCAGTTTCTTCCGTTCCTTCTGTCTGTCCCTCCTCTGTCTGTCCCTCCTTCGGGGCCGCGAGGATTCTTTCTGCCGTATCAAACAGCGCTTCTCCCCGTCCGGATCTCTGCATGGACAGATAGGCTGCCTCTGCATCCGTACAGCCACCGATCTCGGAAAGGAGCATGGCCGCATAGGGGATGTCCTGTCTGGAATTATCGATCACCTGCAGCACAGAAAGGATCACCACGACCTCTTCTGCATCAAAGTAGGCCTTCGGATCCTCCAACTGAACCGGGATGCCCATCCGCTCATACTCCCGGAGCATGGGGCCGCTGCCGGAGACGCTTCTCTGAAGGATCACGATATCCCGGAAGGAATAACCGGAGTCGCCCTGGACCAGCTCCAGGATCTTCGTTCCGATCATCCGGGCCTCCAGCACCTCAGAAGAAACCGGCGGGCTCTCCCGCTTCGGTTCCCCGTCGCGGTCTTCGTTTCGGTCCTCGTCACGCTCCTCTTCCTGATCCTCTGCCGTTTCCTCCTGCTCCGCCGTATCCAGGATCAGGAACTCCGGCAGCACAGTCTCCGCCGGGGTCTTTCGTCCCTTAGGCGGATTCAGCTGTACATTTTCGTCATAACGGATACCGCCGAAGTCCTCCCGCATTACCTTGCGGAAGATATAATTCGTTCCTGCAAGGATCTCATCCCGGGAACGGTAATTCTCATTCAGGAACAGAACCTCTCCCTGGACCTCAGGCTTCTGATAGTCCCTCTCCTTCTCCAGGAACAGCTGGGGTCTTGCCTGACGGAACCGGTAAATGCTCTGCTTCACATCACCCACCATGAAAATGTTGGTGATCACGCCGTTTTCCCGGCGGGCAACACTACTTAAGATATGCTCCTGGAGATCGCTTCCGTCCTGGTACTCATCGATGTAGATATAACGGTACTTCTCCGCGTACCGCTTCCCGACTGCCGTCACCTCTCCCTTCTCCGGGTCATACAGGATCCGGTAGGCAAAATGTGCTACATCGTTAAAATCATACTTCTTCTTTCTCTGCTTCTCCTGCCGGAGTGCTTCCTTGAAGAGCTCCACCGCACGAATCAGCTGCTCCTCCACAACTGCATGGCATGCGAACTCATCCTGCAGAGAATCTGCGGAAATACCCTTGACCAATGCCGAAAGCACATCTCGGTATTCCTTCCGCTTCTCCGCAAGGATCTCGATAGCCGCAGGATCAAATACTCTCTGATAACTGGACTTCATAAAGCGGGGCGCAGCCGCCTTCGGCATGGCCGCAACCTCAGCCAGTCCCTCCGCATCTGCATAGGACTGAAACCAGGTAAGATCTGCATTCAGAATATCCAGGATCTTATCTGCCGCCTTCCTTCTGTCTTTGTCCTCCGCAGGAACTGCTTCATAAATCGGGATCTCCTGTTCCAGATAAGCCATAGCCTCCCTGGCATTATTCCGGATGATCGTAAGAAAGTCCACCGCCCAGCTCCGTGCCATTACCTGCTCCGGTGTATCCGTACTGCGGATGACACTCCGCCGGATCCACTGCTCCGGCTCCGCAAATCCTTCAGATACCTGAAAGATACGAAAGATCAGTTCCCTCAGCTTACTGTCGTCATAGGTCCGCCGGATAAACGCCTGGGCAAAGGCAGAAAACTCTTTCTCACGGTACAGTTGATCCAGCACCGTATCCAGCACTTCTTCCTTGAGAAGTTCATATTCTCCTGTGTCCATGATCTCAAAACCCGGATCCACACTGGCAGCCTGGAAGTTCTCCCGGACCACCCGGTTGCAGAAGCTGTCAATGGTTGAGATATCCGCATTTGCAGCCAGCGCCAGCTGTCTGAGAAGCCTGGGATCTCCGCTTTCATACGCCCTTTCCTCCAGAAGCCGGGTTATCTTTCCCTTCATCTGCGCTGCCGCAGCCTTCGTAAATGTGACCACAAGGATCTCATCGATCCCGCAGAGTCCCTGCTCCACACTCTGTACGATCCGCTCTACAAGAACCGCTGTTTTGCCGGAGCCTGCCGCTGCAGAAACAAGTATAGAAAGGTCCTTCTTCAAACTGTCCAGGACCGCTTTTTGTCCATCATTCCATTCCCTCATACCCGTCTCCTTCAAACTCATCTCTATGTGCATCAAACCAGTCATCAAAGTCATCCCCGTCTGCCTGCGTGGGATCCTCATCCTTCTCCTTCATTTTGACCTTCTGAAGCGGAACCTTCTTCTCCCTTCCGATCCCCGCCAGTTCCTCCATCAGGGCTGACTCATTGGAAACCGAACCGATATAATTGACCCGTGACTCCTCCTTCCGGAATCGGCATGCCGGGGCAGCCTCGCAGTAATCACAGTTCATAAACTGCCTTCCCGCGACCTGTGTGGGATACTTCTCGATCCTTCCCTTCAGGATCTGCTCTGCCAGATCCTTTGCCTTATAAAGACTGTATTCTCCCAGTCCCTGCATCTCCTCTGTTGTCGCAAGGATCACACCCGCCTTCGGCTGATGGTCCTTCTTCACATCAATGGGAAGAACCTTGGCATTTTCCAGCTTCCGGTCCTCCGAAACTGCACTTTTTTCCTGCAGCTCCAGGATATAATGCTGCGGAAGCGTACTCTCCTCATCCTCCACCGGGCTGACATTCGGAACACCCTTCAGACGCAGCGCCCTCTCCGTCTTCTCCCGGGCATACAGTTCCTCGGAAATATCCTTATTCAGGAGTTCAGCCAGCACCGGCTGATCCACATGATAGTAGTACATGCCCGCAGGGATGCACTCCCCCTTCTCCCGGCACATGATCTCTGTCAGGATCCGGAGATAGACGGACAGCTGCAGATTTCTTCCGTCCCTGAGATCCCGCATCTTCATTTCCTTATCTCCTGTTTTATAATCCAGGATCCGGATATACACACGTCCGTCCTCCGGAGACTTGTAAGCATCCATCCGATCCACGAACCCGCTGATCCGCACCTCTTCGCTGCTTCCATCCGGACGCTTAGCCTCAAAACATGCCTCGAAGTGTCCCTCGAAGATCTCCGGCTTCATCCGGCTGTCCTTCAGCTGACTCCGGAGCACATCAACATTCAGTTCCCCCAGCTCCTGCAGCTGTTCCAGGATCATTCCGGTCTTTCCGTCCCGAAGGTCTTCCTCCTGAAGCGTGGGCTTCTGCTCCCGAATGGCATCCACAATGCTTTGATCCAGGATGCCATGAAGGATCTCATCCGAGATCCCGTCCCAGTCATTTCCATGGTGGGTCTTCACCTGCCGGAAGGTAAGCTCCAGCGCCCGGTGCAGAATATTTCCCACATCCATTTCACGCACCGCATGCTCCCTTCTGGGATACAGCTGAAGTATGTACTGGAGGAAGTAGGAATAGGGGCAGCCGGCGTATCTCTCCAGTTGAGAGATGGAGAGCCGAAGCTTCAGCCGCTGCATCAGCTCCTGGGGAAGCCGCTCCCTGCCCTGCGTCTGATCCGACCCTTCCTGAGACACCTCCGGGAAAAACGGAAGAAGTGCCGCCTTTTTCAGGCTGTCCTCCGCTGACCAGCGGTCCTCCTTCTCTCTTCGGAGCATATGAAGATAACCCAGGCGGTCCAGCCGGCGGGAGCCTGAACGGCGGGAGCCTGAAAATGTATTTCTTTTTTTCTTTTCTTCTCTGAGTTCCGGGAAAATCCTCTGGATCCGGCCGAGAAGGAAGGATCTCTCCTGCTCCTTTCCGGAACGATTCTCCAGACTGTAGGTCAGCACGAGACTGTCCGTAGGCTTGCTGATGGCAAGATACAGGGCGAACTGTTCCCGGAATCGCTTCTCCGATTCATCCGGCGGAAGCTGCTTTCCCTGAAGACAATCTCCCAGCACGGCCCGGTCCCGGTCCGACAGGATGCTTCCCTGACTCTTCGGCCTCGGCAGGATCCCGTCATTTAAATTCACGATATAGAGCACCTTCACGGCACCGATCCTTGTACGCTCCAGATCTCCGATCAGAACGGAATCCAGTGTGGGAGGGATCACCCCCACCTTGATCTCGCGGACGCCCATCCGCAGGGTTTCCCTGAGATCATGCACCGTCATTTTCTGGGTCCCAAGGATCGCTTCCGTCTTCTCCAGAACGGCGATATACTTCTCCTGGATGCTGAGATAGGCTCTCGCCTCAGCGGGGTATCCCATCTCCAATAGTTCCTTCTCCGCCTCACTGCCCCGTCGGTCCAGGCCGAGCCTCGGATCCTCCGCCACCTTCAGCAGCCCCCGGATCATATCCTTCACCGGATATTCCTTCCGCCCGCTGAAACGGAGCAGGGGCTTCAGAATGGAAAGAAGCAGTTGTCTCATGCCCTCGATCTCGGCCAGCTGCTGCTCTTCCTTTTCATTCTTATCCTTTCGGACAAAATGTGCCGCCTCCTTCTCCCACAGCTTCCGTCCCCGGATGCCATGCTCGATCACGAAATTCTCCAGAAGCTCCGCACTGCCCGGTGCAAGTCCCGCTTCCACCAGTGCACTCTCCTGGATTCCTGTCTTGATAAAAGAAAATACGCTCTCATAGGTGAAGTCCCGGTCCAGGATTTCCAGAAGCGCCATCTGGGTATCAATGATGGGATTGTTGCTGAAGCTCCGATTCTGATCCGAGAAGTAGGGCAGACCGTACTCTGACATGACCAGATCGATATAACTGTCCAGCCCCGGCAGATCTGCCGTAAGCACAGCCACATCCCTGTAACGAAGTTCTCCCCGGAGCACCCGGTTCCGGATATCCTCCGCCACCACCCGGAGTTCCTCCAGCGGGTTCTCCGTACTCCAGATCTGCAGCCTGTCTCCCGTCTCCCCCGGATACTCCGAAACAGGGAATCGGAACACATGCTTCGAGAGGTGCGCCAGCACACCTGTGTCCTTCCTTTCTCCCAGGCAGGTCAGCTTCGCCTGGGGCGCGATGGCCAGCAGCTGTTCCAGCATCTCACGGCTCTGACTGAACAGAGGATCCCCCTGCTTATCCGGATCCATGGTGATGGTAAACCGAATGGACGCACAACGAGGAACCATGGCAGCGATCACCTTCCTCTGCTCCGCAGTAAAGCCGGTAAACCCGTCAAAGATCACCCTTGCACCATCCACCGCATGGATCTTCCCCGGCTCATTCAGAAGCCCTGCCAGGTACGCCGGAAGCTCTTCCGCCACCATATACTCATCCGAAAAAACCGGATCCTCCAGAAATGCCTTGTAGATCAGCTGCACATCCTCCAGCTTCTTCTTCAGAAATTCCTGAGACTCCGGGATCCGTCCCATCCCTTCAGCGATATCCTCGGGCCGGATGTCAAACAGAAGGAATTCCGAGAACAGAGATTTCAGTTCCTCGATAAATCCCTGTCTGTCCACACTGCCCTGATAAAGCCCCATCTGCCCCTTCATTTTCGCGATGATGGACCGGATCAGGATCACCTTCCCGTAATCCTCCAGCACTCTGCGCATGGAACGCCCCTGCTCCTCAAATACCCGGTAAGCAAACCGGGTGAAGCCAATGATATCGATGTTAAAGAAGCCCTTCCTGCCGGTACGCTCCCGGTTCATGGAAAGGATTCGCTGCTCCATACTGCTTCCGGCCTGCTCCGGGACCATCAGGATATACTTCTGATCCGGATTCCGGTAAGCCTCATCCACCAGCTCCTCATAACACCGTCTTGACTTCCCGCTTGCCGCCGGGCCGATCATGATCTCAATTTCTGCGCTCATGAAAACACCACCTTTATTTCAAAATCATATAAAAACATGAAGCCACACCCTTTTTTAACACAACTCCGACACGGCTCCGGCACTACTCTGATACAACCCTGCACCGAAATTGCAAGTTGAAGGTTCCATGCCGGAATGCTATAATAGAACTTGAATTTTAATGAAAAGGGGGATTCAAAATGCCTAATAGTTACAAGATCAATTCACCCTATAATAACCTGATCAAATTAAATGTAACGCCGGGTCATTACGCGACATCATCATCACATATCAATGCATACATTGACCTCACCACATTGAAGGCCCGCGCCAGCGAGGCCAAGGCAGTTGCCAAGTCCATGAGTTCCGAGTACGTGGCTTCTACAGTGGTTGATGTGATCATCTGTATGGACGGAACCGACGTGATCGGCGCCTACCTGGCAGACGAGCTTACCAACTCCGGCATCATGTGCATGAATGCGCATGGATCCATCTACGTGATCACTCCGGAGCAGAACAACATGGGCCAGCTGACCTTCCCTGACAATGTAGTTCCCATGGTTCGCGGAAGGCACGTGCTTCTGGTTCTTGCCACCGCCTCCACCGGACATACGGTTCAGAAGGCCATCGAGTGCATCCAGTATTACGGCGGAACCATCGCCGGTATCTCCTCGATCTTCACCGCAACGGACGAGATCGACGGATATAAGATCAATTCCATCTTCCACAAGGACGATATCGAGGATTATGATTCCTTCCCGTCAAACGACTGTCCTTTCTGCAAGGCCGGTGCGAAGCTGGATGGAATCGTATCTGTCCGTGGTGTAAACCGATTATAACATATCCGGTGTGTCATAAAAGTCCCACGCATGTTCTGCGTGGGACTTTTATTATATCTTTTACTTTCTCCTCCACGTGGAGGGTGCAAACAGAATGATCATCGGGAATATCTCCAATCGTCCGGCGATCATATCAAAGATAAGCACCACCTTTGACAAACCGCTGAAGGCGAAGTAGCTTCCCGTCGGTCCCACCGTTCCCAGTCCCGGACCGATATTATTCTGGGTTGCCGCCACCGCGGTGACCGTGGACTCAAAGCTGAAGCCGTCAAAGCTGACCAGCAGCATGGATACAACAAATACCATCACATAGGCCATCAGGAAGATATTTGCATTCTTCACCGTTTCCTGATCCACCGTCTTTCCGTCCAGCCGGATCTTCTTCACGCTTCTCGGATGAAGAAACCGTGAGATACCGTTCTTGATCTGTTTGAAATAAAGCACCCACCGGGAGACCTTCATACCGCCGCCGGTACTGCCGGCGCAGGCCCCCACAAACATGATGAGTACCAGGACCATTTTCGGCATCGTGCCCCATAGGTTGAAATCCGTGGTGGCATATCCTGTGGTCGTCATGACTGAGGATACCTGGAATGCTGCCTCCTTCAGAGCCGTTCCGAAGCTTCCCACATCCTGCATGATACCTATGACCACAAGGACCACCGCCGCCCCGTAGATGACGGTATACCAGAGAACCTCCTCACATTTCAGCACATCCTTAAACTTCCGGAAAATGATGAGATAATAGAGTTTAAAGTTCGCTCCAAAGAGGAACATGAAGATCGTGACGATGATCTGACAGGATGTGGAATATCCTGCCAGGCTGTCATTTCTTACACCGAAACCGCCGGTGCCTGCAGCTCCGAAGGAGATACAGAAGGAATCAAAGGCCGGCATTCCGAAGATCAGGAGCAGGCCGATATTCAGTAACGTAAGTCCCAGATAAATGGAATACAGTACGAAGGCAGTCTGACGTACCTTGGGAAGCATCTTCTCCACGGAGGGTCCGGGGCTTTCCGCCTTCATCAGATACATATCATCTGCATTAGTTGAGAATACTGCAAGGATAAAGACAAGCACTCCCATTCCGCCGATCCAGTGAGTCAGGCTTCGCCAGAACAAAAGTCCGTGAGACATAGCCTCCACATTTGTCAGGATACTGGCTCCTGTGGTTGTAAAGCCGGAGGCAGTCTCGAAGACAGCATCGATAAAACGAGGGATCTCTCCGCTGATCCAGAAAGGCATTGCACCCACCAGACTGAGGATGATCCAGCTGAGGGCTGTGATCACGAAGCCTTCCTTCGCATGGATCTTTTCTTTTTTTGTTTTGACAAGGCGAAGCAGCGTACCCACTGTAATCGCCGCAACCATGACGATCCCCAGATGCATCCAGCATCTCTCCTGATAGAGAATTGCTACGAGCAGAGGCAGGGACATCAGCAGTCCCTCTGTCTGCAGAAGAATTCCGAGGACACGTACTATTTTTCCGTAATTCATACGTTTGCTCTTTTCATGCTTTTTATATTCACGTTATGCAATAGCGTGAGTACCGTTCTACTGCGTTAAAATGTCATCGATGGAGTTCAGACCCTTTTCCGTGGTAACCACCACAACGCTGTCGCCGGACTCGATCCGGTCATTTCCACCGGGCCGGATGATGGTTCCCTGCCGGTTGATGCAGCAGATCAGGGTGTTCTTCCGGATCTTCAGATCCTTCAGCGCGCCCCAGGTCACTCTGGCGTCCTCACCCACATTAAACTCCAGCGCCTCAACTCTTCCATCCATCAGTCCGTACAGAGCTTCCACATTACTTCCGAAGCTGTTCTGCATGGAACGGACGAACCGGGTGATATACTCTGCGGTGATCTTCTTTGTGGAAATGATGGTTCCCACAGGAAGCTCCGTTGTCATATCCTCATAGGAATTCCGATGGATCTTGATCATACGCTTCGCATCACTGATCTTATCCACGTAAAGGGAAAGGAGAATGTTCGCCTCATCCTGTCCCATAAGCGCGCATACTGCATCCATATCCTCAATGGATTCCTCCACCAGCAGCGTCTTGTCGGTGGCGTCTCCATGGATCACCATTGCCTTGGGAAGCAGATCTGCCAGCTCCTCACAGCGCTTCAGATCTTTCTCTATGATCTTAACGGAGATGCGGAGCTCCAGCAATCTCTTTGCCAGATAATAGCTGATGGTTCCGCCGCCGGCGATCAGTACATTTCTTATCTTCTTTGCCCGGATACCAATCTTCTGAAGGAGTCCGTTCAGATCGGCCAGGGAAAGGGTTACGGAGATGGAGTCTCCCGCTGCCAGACGGAAGTTACCACCGGGGATTGTGACATTGTTCCCACGCTCAACCACACAGATCAGTGCGGCAGTTCCTACCTTGGAGGAGAAGTCCTTCAGCTCCAGCCCGTCCAGCACGGAGCCCTCCGGAATGACCAGCCGGATCAGACTGACCTTTCCCTTTGCGAAGGTATCCACCTCCAACGCGGATGGGATCTGGATCAGCCGTACCAGATCCGAGGCAGCCACCTGCTCCGGATTGATGGACATGGACAGTCCCAGTTCCTCCTTCAGGAAGTAAATCTCATCCAGATACTGGGGATCCCGGACACGGGCGATGGTCTGGCAGTGCCCGGCCTTTCGGGCAATGAGACATGCCAGCATGTTCTTTTCATCCTGATTCGTGGCTGCGATCAACAGATCCATATCCTCAACGCCTGCTTCGATCTGAGCCGAAAGACTGGTACAATCTCCCTGGTAACCGATGACGTCACTGGCCGCAGTGGCAGCTTCCACCACCTGGTAGTCCGTATCCATTACCGTCACTTCATGTCCTTCTTCATTCAGCTGATGCGCCAGAGCTTTTCCCACCTGTCCGCATCCTGCGATCAATATGTTCATTGATAAGTCCCTTCCTGAGTTTCTTCCTGATGTGCCCTATAGCACTGCTCTTACGTCCCCTCGTCTGTATGTTTCGTTCTGCTCTCACGCCCCCGGTCTTCTTGCGAAACGGAAGGACAGGATTGCTTCGGAATTATCTCCCCGTCCCACGGCAGAACGTACGCCGTGCTTCCTTCCATGAGATACCTCAAGCTCCAGATATTCCGCATCCAGAATATCATATTCCGTGGGAATACTTCTGGACAGGATCTGTGCCAGCTCCTTCTTTTCCGCCGCAGACGCCGCGTGGATCACCACCCGTGCCTCCGGTGACTTCCGGAACAGCTCCTGAAGGATCAGGAACAGCTTTCCGCCGGACCCCCGGATCAGGATATGCGTGGGCTTCCGCAGTGCATCCAGCACCTCCGGTGCCTCGCCCTCGACGACCTCCACTGCATGTGCAGACAAATGTTCCACATTTTTCCGGATCAGTTCTGCCCGTTCCGGATCCTTCTCAACGGCATAGATCTCGGACTCCCGAAGGATCCGTCCCAGCTCTACTGCAAAGCTTCCTGTGCCGCTTCCGATATCATAAACCACTGCCGGCTCCGTGATCCTGAGCTTACCAAGAGCAATGGTCCTTACTTCTTCCTTTGTGATGGGTATCCCCTTTTTCTGAAAATATTCCTCATTGGGGATGCCTGCCAGAACCTGTTTTTTCCTGTCATCCTCCGACTCCAGCGGATCACTGTTTCGGATCATCACCGTATATCTTCCCTCAGGAAGTATATCCGGGAAAGGATCCAGGACTGCATCCTCTACGCCGATGCCCGGTCGTTCTCCCTCCTCGGCAAAGATCCGCTCCTCCGGATAGGATAACTGATACCCTGCATAGAGGGAATATCTCCTGCGTTCCGGATCATGCTCCAGCACCCAGTTTCTCAGAAACTCCACATCCGAAACTCCCGAAGTCACGAGATAGGTTCTCTTTTCATAGGGCAGTCTCCGGAGCACCTCACGGGTGGACTCATCCTCCGAACCATGGATCCCGGATACAAAGGCTGTGTCCCAATGGTCCTGAAGCCTTGCCGCCATGAGCTGGATCGAGGATATCCCCGGATAGGTACGGATCTGCATCTTGAACTTTCCGGTATCGGAAAGGCTCATACGTCTCCGCCAGTTTGTGAGATAAAAGATCAGCCCCACAGAACCGCTGTGAAATCCGGTGTCTCCCGGCAGCAGCACTGCTGCCCGGACATGGGGATCTCCCTGTCGCGCCTCCTGCAGAAGCTGTTCCAATCGGGGAAGGATATCCTCTCCCCTGTCATATGGAAATACTTTCTTTTCCGCCTGATACGGCTGTACCAGTCTTTTTTCTCCGAACAGGATATCCGCCTCCCGGATCGCCCGTCCGGCCTCTCTGGTCATATCGCCGCCCTCACCGGGGCCAACGCCCACCAACGAGACATTTATGGTCACGGTATCTCTGAGATCGGTCTCCAGCAGTTCTCCCAGCCGGTCCAGCAGCTCCGCATAAGGGATACCTTCCTTCCCCTGCTCGCCGATGACATAGACCGCTGTCTCCGTCTCCCGGGCAGCAAACATTTTCTCTGTAAAGCCGCCGCTGGAGTCACTCTGCCAGGTGATCAGATGCCTTATCTCATAATCATGAATGGTTGCGCGATTCAGCTCCTGACTGAAGGGTCCTCGCATGGCTATGATCTGACGTCCGGAAAAGCCCATAGCTTCGCAGCGCTCCAATTCATTCCTGTCCGGCTGGATCCGGACATAAACCCTGTCCTTCAGCCCTTCCGCATCTGCAAAGAGCCGAAGTGTATCGATCCCTGTGGTTACGAGAATATTTCCCGTTGTTCTCTGAAGTGCCGAGATCACCTCCGGAAGATTATCGAACAGGAACACCTTTTTATCCGGTGCATCTTTGCTCTTTCGCTTCAGACGAAGGCAGGGGATCCCCGCCGCTTCCGATGCGGCACGTATCTTTTCAGAAGCCCTGAGGGCATAGGGATGGGTTGCATCGACGACGATCTTCGGTGCAGCCTTCCTGATTGCATCTGTCATTTCTTCACGGGTCATGGTGCCATAAAGGATGGTGACCGAAGACCCGGGGGACGGATCCTCCGGAACAACCGTTCCATACTCAGAAGCCACCGAGACTGTAGTAACAATCTCCGCGGCTCCCAGGCGCCTGGTCAGGCGACGTCCTTCTGCTGTTCCCGTAAAGAGGAAAACCTGTGTCATTCTGTGATCCTGCAATTCAATCATTCACTGTCACGCCCTGGCTTAGCTTTCATGCCCTGGCTTAGCTTTCACGCCCTGGCTTAGCTTTCATGCCCTGGCTTAGCTTTCATGCCCTGGCTCGGCTGTCTGCGCCGGCTGCTCCGACTCCGATATCGGTATCAGCCCTTCCGGAAGTTCATAGTATTTCCGGAGCAGTCTTGCTTCATACTCCTCCACCGGCAGGGGCTTATCAAAGAAATATCCCTGCGCGATGCTGCAATGATTCGACCGGAGAACATCCAGCTGATTCACGGTCTCCACGCCTTCAACCACACATTCCATTCCCATGTCCTGAGCCAGGGATGTTACATGCTTGAACATAAGCGATGCGACCCGGTTCTCCGGCTCATTATCCTTCGGAACGAAGTTTTTATCGATCTTAAGCACATTCCATGGAATCTCCCGAATCAGATTCAGGGAGGAATAACCCATTCCGAAATCGTCCACCGCGGTCCATATTCCACGTTCCTGAAGTCCGCTTACGATACGCTTCAGATCCCGGAACAATACATCCGTTGTGGTTTCCGTCAGCTCTACCTCTATATACTCATGAGGTACCTTGTTTCTGTCCAGCACCTCCATGATATGCTCCAGCAAATCCACATCCACCAGATGCTTTCTGGAGAAATTCACGGATACCCTCACTACATCGATCCCGGCATCCAGCCATCTGCGGATATCCCGGCAAACATGATCCAGCATATAAAAGTCCAGATCGCAGATCTCCGTGCCGATCTCCAGCACCGGAATAAACTCCATGGGCGGAACGATCTTTCCATTCTGGAACCAGCGGCAGAGTGCTTCTGCACCCACAAGCTCGCCGGTCTCCACATTTACCTTCGGCTGATAGAATACTTTAAATTCTTCCTTCTCAAGCCCGGCATGAAATGCTGACTGCACCTTCTTTATGCGTTCACGCTCCGACTTCATCTTGTCATCAAAAATGACGATAGCTCCATCGGTCTGGTTCTTTGCCACTGCACCGGATACCATGATCTTATCCATGATATCGCTGGGTGTCCGGATCATAAAGGGCTTCGGCATCATAAAGACACCGGCCGCCGCTGATACGCGGATCCGCTTTCCGTTCTTTTCATCATAAAGTACAGGTACGCCGGAAAGGATCTCAAACACCTGTCGTCTTGCGGACCGTTCAAAAAGACCGATGAACTTGTCACCGCCCAGCCTGCAGAGGATGCCTGTATCTCCGATAGCTTCCGCGATCATGTTGTAGTAATTCCGCATGACCAGGTCGCCGCCGGCTCTTCCGATCTGGGAATTGACCATGGTATAATTATGAAGATCAAAATACATGGACACCATACCACCCAGACCATTCGTCCGGTTTTTCTTCATCAGGAATCTTGCAAAGGCACGGAAGTTCGGATACCCCCTTTCATCGGAATAAGCAAACTCTTCCACCTTCTGCTGCAAACGACTTCTTGATACCCAGCCGAGAATGACTCGGAGCAGCATTTCCAGATGGTCCTTCGCTTTCGGATCATCAAAGGAGTGCCCCTCCGGTACAAGGATCTTGCCGATAATGATCGCGCCGGACTTGGATTCGATCCGTACGAACACGCCAACATGATCTGAGTTTCCATTATCAAAATCACAAAAAATCTCACCCTCTCCTCGTGCCTCATGATCGGCGCTCAGATAAAAGCCCGCTTCCCCTCGTGCCAGCTTATAATGCTCACATATCTCCTGGATCAGTTGAACATATGCTTCCCGATCATAGGAATTGGACTGATGGGTGACAAATACCATTCGTTCCAGAAATTTATAAAACTTTTCATCTTCGTAACTCAACATTACAATTCTCTCCCAAAGTAATTACAAACCCCCATGCTTATTATACAATTTTACGAAGTATTTCTCAACTAAAATAAGCAGTACACAAACGACACCTGCGGTTGTTAAGCGATCACCCGCTTTTCCTGTTTGCATACTGCTCATATATTATTACTCTTAAGTTATGGACCCTCGACTCCTACAGCATCTTCAGCAGTTCATCTCTGACGCCGTCCATACGCTGGTCATCAATACCGAAATCCATCTGTCTGTAGCTCCATGCAGCCCGTCCGATACCGTGCCTGTCATAGCAGGTGGTTATCATCTTGAACCACTTAATGGTATCCTCCGGGGTTGCCAGATCGATCACGCCATACTCACCACAGTAAAGCGCTACATTTCTCTCCTCTGCCACACGGACAGCCTCACGAACCATCTGCTCAAAATATTCTTCTCCGATCACACTGTCCAGATCAGTGCCCTTGAACATCTCAACCTCCAGCCCCTGGAAGCCGTTGATCTGCTCTCTGGTGTACTGCTTATACTGATTGTAGGTACACTCGAAAGGCATACGGAAGGAGGTATCCATTCCATCCACCCAGTAAGCGCCCTGATGTGTAAAGATCAGAGGCTCGTAGCAGTGGAAGGTGTATACGATATTCTCGTCATAGGGCATTGCCAGGTCCTTCAATGCCTCGATGCTGTTATTGTAATATCCGCCGACGAGGATCCGGATGTCCGGCACGATGGCACGGATCCGCTTAATGCAGTTGGTGGAAATGTTGTTCCAGATGTCACTGTACTCTTTGTTCGTTACCTCATTCAGAAGCTCGAAGCAGAGCCGATCCTTATACTGACCGTACTGTCTTGCGAACTCCTCCCAAAGCTTGTAGAAACGCTCCTGATATGCCTCGCTCTCAAAGAAGCCTTCCTCATTCTCTCCGCTGTCAAAGCTGAAGCCATAGGTCTTATGCAGGTCCAGGATCATATTCAGTCCGTACTTTCCGCACCACTCAATGGTCTTATGAAGCCGCTCAAAGCCGCCGGGAAGATAGTTTCCGTCCTTATCCTCCACCAGATTATAATCTACAGGAACACGTACATGATCCAGTCCCCAGCTCTTGATCTTCTCGATATCGGCTTCCTTGATAAAGTTATCATAACGATCCTGTGTGTGATCGCACTGAGAAAGCCATCCTCCCAGATTCACTCCGTGTTCGTACCCTGCCAATTTCTTCATTCCTTGATCCTCCTGCTTTTCAGCCTGTATAAACCTTACTATTCTCTCAGGCTCATAATAATATAAAAGACGGTTTTATCTATACCGTTTTTCTGACTTAATTGTCGTTTCCGTTACCTCTCTCCGGTCCATCCCCGGGTTCAATTTTTCACTGAATTTTATTGTACCATAAAATGTGCTCCGATAGAAGTATTCTTGACATACCATTGCAAAAAAACTAAAATAAAAACATGAATAATACTCAGGAGGTACACTATGAACGATCAAAACCTTGTTGTTAATCCATATATTCCCGATACAGGGATCAAACCGGTTTCCGAACTGCCTTCTGTGAAGAAGGGTTACATCAGCGGGATCAAGTATTATTATTTCATCATCATGAAACAGAGAGCCCTGTCGGAATACCCGGATATCTATGAGACACTGGTTGAATTCGGATCTGAGCTGGCGGATCTTCTGGAAGCGGAAAGTGCAGATTCCATCTCCAAGATGTCAACGCTGTTCAAGACCTTCTACCCGGACGGCAAGCTGCATAAGGCTTTTGAGGCTCTGCGGCTTGAGGTTGCACTGGATGGCATCAGCGAGTGTCTGTATAATCTGAAGAAAATGTATCATTTGCTGGATAAGTAGGAGCGAGGGACAGATTCACGATCATTCGCCCGTCCCGGCCGCAGATCATCCGCGCTTTGCGCGTATGTCGTGCCTTCGGCACTTGCATCTGCGGCGGTTCGTGCGCATGGCTGCTTCGCAGCTACGAAATAAAAACAAGAGGTCACATTTATGCAAGCATATGTGACCTCTTGTTTTTATTTCTATCGTGAATCTCACTCCCTACCGTCCCAGCAGTATGTACACAGTTTTTCTTTGGGAAGGCCTGTTGCTTCGATCATGTCGTCCAGGCGGTTGTATGCCAGGGATGTGAAGTTCAGCTGATCTCTGATGCGGTCCAGCATTCTGTGATATCGGTCGGAATCCGGATTTGCATAATCCTCCAGAATGGTTCTTGTAACCTCTTCTCCCTCCTCTTCGCGGATGACGCGGCGTGCGATCAGCTCCATTTCCGAGGTGGAACGTGAGAAGTTGATGTACTTGCATCCGAACAGGAGCGGCGGGCATGCAGGTCTGATATGAACCTCCTTTGCCCCGCTGTCATACAGGAACTCTGTGGTTTCCCGAAGCTGTGTGCCTCGTACGATGGAGTCATCGATGAGAAGCAGGCGCTTTCCGTCGATCAACTCATGTACCGGGATCAGCTTCATATGTGCGATCAGATTTCTCTTATCCTGGTGGGTCGGCATGAAGGACCTGGGCCAGGTCGGAGTATATTTTACAAAGGGACGTGCGAAGGGTACGCCCGACTCATTTGCATAACCGATGGCATGTGCCGTACCGGAGTCCGGAACACCGGCAACACTGTCGATGTCATCCTTGGTAAAACCGTCCCGGATGGCAAGCTTTGCTCCGCAGGCATTTCTCATGGTCTCAACGGATATTCCTTCATACGCAGATGACGGATATCCATAATAGATCCAGAGGAATGTGCAGATCTTCATCTCTGTTCCCGGCTTGGAAAGGGTTGTCACCGCTTCCGGTGTCATCACCGCGATCTCCCCGGGGCCCAGCTCACGCACGGGCTTATATCCCAGATTCAAATATGCAAAGGATTCAAATGTAGCGCAGAAACCGCTTTCCTTCTGTCCGATGACCAGCGGTGTTCTTCCGAATTTGTCACGGGCACAGTATACGCCCTTGGGTGTGAGCAGCAGGATCGTCATGGAACCGTCGATCATTTCCTGGGCATACTTGATACCTTCCACGATGTTGTCCTTGGTATTGATCAGAGTTGCCACAAGCTCCGTCTTGTTGATATCTCCACCGCTCATTTCCAGGAAGTGCGTATGATCCTTCTGGAAGATCAGCTGCACCAGCTCATCGGTATTATTGATCTTACCGACTGTGGTGATGGCATAGGTACCATGGTGCGAACGCACCAGCAACGGCTGAGGATCATAATCGGAGATGCAACCGATTCCCACGGTTCCCTCCATTTCCTTCAGATCCGCAGTGAATTTACTCCGGAATGGAGAATTCTCGATGTTATGGATCGCACGATTGAAACCGCCCTTTCCATAGACAGCCATACCCGCGCGACGGGTACCGAGATGAGAATGATAATCAGTTCCGTAGAAAAGATCAAAAACACAATCTTCCTTCAATGCAGCTGCAAAAAATCCGCCCATATATGTCTCCTATCTTTCAGCGAAGAAAGCCTTTGGCTCACTTCGTATCGGCTTGCTCTTTGAACCGTTCCATTATGCGACAAAAAAGCGCAAATGTAAACTCTTTTTTGAAAAAAGTTTCCACAGTTCAAACTGCTATGGATTACGCATTCACTTCATCCGTATGAAGCCCGAAGAATGTAGAGCGATCGATGGTATCATAGGAATGCTTCAGATCATCGATACACTGCAGCTGCTCCTTCGGAACATTTACGTACATATCTTCCATGGAGATCTCTGCTTCACCGGCATTGAGCGTGATGGTATCATCCAGCTCATTATACGGCTCGGCCACAAGGATCTGCCGTACCGCCTCTGAGAAGTAAGGCATGTTCTGGGGCAGCGAAATGATCCGCTGGGTTTCCAAAAATGTGATGCCCTCCACCTTCAGCTGACACAGCTGCTTCTTTGCGATCTTCTCCGTAGCTCCCTGCACAAAGGACTGTGCTGCACGATGCATGATATCCTCACGTACCTCATTGGAGGGCGCAACGAACATCATATTGGACTCCTGCAATGTAAGAGGCCTCTCCGAAAATGCGGCGGCGATCAGCTTCTCCGGTGCGTATGCTCCGATACCAACCAGCAGGTTTCGATAAATCTTCTCCATCTCCTGCCGGATCGGAACCACACGTCCGTTGTCGATATCCGCCTCATGGCCCACCATAAGCTGGATCAGACCCTTCCGCAGATCCTCGATCTTATCCTCCGTCACATAGTCTGACGGGAGATACTCGCTGCGGTTCGCGTTCTTCATCATATAACTGATGACATTCTTACCCGAAAGTGCCAGATCCTCTACGGAATTCCAGAGATCCTGGTCAAACCGGGAATAGGTATCCGAGATCTGTTCTGCGCGCTGACGCAGCATACGGATCACATCGCCGAATACATCCTGGTCATTCAGCCCCTCACGGATCGCCTTATGCTCCGTCTCCAGAACCTGTTTAATGCTTGCATCATAATAACCGCGTTCCGTCTCACGCTTTGCGGAGGGAAATGCGAAAAAGCGCTTCTGAACCATCTGCAGGATGGAGTCAATGATACGCTGGTATTCACCGATCTCCATGGGAGTGCGGCACATTTCCTCCAGTGCCTTTGCCTCCGCCACCATTCCGGTATCCGCCTCCAGATTCTCGAAGCCCTTGGCACCGATCATCTGAACGGTAAGGAACGGTCCGTACTCTCTCAGGTATTCCTGAATATGATTTTCCAGAGAGGACATCATACTGTTCTTGATATACTTGATGATGACCGGGACCTCCTGCTTAAAGCTTTCCAGCTGCCGCGGGACGGAGGTACGGAAATAATCCTCTCCCTTTTTGATCTGCTTATAATTCGGACGCGGAATGGAAGCCACACGCAGAAGCCCGTTTGCCTGCAAATGTATCTCCTCGCCGGGGCCACCCTCCAGGAACTCACGGATCTCACCGAAACTCTCCTTCCGATCCGCCTGCACCTTCTCGTTATCCGAATTCAGCTGATGCATCCGTTTATATGCTTCCTTAAACACCTGGAACTCACAGATATTCTCGATCTCACGGATGGGGATCCGGTAATCGGATTCATTCAGAACCTTGAAGAGCCGGGACCCTGCTCTGTCAAAGAACGCATCACGAAGAAGCAGCTGTGCACCCTCTTCGCGACGATTGCTCACATACTTAACGCATGTCAGCTTATACAGGAAATATGCGATATCATTATAGATCACCGTTTCCGGAATATAGCCCTGATCATCCTCTTTTCCGGACACAAGCATACAGGAATCGAAGATCGGCTGCTTAATGGAAATACGGTGTGTCCCGCTTTCGAAGACATAGGACTCGCCGCGTTCCGGCAGCGTCATCAGACTTTCCATCTCTGTCAGCGTTGCATATGCATTTGCTTCCAGCACGCTTCGCTTCTCCCAGTCAAGACCTGAGTTTGCAAAGAGCACATCCGGTGTCAGAAGACATCCGCCCACCCGGAAATTCTGCCATTTCTTGGACTTGGCATATGCACGGATATTATAGGTGATATCCGCAAGGATACCACTACCGGTTCCACCGCAGAGACTGCTGATGATCATTACATCCAGCTTTCCCTCTTTGGAACGGTTATACACTTCATCCAGCTTCTCAAAAAGAAGGATCCGCATATCTTCATATGCGTTAGAAAACATGAGACGACCGATCTGTCGGTTGCCTCTCGCGCCGTCGCGGCCGATGGGCATGACCGGAAAGTCCGGACGCATCCATTTGGCGATGGTGTTCTGTACCGGTCCCTCAGCCGTTCCCGTTTCCAGAATGTTCTCCAGATTCTGGCGGTAGATACTGATAACCTCCATGGCGTTCAGACCCACGCCCTCTCTGGAATCCTTGATGGTTTCTTCCATCTCGGGAATATCCGAATCGATCAGGAGGAAATGTACGTTGTCCTCCTGTTTGATCTTTCCCTGCATCATCCGCTTGTATGAAGTAACGCACTGTCGTCCGACTCCACCAAGACCGATAAGCAGGAAATCCCCGTAAAACTGATTCTCCTCTTCTGCCTTGTTAAGAATTCGAATATGCCTCAGTTTACTGAATTCTTCTTTTTGCGTATCAATCAGAATCATGATTCTTCTCCTTATAACTACGAAGTTTCGCGCCATCTTCGTAAACTGCCCGTTTGCAGTTCCCATACATAAGAGGAATTATAACATATTCTGTGCATTTTTACCATCATAAAGTCATGTTTTTGTAAATATTACATGAAAAAATCCTCATCTGTTATTCAATCCGGATACAGTATCCGTTTTTATCAAATATATAACGGCCAAACATGATATACCGCGCCATTCTGCCGTCCTTGAAAAAGAAATAGGTCTTATCTCCGATATGCTTCAACCCGGTGCAGAGGGCACCGGTATCCGGATCAAAATAATACCAGTTCCCATTTTCCTTGTACCAGCGGAGCGTCGGAGTGCCGTCCCCGTAGAAATGGCACATCATCCCATCCACCTCCTGCCAGCCGGTCAGCGCCTCCGGAAGTGGAATACTGTAAACATACGAGGCTCCCTCGGAGGTTGCCTGAGAAAGCGCTATGGAGTCCGGAACATAAACCCCATAATGGTTGCCGCGTCCCGCCGCATGGTACATTTGATGAAGCCCCGCGCTGTCCTTTCCTGCATAGATGGCAATATGGCAGTCCCAGCCCGAGGATGGCCAGAAATACAGGATGTAGCCGGGAAGGAGCTTCCCCTCCGCCTCTGCATTGTTGAGAATTGCCTGCAGATCCTCAGGCCCGCGGGTTTCTCCCAGGCTGTAGATCTTCGTTTTCTTTTCCGGACTCCCGTCCAGAGCTTCTTCTCCCCGTCCTGCTGCAAAGTAGTACCAGCCGGTACCATCCGTAAAGGATCTCATGGATCCGCGGCCTCCGGCCTTTTTCAGCGGCATATAAAGCTCGTTCATATTCTCCAGGGCGTTCTCTCTGCTCCCGCCATTGGCATAATACAGCACGGAGGCCACAAACCCGGTACAGTTATAACCATAATTCTTCCGCACCCTGCCGGCATACTGCTCGCTCCCGTTGTTGGTACATTCCGCAGCATTGGTATGATCGATAGTGTAAGCCGAAAGATTGTACATAAGTCCCTCGGTCCAGTTCTCTTCAATAGTCCGGAGCACGCTCTGCCGCGTTACCCGGTCCATACCCAGCTTCTTCGTGAAGTATTCCCCCTCAGCATTATCCTCCGTAATGTTCTGAACCCATTCCAGCCGGGGTTCCGATGCGGCATCCGCCGGAAAGCGAGAAGCCTTTTCCCCGGGTTCCGATGCGGCAACGTGAGATGCGGGCATGCATGCAAGCATCGCGCCGATCAGAACACATGCGATTTTACGTCTCACGTCACTCCTCCTTTGTTGAAAAACAGCCCCGAAATCCTTAAGTCTTAAGAATTTCGAGGCTGCTGTCAGTTGCAGGGGATGAGAGAATCGAACTCCCACCAAAGGTTTTGGAGACCCCTATCATACCATTTGACCAATCCCCTGTGCCAAATCACAAAGCATAGTGTACCTACCTTAATTTCCCTCTGATGTCAACAAAAAAATAATGTTTCATTGCTCTTCTATCCACTTTCGGGTATGATAGAAGAGGGTGTTACAATGACGAAACGAACATTTTCAACTGAATCTCTGGGGAAGGATCTTTTGATCGGCGTACTGATCGCGCTTGTGTCGATCCCGATTTCCATGGGCTACGCCATGGTTGCCGGTCTCCCGGCGATCTACGGCCTGTACGGTTCCTTCCTTCCCATTCTGATCTATGGTCTTCTGACCAGCTCTCCACGTTTTGTATTCGGCGTGGATGCAGCCCCTGCCGCGCTGACCGGCGCCCTCCTGGCATCCCTCGGCATCGCATCGGGCTCCGATGACGCAGTCCGTATCATGCCCCTCATCACCATCCTGGTTTCCCTCTGGCTTCTTCTTTTCTTTGTGTTAAAGGCCAACCGATTACTGAAATTCATCTCCCACCCGGTCATGGGCGGGTTTATTACAGGCATCGGGATCACCATCATCTGTATGCAGATTCCAAAGCTCTTCGGCGGAACCTCCGGAAGCGGGGAGCTTATCGAGCTTCTGGTTCACATCTATGATCAGGGAACCGCACATTTTCACCTGCCTTCCCTCCTGCTGGGTCTTGGGACCATTGCAGTCATCCTGGTGTGCCGGCATTTTCTGCCGAAGCTGCCCACGCAGGCCATCGTCATGGTGCTGGGTGCCCTTGCCACTGTTGTTTTTCCTCTGAAGGAAAGCGGCATTGCCTGTCTTCCCTCCGTGGATCAGGGACTGCCGGCCCTCGCGCTCCCGGACTTCGCCCTCTTCCCGGACCATTATCAGACACTGCTGGTTTCCACATTTACCATTGCCGTCGTGATCCTTTCGGAAACCCTGCTGGCATCCAGCAATCTCGCATTAAAGCATGAGGAAAAGCTGCGGCCCCGAAAGGAAATCATCGCTTATTCCCTCGGAAATGTGGCGGCTGCCGCCACCGGCTGCTGTCCTGTGAACGGAAGCGTATCCCGTTCCGGCATTGCGGACCAGTTTAAAGTAAACTCCCAGTGGATGTCCGTCTCCGCCAGTCTCACCATGGTGCTGATCCTGCTGTTCGGAACCGGCTTTATCTCCTATCTTCCGGTTCCTGTACTGACCGGCATTGTGATCTCGGCGCTGATCAGCACATTTGAGTTTAGCCTGGCCCGGAAGCTCCGAAAGGTTGATAAGGCAGAATATATCATTTTCTGGGCGGCACTCCTGGCCGTGCTCCTCATGGGAACCATTTACGGCGTTATCGTGGGCGTGCTCCTGTCCTCCATCACATTTATCGTGCGTCAGTCCCGGCCGAAGATCGAGATTCTCGGTGTGGACCCTGAAGAGGAGGGCTATCACAGCCTGAAGCGAAAAGGGAATTACACCCCCATCAGGGAGGTACTCCTTTACCGATTCTCCGGTGCTCTCTTCTACGCAAATATCTCCGATTTCGAGGCAGGCCTTACAGAAGCACTGAAGCCGGACACCCGGGTGATCGTCATCGACGCCGCGGGGATCAGCAGTGTGGATGTGACTGCTGCAGAATATCTGCTGGGACTCTATCATAAGTTCAGGCGCAGGGATATCCGATTTTATCTTGCCGGTCATGTTACTGATGTAAATGCGGAGCTTCGGGCATTTGGCGCTGAAGAGCTGATCCGGGAGGGCGCTGTCCGGTCCCGTATCTCCCTGGCCCTCAGGGACGCAGGCTATGACAAGCCCTATGTTTTAGAGGAAACGGACTCCGAAAAGAAGAATACCTACAGTAAACAGCTGGCTGAGCTCTCCTGGGCTTATGGGGACAACGCAGAACGGATCCTGGAGGAGATTGCCAAGAAGATCGCCCTCCGTCTCACAGAGGATCCCGAGACCGACCTGGAAACCCTGCTGGCAGAGGAAAAACAGCTGGCACATGGTTACTGGAACTATGCAGATGAGGATGAATTTCTTGATTATCTGGAAATGCAGTTCGTCCTGCATCTTGAAGAAAACAGCAAACATAAGCCGGCTGGACTGGAGCTTCGGATCGAGGAACGGATTGCCGAACGCCACCTGTTACTGGAAGAAAAAATACTGGAACGGGATCCTGCCTTTGTAGAACGCTTACGCCGGCACCGGGCCAGACGTGATGAGAACTTCCGAAAGCTCCATCCTGAGACCTATCAGCGGCTCCAGGACGCGCGTCAGAAGTATATGACGGCACTCCGCGACAGAAACCCGAAGCTGGCCGCAATGCTGCAGGAAGATGCGGACGAAAACAACTGAAGAATAACCGAAATGCGATAAGCTGGCAGGACTGCAAAAACGCGCACAGGCGCGCCCGCTTATCGGCAATACCGCATACACAACAAAGAAGTGCAGCGATCATCGCTGCACTTCTTTTTCATTATGACATAAAAATAGCATTGCGCCCTCAAAACTTCATACAAACAGCTCACAAAACCATGTAACCTACGAACCAAACCGATCATTCTTTTCACTTCTTTTTAGGAAAAGCCCTCGACCTATTAGTACACATCCGCTCCATACGTCACCGCACTTCCACTCTGTGCCTATCAACCTTGTAGTCTTCAAGGGGTC
>CADAXW010000029.1 GCA_902792005.1 uncultured Lachnospiraceae bacterium
TGCAAGAAGGTGGATCAGTCCAAACGGAAGAAGATGATGAACGGCCTTGGAGTGGGGAAGCTCACCTATCTCTGGCTTACGGTGGAATCCCTCTTCACCATGAAGTCCACCACCGGAAGAATCGTATTTGACGGAGACTTTGAGGATGTTTATCATGCCCAGAAGCTGATCTATCTGTCCTGCATGAACACCTGCTGGGAGGGCGGCGGCGTGCCCATGGCACCGGATGCCAGCCCGGAGGACGGCCTTCTCTCCACCTGCTCTGCAGCGGGGATCCCCAGATGGCAGGCCTTCTTCAAGCTCCTGTACCTTGTAAGAGGAAAGCAGGAGGGAAGAAAGGGCTTTATGCTTCGGAACGGAAAGACCATCGATATCGAGATGGAAGAGCCGGTGGTACTACATTTTGACGGAGAATACGGCGGAGACGTACGCCGGATCCATATGGAGGTTCTCCCGGAATGCCTGCGCCTCATGAAGGGCGCAACCTGCAGACGCCACGGCGGACATGAGTAGAATGTCATGCGCGGAGATGAGCGGAACGCCCTGCGCCGACATTTGCGTGAGATGTGAAATATGTGACAGGAAGACTTTGAAAGAAGACTTTGAAAGAAGAGGATAAATAACATTGGAAGATAAACGATATGCGGTATTGATCGACGCAGACAACATTTCCTCCAAATACATCGGAAGTATTTTGGATGAGATGACGAAGTACGGCGTTGTCACCTATAAGCGGATCTACGGAGACTGGACCTCTACCCAGGCCGGAAAATGGAAGAAGGAGCTGATGGAGAATTCCATCACCCCCATCCAGCAGTTCCGGAACACGGTGGGGAAGAATGCCACGGACTCCACACTGATCATCGATGCCATGGACATCCTTTACACGGAGAGTGTGGATGGCTTCTGCATCGTGTCCAGTGACGGAGATTTCACCCGTCTTGCCAGCCGGCTGAGAGAGTCCGGCATGGACGTCATCGGAATGGGTGAGAACAAGACCCCCCGTTCCTTCCGTGCTGCATGCTCGGTCTTCACGGACCTGGAGCTGCTGCTGGATCAGACGGATGAGGAGACCAGCAAGAACCTGCTGAAGGGCAAGAAAAAGAAGAAGTCCGAAAATGTACTGCCTCAGAGTACCATCGAGAATGCCATAATTGAGATCATCACAGAGAATGATAATAAGGGTCGGGAGACCGGTCTTGGTGAGATCGGAAGCCGTCTGCAGAAGAAGTACTCTGATTTCGACGTTCGAAATTACGGCTACAGTTCACTCTCCACATTTATCGAGGAGACACAGGGCTTCACCCTGAAGAAGACCAACAGCACAGTTACGGTAGGGCTGAAGGAAGATAAGGACATGAAGCAGCGCCTGATGAAATATGTGGAGGATCAGGTGCGTGCCGAGGGACCCGGAGGCATCGAGCTGGGACTTCTGGGACAGCGGCTTTATTCCGAGTATCCCCAGTTCAACGCCAAGGAATTCGGATATTCCACCTTCGCGAAGTTCGTTCTCGGGATCCGGAGTCTCAATATCGAGACCTCGGAGAATAACCGGGTTAAGGTATACGTGAAGGAAGGAAAGGATAAGAAAAAGAGGAGCTGACAGTTTCGGAATGACAGTTACGGAATGACAGAAGGGAGGCGTCGTGCGCTACTATATAGCCGACCCACATTTTTATCATGAAGGCATACAGGACAGGTTAGACTGCCGGGGTTTCGCTTCCACGGAGGAAATGAATGCCGTAATGATCGACCATTGGAACCGAAAGGTGACCCTGAGGGATGAGGTGGTCATTCTGGGAGATTTTTCCTATGGGACCGCCGAGCAGACAAATCAGCTGCTGGACACCCTGAATGGAAAGAAGTATCTGATCTACGGCAATCACGACAGATTTGTAAATGCGAAGGGCTTCGATACATTTCACTTTAAATGGATCAAACCCTATGCCGAGCTTTCCGACGATAAACGGAAGGTGATCCTGTGCCACTATCCGGTGTTCTGCTACAATGGCCAGTATAAGCTGGATGCGGAGGGCAATCCCACATCCTATATGCTTTACGGGCATGTGCATAATACGGAGGATGAGCGGCTGGTGAATCAGTTCATCCGGATGACCCGGGCGACGGAGAAGGAGATCAACGGACAGGAGGGGCTGCATCCCATTCCCTGCAACATGATCAACTGCTTCTGCCGGTTTTCCGATTATACGCCCCTTTCTCTGGATGAATGGATCGAGAACGACCGGGCGCGGCGGGAAGCCATGGATGCGGAAGAGCCAAAGGAATAAACCTGCATGTAACATGGATGCGGAAAAATAAAAAGTGTTGGAGGAGAGACCCATGCATAACAGCTTTCGTTTACCCTATCATCTGGTGGTAGAGGAGGGGATTTTTGAGAGAATACCGGAAGTGATGAAGGATGTCATGCCGAATATGGCAGAGCAGAAGACCATCCTGGTCACAGAAGAGAACCTGAAGAACATTTTCGAGGATCAGCTGCAGAAGATCCAGGAGGATTTTAATTCACCGGAGCTTTATCTGATCCAGACAGCCACCTATGATGCGGCTGTGGCTCTTGCAAAGTATATCACCATGAATGATATCAAGACGGTGGTTGGCTTCGGAGGAGGTACGGTACTGGATCTGGCGAAGTTCGCCGCATTTGTATCCAAGACCACTCTGATCTCACTGCCCACCACACTGTCCAACGATTCTCTGGCATCGCCGGTGGCAGTTCTGGGAACAGAAGGAAAAGCAAGGAAGACCTTCCGATGCACCATTCCCCACGCCATCCTGGTGGATGTAAATACCATCGTTTCTGCACCGGAGCGTCAGCTCCTGTCCGGCGTTGGCGATACCATCAGCAAGTATACGGCCCTTGTGGACTGGAAGAAGGCCTATGATGTTGGAAAAGAGCATGTGGACGATTTTGCCTACATGATCTCGAAGATGGCATTTAACTCCGTGGCCTACAACGATATGAAGGAGTTGAAGTCCAAGGACTTCATCAAGCGGCTTACACAGGCACTCGTTATGGGCGGACTTGCCATGGAGATCGCAGGATCCTCCCGCCCCAGCAGCGGCTCGGAGCATTTGTTCTGCCATGCGTTAGAGGAGAGGTTCAGCGAGCAGGTTTCCGTTCCGCACGGAATCGCAGTGGCCATGGGAAGCTATGGCGCATGCAAGTTCCAGAATCGGAACATCGCCAAGATCACCAGGATCATCAAGGAGTATAAAATCCCGGTATGTCCTTCCACCTGGAAGATCACCGAGGATATCTTTGCTGGCGCATGGCAGGCAGCAAAGGAAACCAGAGCAGACCGGTACACGGTTCTGAACGAGACCGATCTGTCCACGGAAATGCTGAAGGAGCTCTATTATGAGATGGAGGATGTCTTCGCATACGAAGTGTAGAAAAATGTTCCATAAAAAGTTCCCAAAAAAGTTCCATAAAATGTTTGATGCAGAACGTATAGTAAGATAGGAGGGTTACCCGTGGAAGAAAAAGCATTTGAAGAATGCATGAAACGTATGGCTTCGGGTGACCGGGATGCCCTGCGTGAGGTTTACGAGGCATATCTGAAACTTATCTTTTCCGTCTGCATGAATCAGCTAAAGCAAAGAGAGGCAGCGGAAGACGTTGCCTCTGATTTTTTCATACGATTGTTCCAGTCTGCAGGAAGCTTTCGCGGAAACGGACATCATAAGGCGTGGCTGATCACCATCGCAAAGAATATGTGTATCGATTATATGCGGAAGAACGGAAGAGAGATGGCAATCCTGGATGAGGATACGGAGGAAACGGACGGAGCAAAACGTGAGGTGAGTTCGGATGCGGCGGGAGCGTCCCCCATGTTCCACCGGTCAGACGGCCCGAGCATGGCAGAACAGGCAACCAACCGGCTGACCCTGGAGGCGGCCATGAAGCTTCTTACCGCAGTGGAAAAAGAGATCGTAGACATGAAGCTGACGGGCGGCTTTACATTTCGCGAGATCTCGGAAATGTTGTCCATGGCACAGGGTACGGTGTCCTGGCACTACAATGAAGCAATGAAAAAACTAAGGAGGTATCTGTCAGATGGATAAAAAATTACATACACCTGAAGAAGAAGAGTACCTCCGCATGATGGATCAGGAGGTGCCGGATCTCTGGAACCGGATCGAGGCAGGCCTCGACCGTTCGGAACAGAATATGAGCCGCGAGGAACGTTTCCTGGCATCCCAGGAGGGAGAGATCCTTTCCTTTGAGCAGGGCGCGGCAAAGAAGCATGAGAAGAACGAGAAGAATAAGAAAGCAAAGATGGATCCTGCAAGAAAGAAGCAGATCGGTCTGATCCTCGGAGCCGTGGCAGCGGCAGTGATCATCATCGCATCTGCCCTGATCTTCGGACTTTCCCGGACGCAGAAAAAGGGCGACTCCGCGCAGGAGAACATGGATATCTCCGGAACGGCGAACATGGAACAGCAGGCGGAGCAGACGAACCAGGCAGATCAGTCGGATCAGACAGATCAGGCGGAGAAGGGCAAGAAGGGTACGGCACAGCAGTACTCTATTAACGGAAAATCAGGAAGCGTATCGGACTGGCAGGCATCGGATGACACGCTGAATATTATGGGCGGCGACGCGGCTCAGCGAAAGGAAGAGACCGCAGCCAACGAGGAGGCAGACGAGCCTCAGGATTCCCGGGAGGAGTCAGGTGCCATTCAGGAAGAAAGCAATGAGCCGAAATCCGAGGAGAAGAAAGCCGAGGAGGAGAAAGAAGCCGTGGATTCATCAAATCGCGGCTGGTCGAAGGATGGCACGGTGGTGAACCCCGGCCTGCTTCCCGGAGGCACAGGTGATCTGCTGGAGGAGGCCATGGATATGATCCTGCCGGATGACGTGGATGCGAAAACACTGGGTGAGCTGGCAGACATGGAATCTCCCGAGTCCATTGCTATCGTATACAGGATGAAGGATGGGGCACCGGTTTCCTACCGGATCTTCACCAGAGATGCCACAGATGAGGTCCAGATCCTGGAGAAGTCCATCTATGATTCGGATCTGACCATGGAGCAGAAGGACGAGAAGGCCATCCCCCTTTCGGAGGATACGCCGCTGATCGTTCGAGACGATATCGTATCAGGGCAGAAGGTATTCTTTCTGCAGTGACCTTGAGGGACCCCTTGGAAAGGGGGTCCTTTTCGGGCGTTTTAGAATAAAATGTATTGAGAGGTGTTTTATGGTTTTATACTTTTCCGCAACGGGTAACACAAGGTTTATCGCAAAGCAGCTGGCAAAGCGGCTGGATGATGAGTGCATAGATCTGTTGGATCGCATCAAAACAAAGGATCATTCCGGGTTTTATTCAAAGAAGCCCTATGTGATCTGCTCACCCATTTACGTGTGCGAGCCCCCCATCTTTCTTATGAAATACCTGAAGAAGGTAAAGCTCTCCGGCAATCCGAATGTATATTTTGTATTTACCAGCGGAGGCTATTCCGGTATTGCCGGAAGGATGGCGCACCAGCTGATGTTTTTCAAGAAAATGAACTGCATGGGTCATGCGGATGTTGTCATGCCCAGAAACTATGTGGCAAGTGACATGTATGACATGCTCCCCTGCGAGGAGAACAGGGGACGGATCCGGGAGGGGGCAAAGCAGTGCGCAAAGATCGCATTTCTGATCCGGAAGCATCGGAGGCTTCATGCGAGACATGCGTTTTTATTTGAGTCCATTGTTATTCGTCCCTTCACTCCCGTCTGGACCAGGGTGATGCAGCCTGTGAAGCCCTTCCATGCCACGGATGCATGTATCGGCTGTGGAAAATGTGCCCGAGTCTGTCCCCTGAATAACATCGAAATGGTAGAGGTGGACGGGAAGAAGCGCCCGAAGTGGCTGAAGCCCTGTGCTCACTGTATGGCCTGTATCGGAAACTGTCCCTTTGAGGCGGTGGAATTCGGAGACATCACAAAGAATAAGGAAAAGTACAGCATCGCGAAGTATGTGAAGCGGAAATATCTGTAAGTGGAAGCGTGCAGGATGCAAATGCCGGCAGGATGAGAACGTCTGCGGCGCATTTTTGCAATTTTTTCGTGTATATTTGCGCGGGATTTGGTATAATAGATACAGAGTTTTTATTTGGGGAATAAAAAAACTAAAGGGGGCAGCGAATGGAGAATAAGTTTACTAGTAAGCGCTCGGTGGCAAAGGTGCTTGCAAATGCAATGAATCTTCTGGATGAGAAGTATCCGATGCACCACGAGCAGACAGCCTATCTGGCCTACCGAATGGCAGCAGAGCTTGGCTATGATGAGAATGACCGGAAGGAGATCATCTGGGATTCTCTCATGTATGATGTGGGACTTGTTATCCTGCCGGACGGAAAGGACTATTCCTTCCGTGAGCTTTCGGTGGCAGGACTGAATATCGTAGGTGATGTGAAACAGATCCAGTTTGTCCGTCGGATGTTTCTGGCAGGACAGGCAGACTCCGAAGGGGATCCGGCATACGAGATCCTTTCCAAGGAGGCGCGCTTTGCTGAGATCATCGACCTTTCCAGAAAGGTATCCAAACTTCTGAAGTATAGCGATGCCGCACTGAATCAGGTGGAGGATATCTGTGAGTCCATTTCCAGTATGGCCGGAAACGGATTACATTCCTGGGTTGTGGAGTGCTTCCTCAGGGTAGCAAAGACAGAGTATATCTGGATGGATCTTCTGCATCAGCCGGAGGTGGTGCTTACCTACATCCCGGGTGGCATGGATATATCCATTGATGAGACCATTGAACTGGCAAGGTTCATGTCCCGTGTCATCGATTTCCGCAGCTCCTATACGGCAGCTCACTCCGTTGGTGTGGCTGTATCTGCAGTTCGTCTGGCAGAGATCATGGGAATGTCGGCAGATGAGTGCAAGATGATGGCTATCGCAGGTTATCTGCATGATATCGGAAAGCTGAAGGTTCCGAAGGACATCCTGGAGAAGGGTGAGAAGCTGACGGACGAAGAATTCAATGTCGTGAAGGAGTATGCTTACTACACCTACCTGTTCCTGAAGGATATTCCGGGCTTCGAGCAGATCGGAAGCTGGGCAGCTCTACATCATGAGAAGCTGAACGGATATGGTTATCCCTTCGGCCTGAAGATGGGCGAGATCCCCATGGGAGCTCAGATCCTTGGAGTGGCAGACATTTTCTCGGCGGTTGCCGAGGTTCGTGCATATCGTCAGAGCATGGCGAAGGAAGGCGTTATGAAGACCCTGGCAGACAGCATCGAGAAGGGTGCCCTGTCCGGATATATCGTGGAACTGATGCTGACCAACTTCGATGACATTTTCAGTAAAAGAGATGAAGAGGTTCGGAAGGAGAGCGCACGATACACGGCTTCCATTCTGGATACTGAGGAATAGAAACGACAACAACTACAAGAACTACCAGAAGGCGCTATTCGTGTAGCGCCTTCTTGCTACATGTATGACAATATGTCATGTATGGCAATATGTCATGAAATGTTGCGGGATGAGAAAGAAGGAAGAAAGGAAGTAGAAAATGTCGGAGGTGAAGTCAGATCGTTACAGGATGATGACGGAGACGCCGGTACCGAAGCTGATCACAAAGCTTGCGATCCCGACGATCATCAGCATGCTTGTAACCGGCTTCTACAATATAGCGGACACCTATTTCGTGGCCCAGGTTCCGGGCAAGGGAACGCTGGCGACGGCTGCGGTAGGTATCATTTTCCCGATGATGGCCGTTATCCAGGCCCTTGGCTTCTTCTTTGGGCATGGCTCAGGAAATTTTCTCTCCCGAATGCTGGGGGCAGGAAAGAAGAAGGAGGCTTTGGAAATGGCTTCCACGGGCTTTGCCATGGCCCTGATCTTCGGCGTTGTTGTCATGCTTCTGGGAAACCTGTTTATTCACCCCATCACCGAGTTTCTTGCTTCCTCTGACGTAACGGAGGAAACCCTGGATTTCAGCATCCAGTACGGCAGGATCATTCTGGTGGGGGCACCCTTCATGATCTGTCAGTTTGTTCTGAACAATCAGCTTCGTTTCCAGGGAAGCGCCACCTATGCCATGGTGGGACTGATGGCAGGCGCTGTGATGAATGTGGCGCTGGATCCCATCCTGATCCTTGGCTTTGATATGGGCGTCACCGGTGCTGCCATCGCCACGGTGGCGGGGCAGATCACCAGCTTCTTCATTCTGCTCCTGGGCTCCAAGCGGGGAGAGAATATCAAACTGAAGCTGTCAAATGTGCATATCAACGGTTACTACATCAAGGAGGTCATCAACGGAGGGGCTCCGTCTCTGCTCCGTCAGGGGCTTGCAGCTGTGGCCTCGATCCTGATGAATCGTGCGGCGGGAGAATACGGCGCGGAAGCTGCCATCGCGGGAATGTCCATCGTGACCCGTGTCTGTATGATGGTAGCCTCAGCGGTCATCGGCTTCGGTCAGGGCTATCAGCCGGTATGCTCCTTTAACTACGGGGCAGGCTTAAAGAGCCGCGTGAAGCAGGGCTACTGGTTCTGTATCCGCTGGGGAACGGTGTTCCTCACGGTACTGTCCGTTGTATGTATTATATTTGCACCGCAGATCATATCCATGTTCCGGGATGATCCGGATGTGGTGAGTGTCGGAGCTGCGGCTCTTAGATATCAGGCGGCCACCATGCCGCTTCTTACCACCAACTTCCTGTCCAATATGATGCTGCAGTCCATGGGCAAGGGCGTGAAGGCGTCCATTTCGGCCATGGCCAGAAACGGGATCTTCTTTATTCCGGCGATCCTGATCCTGCCGGAGCTTCTGGGGCTGCAGGGCGTGGAGATGGCACAGATGGTGGCAGATATCTGCTCCTTCTGTCTGGTGATCCCTCTGGCGGCATCAGAGCTGAAGAAAATGTAGGCGTTTCGAGTTACAAGGTTTTGAGGTTTTGTTATTTTGAGGTTTTGCTAGTTTGAGGTTTTGCTATGGAACAAAGAAAGATCAAAGGACAGACATTTACAGAGGAACGTCCCTTTTTCGCGGAGCGCAGTCTTGCAGTGGAGGACTGCACCTTTGATGTGGGAGAGTCTCCTTTTAAGGAGGTTGCAGAGATCGACCTCACGCGGGTACATTTTCTGGGAAGATATCCGGTATGGTACGCCAAGTATGTCACCATCCGGGACAGCTTTTTTGCAGATACCTGCCGGGCGGCTCTCTGGTATTCCGAAAATGTGCTGTTGGAGCACTGTCAGTTTGAGGGCCCCAAGGGGATTCGGCGCTGCAGGAAGATAAGCATAAAGGACGTACATTTTCCCGAGGCGGTGGAGACATTTTGGTTCTGCAAGGACGTGACCCTGTCCGATGTGACGGCCCGGGGCGAGTACTTCATGATGAACGGTGAGGATGTGGTGATCGACGGCCTCACGCTGGACGGGAAGTACAGCTTCGACGGCTGCAAGCGGGTGGAGATCCGGAATTCCACTCTGAACACAAAGGACTGCTTCTGGAATTCCGAGGACATCACCATCCGTGATTCCGTTATCAAAGCGGAGTATATCGGATGGAACTCCAACCGCTTGACATTTATCAACTGTACGATAGAAAGCCTGCAGGGTCTATGCTACATCGAGGGACTGAAGATGGTGAACTGCAGGATAGTGAATACAGAGCTGGCCTTTGAGTATTCCACCGTGGATGTGGAGTCTGTGACCCCCATCAACAGCGTGATGAACCCCTCTGCCGGACGGATCCGGGCACCCAGGATCGAGAAACTGATCCTGGATCCATCGAAGATCAATCCGGCAAAGATCACCATAGAAGCGGAGATCGGAGAGCAGCTGACGGAATTCGACGGGATTATACCCGGAGCGTGACAAAGGGGACAGTCCCCATTGTCACGTTTTCCCAGGAAAACGTGACAAGCGGGACTGTCCCCTTTGTCACGCTCACGTTGTCACGCGTTTAGTTAAACCCTTCGCGGCCTGCGTAGGTGGTGTGCAGCAGCTCGTGTGCCTTGTGAGAGTTGGGCTCGCCCAGGAACTTCTCATACAGCTCGGTGATCTGCGGGTTGTTGTGAGACTGACGTACGGTCTGTCTCTCGTCCTCGGAATAGAGGGCCTTTGCACGCTTCTCCTTGTAGGTATCGATGATGTCATCGTCCTCGTTGGGAAGGAAGCAGGGACGTATATAGGGTTGTCCGCCTCCGTTGATGCAGCCGCCGGGGCAGCCCATGATCTCGATGAACTGATACTTGGAGGTGCCTGCCTTGATCTCATCCAGCAGAACCTTTGCGGAACGCATGCCGGAAGCGATGGCTACATTTACGGTGGTGCCGTTGATGTCGATGGATGCTTCGCGGATTCCTGCGTCATGACCACGTACCTCGGTAAATGTGATGGGCTCATGCTCCTTGCCGGTCAGCTTGAAGTATACGGTACGAAGCGCAGCTTCCATTACACCGCCGGTGACACCGAAGATTACGGCGGCGCCGGAGTAGTCGCCCATGATGTCCTGATCCCAGTCCTCGTCGGGCAGACGGTTGAAAATGATACCGCTTCGCTTGATCATCTTTGCCAGCTCTCTGGTGGTGATGACTGCATCCACATCCGGAATGCCGTTCACCTGAAGCTGCTCACGCTGACGCTCGAACTTCTTTGCCACACAGGGCATTACGGATACTACGAAGATATCCTTCGGATCGATGCCCTTCTGCTCAGCCCAGTAGGACTTCAGGATCGCACCCTGCATCTCATGAGGAGATTTGCAGGAGGAAAGGTGGGGCAGAAGATCTGCATAATTGTACTCCGCGTAGTTGACCCATCCGGGAGAACAGGAGGTGATCATGGGAAGAGTTCCGCCGTTCTGCAGGCGGCCCAGAAGCTCTGTGCCTTCCTCCATGATGGTCAGGTCAGCGCCGAAGTTTACGTCATAGACCTTCTCGAAGCCAAGTCTCCGAAGAGCGGCGATCATCTTGCCGGTCACGGGAGTACCAACGGGATAGCCGAATTCCTCGCCAAGGGCTGCACGGACTGCAGGAGCTGCCTGCACGATCACATGCTTGCCGGACTTGAAGGCCTCGTCCACCAGCTCGATCTCGGAATGCTCCATCAAAGCACCGGTGGGACATACATTTACGCACTGTCCGCACTGGATACAGGGGGAGTCCGAAAAGCTGCGGTTCTCAGCCGGAGAAACGATGGTGTTGAAACCACGGTTCTCGAAGCCCAGGATACCCAGGCCGTGTGCATTCTGGCAGCGGGCAACGCAGCGTCCGCAGAGGATACATTTGGATGTATCACGTACAAGGCCGGGAGCCAGACGGTCGATAAAGGTCTTGGAATGCTGACCGGCAAAGGCGTCATCCCGCGCGCCGGTAAGCTTAGCCACGTGGAGAAGCTCACAGTATTCGTTCTTCTCGCACTGCTGGCAGTTCTTGTTGTGGTTGGAAAGAAGCAGCTCCACGCTTTCCCGTCTTGCATCTGTTGCAGCGGGAGAGGAGATCCGTACTTCCATACCCTCGGAAACCGGATAGACGCAGCTGGCAACCAGACCCCTGGCGCCGGTAGCCTCTACCAGGCAGACACGGCAGGAGCCCAGATTGCACTCGCCGTGGTTGAAGGTGCAAAGCGAGGGGATCTCGTATCCACAGGCCTTTGCAGCCTCCAGTATGGTCATTCCCTCATCTACCTCATAAGGGATTCCTTCGATCTTAATGTTGATTTTAGCCATGGTATTCTCCTCCTCCCCTTACTGCTTCGAAATCGCACGCATACGGCAGGTGCTGATGCAGGCGCCGCACTTGATACACTTCGATTTGTCAATGGCGTAGGAGGGCAGCTTATGGCCTTCCGGTATATAGTCGGTCTTGTGGATGGCGCCCACAGGGCAGCCCTTTGCACAGAGACCGCAGCCAACACATTTGTGCTTGTGGATGGTGTACTCCATCAGGTTCTTGCAGACATGTGCCGGACACTTCTTTTCAACGATATGAGCGATATACTCGTCGCGGAAATGTTTCAGCGTCGAGGTTACCGGGTTTGCAGCGGTCTGACCCAGAGCGCAGAGAGAATTGGTCTTTACGGTCTTTGCCAGCTCCTCCAGCTCATCCAGATCCTTCATGGTGCCGCGGCCCTCGGTAATGCGTGTCAGGATCTCAAGCATACGCTTGGTACCGATGCGGCAGGGAGAACATTTTCCACAGGACTCATCACAGATGAATTCCATGTAGAACTTGGCAACATCAACCATACAGTTGTCCTCGTCCATAACGATGGCACCGCCGGAACCCATCATGGAGCCCTTTGCAACCAGGTTATCGAAGTCGATGGGCTCGTCCAGATACTTCTCTGTGAGACATCCGCCGGAGGGTCCGCCGGTCTGGATGGCCTTGAACTTCTTGTTGCCCGGGATGCCGCCGCCGATGTCGTAGATCAGCTCACGGAGTGTGGTTCCCATGGGAACCTCCACCAGGCCTACATTGTTTACCTTACCGCCAAGAGCGAATACCTTGGTACCCTTGGACTTCTCCGTACCAACCTTTGCAAACTCCTCAGCACCCTCGCGGAGGATGAAGGGGATGCAGGCCAGTGTCTCCACGTTATTGATGATGGTGGGCTTCTCCCAGAGACCCTTCACTGCAGGGAAGGGCGGACGGGGACGAGGCATGCCTCGCTTACCCTCGATGGAGTTCAGCAGCGCAGTCTCTTCACCGCAGACAAAAGCTCCCGCGCCCAGTCGTAAATGGCAGTCAAAGGAGAAGTCGGTTCCCAGAATGTTCTTTCCGAGAAGACCGGCCTCGCGTGCCTGCTTGATGGCATTCCGGAGACGGTTTACGGCGATGGGATACTCAGCACGAACATAGAAATATCCCTCGGAAGCACCGATGGCGTAACCGGCGATCATCATACCCTCGATCACCGCCAGAGGATTACCCTCCAGGATGCTTCGATCCATGAATGCACCCGGGTCACCCTCGTCACCGTTGCAGACAACATACTTCTCATCGCTTTCCACGTTGCGGGCAAACTGCCACTTCCTTCCGGAGGGGAAGCCTGCGCCTCCACGTCCGCGGATACCGGAAGCCAGAACCTCGTCGATTACCTCCTGAGAGGTCATGGACAGGGCACGCTTCAGACCCTGGAATGCACCGGCACCCAGAGCTTCGTTCATATCCTCGGGATTGATCTCACCGCAGCTGTGCAGAGCCACACGACGCTGCTTCTTATAGAAGTTGATATCCTCCTGCTTTGTCACCTTCTCGCCGGTGGCTGTATCCTCATAAAGCAGACGATATACAACAGAATGATTCATGATATCGGTATGGATGATCTCATCCACGTCCTCAAGCTTTACCAGACGATAGAGTGTATCCTCCGGATAGATCTTAACAAAGGGACCCTGGGAACAGAAGCCGAAGCAGCCAACGATATTTACCGTCACCTGATCGGAAAGGCCCTTCTTTGCAAGCTTCTCCTCGAAGCGCTCCTTGATGGCCTTGGAATTATTGGAAAGACATCCGGTACCACCGCAGAGAACGATATGACGCTTGCCGTCCGCACCGCTGAACTTATCGTCCATGGCCTTGGTACAGGCGCATATGGTTTCATTTAACTGTTCCATGGAATTCATTTTCTCACTCATGAGATCACCTCCCCTGCATGCTCGGCATCCTGATAGGAAGCGACGATGTTATGCACATCCGAAACAGACACCTTGGGGTAAACCTTGCCGTTGATACTAACGGCCGGTGCGATACCGCAGGCGCCGATGCAGCGAAGTGCGTCGATGGTGAAGAGTCCGTCCTCAGTGGTCTGGCCGGGTCCGATACCCAGCTGTTCGGAAAACTTATCGATCACCTGCTGTGCACCCTTAACGTAGCACGCAGTTCCAAGACAACATCCGATGACGTACTTTCCCTTTGGTTTTAAGGAGAAAAATGAATAGAATGTAACGACTCCGTAGATTTCGGCAACGGATATGCCGGTTTCCTCTGAAACAACCTCCTGAACCTCCAGCGGGATATATCCATACTCGTTCTGGACATCGCTGAGGATCATCATAAGAGGTGTTTTCTCATCCTTGTAGCGGGCGCAGATCTCCCGTATCTGTGCCTCAGCTTGCGGCTGTAGCTTCCCCATTATGTACTCCTCCTAGATTGAAAAAAATAGACATAACCATCATATCAAAAATCAGTGATTTTCTCAACAAATTCCTTTTATCTCAGCGGGTTTTTTCGTATACTATAGGTATGTGTGCAGAAGCATGAAATGCAGGGCAGGAGAAGTACGGGAAGAGGACAGAAAAAGGACAGAATAAAGTATGGAAAAGATCAGAAAACGAATGGTTTTTCAGGGCCGGGTGCAGGGCGTCGGCTTCCGCTGGCATGCCAGACATGCGGCACTGGCACTGGGACTCACCGGCTGGGTGAAAAATGAATACGACGGCTCCGTCACCATGGAAATCCAGGGCAGTGAGGCCGGCATCGACCGTCTGATCCAGGAACTCCAGGCCGGACGATACATAGATATTCAGGATATCCGCATGAGTAAAATCCCGACGGATCCGGAGGAAAGAGACTTCCGCGTCAGGGCATACTGATGATTGCGAAATCGGGGATTTTCATGTAAAATATTGATGTGTGCGCATGCATACATTTTGATGATCAGAACGAGAGGTAATAGAATGAGAAATAAAAAATACCCCTATTACGAGAACCCGCAGATCCGGGATCTGAAGGACCTTCTCGCCGTCAAGGCAGAGGCTCATCCGGAGAAGTCTGCCTTCGTCTACCCCGTTGAGGGTGGGGAGATGAACAAGGACTACATCGATCTTTACAACGATGTGAATGCCCTTGGAACCTGGATGTACGGCAGGAAGCTGCAGGGGAAGCATATCGCCATCATCGGTGAGAATTCCTACGAGTGGATCGTTACATTTTTCGCGTGCATAAATGGCGGAAATGTGGCAGTTGCCATCGACAAGGGTCTGCCCGAGAACGAGATCGCGGAGCTGCTGAAGAAGGGTGACTGCAACGTGGTCATGGTCAGCGGCGCATGCAAGAATAAGATCAAAAAGAAGTCCGGCAGGCGGATCTACTGCATGGATGACTTTGAAGCATATCTGGAGGAGGGCCGCGGCCTGCTGCGGAAGGGAAAGACAGAGTTCCGCAAGTACAATGTTCAGCAGGACAAGACGGCAGCCATCCTTTTCACCTCCGGTACCTCCGGCTTCAGCAAGGGCGTGGAGCTCACAAACCGGAATATCGCATTTGAGATCAACAACACCTGCAAGCTGTTCCGCCTTGAGGGAAATGTGCTGGCGGTGCTTCCCTTCCATCATGCCTTCGGCCTCATCGTAGGCATCATGATGGTCCTGTATCATGGACAGACCGTTTTCATCAACAAGAGCCTGAAGCAGGTGAAGAATAACATGGAGGAGTTTGAGCCCCAGACCATGTTCCTGGTTCCCCTCTTTGTGGAGTTCTTCCACCGCCAGATCTGGGCTGAGATCCGGAAGCGCGGGAAGGAGAAGGCGTTCCGTACTCTGATGAAGAGCACGAACATGATGCGCAAGGTAGGTATCGACGTCAGGAAGCTGACCTATGATTCCATCCGAAAGGTATTCGGAGGAAAGCTGGAATATATCATCTCCGGCGGTGCGCCGCTGGATCCCATGTATGTGGAGGAGTTCCGTGCCTGGGGAATCGAGATCCTGAACGGCTACGGCACAACGGAATGCTCACCCTGTACGGCGGTGAATCGTCCCTTCCATCATCTGGACGGATCCGTGGGACAGCTGGTTCCCGGCATTGACGCCCGTGTCACGGATGAGGGTGAGGTGGTCTTCCGCGGAGATCTGGTCATGAAGGGCTATTACAAGGATCCGGAAGCCACAGATCAGGTGCTGATCGACGGATGGTATCATACCGGAGATCTGGGACATATCACGGAGGACGGCTTCTTATGCCTCACCGGACGGAAGAAGAATCTGATCATCCTCAGCAATGGCGAGAACATTTCCCCGGAGGAGCTGGAAATGGATTTTGCAAGAGATGATGCGGTTCTGGAGGTTCTGGTCTATGATGAGCAGTCCAAGATCGTGGCAGAGATCTACCCGGATGAAGAGCACCTGGGAGATCAGATGTATTTCGATGCCCTGAAGGATAAGATCAATAAGGGACGTCCGCTGTATAAGCAGGTGGTTCGCGTGAAGCTTCGTAATGAAGAGTTCATCAAGAATGCCAGCATGAAGATCGTACGTCATAAGAATATCTTCCCGGCACAGGCAGACGAGAAGAAGAGTGAGAAATAAGTAGAACACATGACAAAGAAGATCACAGAAAAGGAGATGGGGTTATGTTGGTATTATTTACGGATACGGACACAGATCTTACACCGAAGCTGGCAGAAGAGTACGGGTATCACCTGATCAGCATGCCGTACAGCGTTAATGGCAGGGAGATCAAGCCCTATGAGGATTATAAGAAGTTTGATGCCCATGAATTCTATCAGATGATGCGGGACGGGATCCTTCCCAACACCAGTGCCATCAACGGATATGATTATGAGAAGTATTTCGAACCTGTCTTTGCGGCAGGAAATGATATCCTGTACGTACATTTTTCCCGGGCCATGTCCGCTACATTTGACTATATGGATGAAGCGGTGAAGGGACTCCTGGCGAAGTATCCGGAGCGGAAATTCTATACCGTGGATACCAAGGGCATCACCATCGGAAGCCTGAATATCGTGAAGGAAATCGGAGACCTGTACAAGGCAGGGAAAAGCGTAGAAGAGATCCTGGCATGGGCGAAGGAGGAGGTTGACCGGTTTGCGGTTTACTTCTTCGCAGACAATCTGACCTTCTTCCGCCGCAGCGGCCGGGTGTCCGGACTTGCGGGAGTTATGGGAAATATGATCGGTGTCCGCCCCATCATCTACATGGACGAAAACGGAAAGATGGTGAGCATCGGCAAGGAGCGCGGCAGATACAATGCCATGGATAAGCTGATGGAATACGTAAATGAGCTGGCGGACGATATCTACAGCCACCGGGTGATCATTGCACATGCGGATGCGCCGGAGCTGGCGGACCGGATGAAGAAAATGCTGATCGAGAAGTACGGTGATAAGCTGAGGATCGAGATCAATCAGGTGAATCCCACCGCGGGAAGCCACTGCGGTCCGGATACGCTGGGGGTAAGCTTCCATGCGAAGCATAGGTAAATGAGGGAAAGGGATCGGTGACATTTCCTTCGTGGAAAAGGGGTTGCAATGGTTGAGGTTGAAGTAAGAGAAGTAAAGACCAAAAAGGAACAGAAGGAATTTCTGGAGTTTCCCCTTCGACTGTATCGGGGGAATCCCTATTTTGTTCCGCCACTCTATTCGGATGAGAAGAAGATCTTCCGGAAGGACTACGTCTATAACGACATTTGCGATGCAGTTTATTACAATGCCTATGTGAACGGCAAAATTGCAGGCCGGATCTCCGGCATTCTGCAGAAGTCCAGCAATGAGATCCGGAATGAGAAGCGGATCCGTTTTACGCGGTTTGACTGCATCCGTGAGAAGGAAGTGGCGAAGGC
>CADAXW010000030.1 GCA_902792005.1 uncultured Lachnospiraceae bacterium
AATGTCCGTAGGTCGTGTATCTACATTCCTTGATATCTACATGGAGAGAGATATGAAGGCCGGTATCCTTACAGAGGAGCAGGCTCAGGAGCTCATCGACCATGTAGTAATGAAGTTCAGAATGGTTAAGTTCGCTCGTATCGAGTCCTACAACCAGCTGTTCTCCGGTGACCCGGTTTGGGCTACTCTGGAAGTTGGTGGTATCGGCGTAGACGGACGTCACATGGTAACCAAGACAGACTACAGATTCCTGCACACTCTTGAGAACATGGGACCCTCACCGGAGCCGAACCTTACAGTTCTGTACTCTTCCGCACTTCCGGAAGCATTCAGACGTTATGCTGCTAAGATCTCCATCCTGACATCTTCTATCCAGTATGAGAATGATGATGTTATGAAGCCGATCTGGGGCGATGACTACTCCATCTGCTGCTGTGTATCTGCTACACAGACAGGTAAGGAGCTTCAGTTCTTCGGTGCTCGTGCAAACCTTGCTAAGGCTCTCCTGTATGCTATCAATGGTGGTAAGGACGAGAATCCGAAGTTCAACGACAAGGTAACAGGCAAGCCGATGCAGGTTGCTCCGGCTTACGCTCCGATCACATCCGAGTACCTTGACTATGATGAGGTTATGGAGAAGTACAAGGTTATGCTGGATTGGCTGGCATCCATCTATGTAAACATCCTGAACCTGATCCACTATATGCATGACAAGTACTACTATGAGTCAGCTCTGATGGCACTGATCGACTCCGATGCAAGACGTACATTTGCAACAGGTATTGCAGGTTTCTCACACGTAATCGACTCCCTGTCTGCTATCAAGTACGCTAAGGTTAAGGTAATTCGTGATCCTGAGACAGGTCTGGCTGTAGATTTCGAGACAGAGGGCGAGTTCCCGAAGTATGGTAATGATGATGACCGTGCTGATGAGATCGGTGTATGGCTTCTGAAGGAGTTCATCACAGATGTTAAGAAGAACCACACATATCGTGGTGCTGAGCCGACAACATCCATCCTTACAATCACATCCAACGTTGTATACGGTAAGTTCACCGGTAACCTTCCGGATGGACGTCGTGCATGGACTCCGTTCGCACCTGGTGCAAACCCGAGCTACGGCGCAGAGACAAGCGGACTTCTTGCATCTCTGAACTCCGTATCCAAGATCCCCTACAAGTGGTCTCTGGATGGTATCTCCAATACTCAGTCCATGAACCCGAGCGCTCTTGGTCATACAGATGACGAGAAGGTTTCCAACCTTGTAGGCGCTATGGACGGATACTTCGATCGTGGTGCTCATCACCTCAACGTAAATGTATTCGGCCGCGAGAAGCTTGAGGATGCTATGGCTCATCCGGAGAAGCCGGAGTATGCTAACTTCACGATCCGTGTATCGGGTTATGCAGTTAAGTTCATCTCCCTGACACCGGAGCAGCAGAGAGACGTAATCTCCAGAACATTCCACGACAAGCTGTAGGCGCGTAAAATGAGCCATGCGCGGACGAATATCGTGTGCGATACGAGCTTGCTCGGAAGAGCACACGGATATGAGGATGCATACGGCGAAGCCGCGACCATGAGCAGCGAAGCTGCGAGTGGACGCATGGCGAATGAATCATGACGAATGATTAGATGTGAGGACCTCCGCAGAGCGGAGGTCCTTTTTCTTCCAACGTGTTTTCTCCTTGTGGAACCGGCGGAGGATATGGTATCATAAATATCTGGAATCTGTTACAGGATGACAGGAAAGAGAAGATTATTCAAGGGAGTTGCGATATGGAAGAAAAGATTACTGGTTTAGTTCATCAGACGGAGAGCTTTGGGGCGGTAGACGGTCCCGGCATCCGTTTTATCGTTTTTATGCAGGGTTGTAATTTCCGTTGTCGTTACTGTCATAACCCGGAGACCTGGGCCCTCACCGGCGGCGAGGAGCGTACGCCGGAGGATGTGCTGGAGCAGGCACTTCGTTATAAGTCATACTGGCGGCAGAACGGAGGTATCACCGTCAGCGGTGGTGAGGGCATGATGCAGATCGATTTCGTGACCCGCCTGTTTGAGCTGGCGAAGGAAAAGGGCGTGAACACCTGTCTGGATACGGCCGGCGGACCTTTCACAACGGAGGAACCCTTCTTCTCCAAGTTTGAGAAGCTGGCAGCAGTGACGGATCTGTTCCTGCTTGATATAAAGCATATCGACGAGGAGAAGCATAAGAGTCTGACCGGTTTTTCCAACAAAAATGTGCTCGAGCTCGCTCAGTACCTTTCCGACCATGACAAGCATATGTGGATTCGCCACGTGCTGGTTCCCGGCATCACAACGGACGAAGAGGACCTGAAGCGTCTGGCGGAGTTTATAAAGACCTTAAAGACGGTGGATCGTGTGGAGGTTCTTCCCTATCATAGCCTGGGAGTTCCGAAATACGAGAAAATGGGCATCAAGTATACACTCGACGGAGTGACAGCTCCTTCTGACGAGCAGATCAATCGTGCAAAGGAGATTCTGGGGGTTTCATAGCATCCCCGATGGAGGCAGAAAATGGGAACTTTAGTAGTTCTGGCGATTCTGTGGTATCTGTTGTTTGGAAAGAACAACCCGGATACATCCCGTGCCGTAAATGCGCCGACGAAGAAGAAATCGGGCATCGGCGGGATCGTTGCGCTGATCATCGCGCTTGCGATCCTGGGGGTGGCTTCCTGGCATATCGCGTTTATCCTTCTGGTTATGGGTTTCCCTGTCCTGCTGATCGCAAAGGCACTTTCTTCTGCAAAGAAGGAGGCTGCACGGGCGGAAAGCGAGGAATATAAGAAAATACCGGGAGACTTCAAGCTGACAGAAACCGTATCCAAGCGCCGGAAGATCGTTGTAAAGTTTAATAAGGAATATCAGCTGGATCTGACGGATGAACAGATCGAGCGTATCGTGGATGCATCCTACTTCTCGTATAGCTGGGAACGGGAGATCTATGATATGTCCAGGGCTTACAATCATCCTTCCGAGTGGTATCGTTCGGATACACTGTGGCTCAGGGCGTATCTTCGCGCATTTCCGATGATGAACATCACGTCGGACTTTGAAATGCAGCGCCGGGTGGTTGAGGACGCCTTCCGTCAGGTGTTTGTTGAGCTTCCGCCGGGAGAGTTCCTGACCATCGACAGTGCCATCGAGGAGACGAATAAGCGGTTCTTCACCCTGTTTGATGAGACTACTTATATGATCGCCTTCCGGTACATGCAGACCAAGGGCATGAAGCTGGAATTCCCGAATGCGCTTCATCATACCATGGAGACCGAGGCGGACCGCCTGGCCCGGGAGTATGATGCGAAGTTTGAGGACATCGACGTCAGTGGTTTTACAGGTAAAGATGACAAAGATGACAAAGATAACAAAAATAAAGAAGATAAAAACAACGGACTGCGCAGAGATTTCTGATGCAGTCCGTTGTTTTTTATACTTTCAGAAATGTTACGAGAAGTAGGAGATCCTCCGGATGTGCCTTTCGTCATTGGAAAAGGGCGTATCCAGGAAGGTATCGATGATCATAAGTGCCAGGCCGGGGCCGACGACACGTGCGCCCATGCAGAGTACATTTGCGTCATTATGCTCTCTTGTGGCCTTGGCAGAGAACACATCATGGCAGAGGGCAGCCCGGATTCCGGGTTCCTTGTTGGCAGCCATGGACATGCCGATGCCGGTTCCGCAGATCAGGATCCCAAGATCCGCTGCGCCGCTTTGAATCTGTTCGGTTACCTTCTTTGCATATACGGGGTAGTCACAGGAGGATGCGTCGGGACAGCCCAGATCCTCAAACTCGATCCCGCGTGCTTTCAAATGTGCCAGCACCTCTTTCTTCAGTTCAAATCCTCCATGGTCACAACCGATGGCAAGCTTCATTGCTGTTTCCTCCTTGTTTTGCATGCGTCAGAATTATAGCATGGACCGGCACCGGGACGCAACCGGTCATATCATATTATGATCAGGTATTCTGATCTGATATTCTGATCCGATATTCTGATCCGATATTCTGATCCGATATTCTGCTCCGGGGCGAAGTCATACGGATATAACTCTGTGCCCTGCCGCCTTGATCAGGCGGTTCATGATGGCAGAGCCCAGCTCGTCTCTGCGGAAGTTTTCGCTGTAGATCACGTCACATTTCAGATCGTCACAGGTGCGGAGCGCACCGTAGAGATGGGAAGCCACGGTCTGTCCGTCATCCGTATCACCAAGTTCGATCCGGTGGAAGCCTGGGGTTTCCATCAGCGCATCATAAGCGCTGCCGTTCTCTCCGGTGGTGAGGACTGCGGTCACATGCCCCTCAGCCAGGGCTTCTTTTGTCAGCTCCAGGATCTTCCCGGTCACAGCCGGGGTCACTTCTCCCGGGTTGGCTGTGTCTGTCACAATGGAAAGGGTTCCGTGGGGAGCGTAATGAGTATAACGCATACCCGGCGCCTTCGGGTGCTGAAGCTTGGAGTCGGGCTCGGTTTCCCTGCCCTGGGTGGTCTCTTCCAGAGTGATCAGTGTGGGATCCAGGCGGACCTCACCCACGATAGCCTCCAACATTTCCCTGGTGATAAAGCCGGGGCGCAGGATCATGGGAACCTCCTCCGTCAGATCCACGATGGTTGATTCAATGCCGATCCCCACCGGGCCTCCGTCCAGGATCATATCGATCTCGCCGGTCAGATCCTCCGCAACATGCTCTGCAGTGGTAGGAGAGGGCCGGCCGGACCGGTTGGCACTGGGGGCTGCCACATATACGCCGGACTGCCGGATCATTTCCATGGCAGCGGGGTGAGATGGCATGCGGATCGCTACGGTATTCAGTCCACCGGTGGTTGCATCCGGAACGATGGGCTTCTTCTTTAAAATGATGGTCAGCGGGCCGGGCCAGAATGCCTCCATCAGCATCTCTGCAGTGGCTGGAACCTCCTCAGCCAGCTCCCACACGTCCTTCTTCTCAGCGATATGGACGATGAGGGGGTTGTCGGAGGGACGTCCCTTCGCGGCGTAGATCCGGGCAGAGGCAGAAGGATCCAGGGCGTCACCGCCCAGACCGTAAACCGTTTCCGTGGGAAAGGCCACCAGACCTCCGCGCCTCAGGATATCGGCAGCGGCTGCGATTGCACCGGAATTGTTACATTTTTCCAAGATTGTCTGCATTTTTTTCATTCCTGTCGTGTTAATTTCTTCTATAATGTATATCACTTTCTTAAACCTGTGGCAAGAGAGAGGATAAATTATTTGTGTAATAATTATGAAACGATTGACTTTTCGTCGGGAAATACATATTATAAAAATTGAAAGTTCAATAACCACGCGGGTTCCCGCCAATTCTTCACACTTTTTTCAAGAAACAGGTTGACATCGATAAGTCGAGTTGCTATAATCTATGTGTAACAAAATTGTAACAAATCAAGAAATTCAGTTAAAATTTACTTAATATATACTGCAAGATATAGATTTATGTAAATCATCAGGAGGTAAATCATGTATAAGCCGTCTAAGCGGGTTCTGATCGCAGGGCTGACGACAGCAATTATTCTTTCATCCGTAACAATTCCGACAACCATGTCATCTGCATTAGGTGATTTTGATGATATTTGTATTTCCGCAAAGGTTGAGGAGTACATAACCGAGTCAGAAGAGCAGGATCCCGTAGCCGTTCTGGTTGGAGAGGCTCCGGAGACAGCAACTCTTTCTGCAGCCGAGAGAGTCATGGCTGAGAAGGAGAAGACAAAGACAGAAGTCGTTTCCAAGGGAAAGGACGAGAAGGCTTCCGATAAGAAAGAGGAAGAGGCTAAAGATAAGAAGGAAGAAGCAGAAGAAGATGAGGGGAAGAATGCGATCAAATATCCCCAGTTTAAGGATCGTGCCATCGTAACGGTAAGTGAAGGCGGCGTCCTGAACATCCGTGAGTCAGCGGATCCGGAAGCTGAGATCGTAGGAACCATCGAGCGCGCAGGTATTGCACTTGTAGAAGAAAAGGGCGCTGAGTGGAGTAAGATCGGCTCCGGTAACTGCGAAGGCTATGTAAAGAATGAGTATATCGAGTTCGGCGATGATGCCGGCGAGTGGGCTGAGTCCAACAGCATTCCCAAGTACATCAAGGTGCAGGGCTCCGGACTCCGCGTTCGTAAAGATCCTTCCACAGATGCAGATATCCTGGATGCAGTATATGAGAATGAAACCTATTCCGTACTGAGCCAGCAGGAAGACTGGGTTGAGATCGAGATGTATGACGGAACCACAGGCTACGTAAATGATGATTACGTAGAGGTTCGTTTTGAAACTCCGTGGGCTAAGACCACTGAGGAGATTGAGGAAATGCGCCGGGCTGAGGAAGAGGATGCCCGTCGTGAGCAGGAAAGACTTGCTGCTGAAAAGGAAGAAGAGGAAGAGAGAGCACGTCAGGAAGCAAATGAGTCTTCCGATGATGATGACGATGATGATAACAACAATTCCGAATCTTCCGAGTCCAACCGTGCAGAGCGTTCCCAGGAGCGTATCCAGCGGACAGAGGAGATCAAGAAGGAAAATGAGAAGACCATCACTGCTGACGAAGAAACATCTGAGACGAAAGCAACAAATTCAAGCCTGAGACAGCAGTTTGTAGATTATGCAAAGCAGTTCCTTGGAAACCCCTATGTATATGGCGGAACATCACTGACAAATGGTTGCGACTGCTCCGGATTCACTATGAGGATCTATGAGCACTTCGGATACAGCATCCCGCGTGCCGGTGGACAGAGAACCTTCGGTAAGCTGATCACAGTAGCTGAAGCACAGCCCGGAGACCTGATCTTCTACGATGGACACGTAACCATGTACATCGGCGGAGGCAAGGTTATCCATGCAAGCAGCGAGAGAGTGGGAATCATCATTTCATCCCTGTCCTACAGTGGAACACCTCTCTTCGCAAGAAACATTATTGATGCGTACTAATTTTTGAATTTCTCATAATCACCTCCCGGAAGCCGTTCCCTCGCAAGAGGGGCGGCTTCCTCGCATTCTCACGAGGTCCGTGTGTTGCGCCGCCAGAGCGGCTCACACCCGAACCTCGTAATGGCACATCCCCTGGTCGGGGATGTGCCGTGGCGTGATGCGGCTTCGCCGCATACACGCTGTGCCTCGCTGTTTTGATCGATCGGCCACCACGCACCGAAGGTGCGTCTGCGCCGATCGATCACTATATACCGCGTGATGTCGGTAAACCGACATCACGCTATAGTCTGACAGTTTCAATCCTCTATTTTGGTTGAAAATCTCCGACAAAGGTATGTTCGGTTTACTATAATTTTAATGTTTTTTGCAACCAGTTTTGTGGATAACTTCTGTAAAAAATGTGACCGATTTACGTTATCTACAAAGTTATCCACATTGTCAACATATATTATGGCTTTACATAACACTTTCGATTCGTGTTCGATTCCTGTGTTGGGAGAAAAAAGAGGCGTTTTTTTTCGGGCAGGAGACTTTGGGCAGGAACTATATTTTCGGGTGTTTTTATGGGGGTAGTCAAGAATTGTCAGACAAAAAAAGCAACGTGAAAAAATCGCTAAGACGAAATCCCTTATTTTGTTGATAGAAACCTTGTTCTATGATACAATGAAACCGTAGGCAGGCTGTGATCCTTGCATCACGGTTCCTACGAATTTCTTGTGGAGAAGGAGTGATATTATGAATTACATGATCAGCGGAAAGAACATTGACGTAACAGAGGGATTAAAACAGGCAGTATATGATAAATTAGGGAGGTTAGAAAAGTTCTTTAACGAAGATACAAATGCACAGGTTACTTTCTCAGTTGAGAAGGAGCGCCAGAAGATCGAGGTTACGATCCCGATGAAGGGCCACATCATCCGTGCAGAGCAGGTGAGTGACGATATGTATGTATCCATCGATATGGTTGTTGAGATCATCGAGCGTCAGGTAACCAGATATAAGAAGCGCATCATCGATCAGGAGCAGGACGCAGCATTCTTCCAGAATCAGTTCCTGGAGGAAGAGGATGACTCCGAGGATGATATCAGCATCATCCGCAGCAAGAGATTTGCTGTTAAGCCCATGTATCCGGAGGATGCATGTGTACAGATGGAACTCCTGGGACACAGCTTCTACGTATTCCGCAACGCTGAAACGGATGAGGTAAATGTAGTTTATAAGAGAAAAGGAAATACATACGGTTTGATCGAACCGGAATTCTAAAGCGATAGATCAGGGCGGGCCGACGGGCCCGCCTTTTTTATGCTCTTTTTTGCCGGTTCTCTTTTTTCTCTTTATATATGATGGAATTAGTTCTTGCACTACTCTTGTAAAAATGCTATATTACTAAGATAGCGTAACTATGCGATAATTCAGGAGGTAAAAAATGGGCCTTGGAACTAAGCTGTTTGGTACACACAGCGAGCGAGAATTAAAGAAGATCGAACCCATCATCAAGAAGATTGAATCGATGGATGAAGAAATGCAGGGATTGTCCGATGAACAGCTGAAGGCGAAGACTGAGGAGTTCAAAAAGCGTCTGGCAGATGGCGAAACACTGGATGATATCCTCCCGGAGGCATTTGCGGTAGTTCGCGAAGCAGATTACCGTGTGCTGAACATGAAGCCCTTCCGCGTACAGTTGATCGGTGGTGTGATCCTGCATCAGGGACGTATCGCAGAGATGCGTACCGGTGAAGGTAAGACCCTGGTATCAACCTTGCCGGCATATTTAAATGCGCTGGCCGGACAGGGTGTACATATTGTAACCGTAAACGATTACCTGGCAAACCGTGATGCTGAGTGGATGGGTGAAGTACACCGCTTCCTCGGACTTTCGGTTGGTGTCATCCTGAACTCCATGGAGAATGACGAGCGCCGGGCTGCATATAACTGCGATATCACTTACATCACCAACAACGAGCTGGGATTTGATTATCTGCGTGACAACATGGTCATCTATAAGGATAATCTGGTACAGCGCGGACTGCACTATGCCATCATCGACGAGGTGGACTCCGTCCTGATCGATGAGGCGCGTACCCCGCTGATCATTTCCGGACAGAGTGGTAAGTCTACAGATATCTATAAAATGTGCGACTATATCGCACGCCGCATGAAGCGCGGTACTGCTTCCACCGAGATCAGCAAGATGGATGCCATCATGGGTAACTCGGTGAAGGAGGATGGTGACTACCTGGTAAATGAGAAGGACAAGTACGTAGTCCTTACTGAGCAGGGTGTTGCCGAGATCGAGAAGTTCTTCCATATCGAGAACCTGGCAGACTCCGAGAACATCGATATCCAGCATACCATGCTGCAGGCCCTGAAGGCACATGCCCTGATGCACAGAGATCAGGACTATGTGGTTAAGGATGATGAGGTCCTGATCGTTGATGAGTTCACCGGCCGTATCATGCCGGGACGTCGATTCAATGACGGTCTCCATCAGTGTATCGAGGCAAAGGAGAATGTTAAGGTAAAGCGTGAGTCCAAGACTCTGGCAACCATCACATTCCAGAACTTCTTTAATAAGTATGAAAAGAAAGCCGGCATGACCGGTACCGCACAGACCGAGGAGAACGAGTTCCGTGAGATCTACAGCATGGACGTAGTTGTAGTTCCCACAAACCTTCCGGTACAGCGTATCGATCAGGATGATGCCATCTTCAAGACCAAGAAGGAGAAGCTGAATGCCATCATCGAGGAGGTTGCTGCAACCCATGAGAAGGGCCAGCCGGTTCTGGTTGGTACCGTAAATATCGACTCATCCGAGGAGATCAGCCGTCTTCTTCAGAAGAAGGGCATTCCTCATAAGGTGCTGAATGCGAAGTTCCATGAGATGGAGGCTGAGATCATCAAGGATGCAGGTCAGCGCGGAAATGTAACGATCGCCACCAACATGGCCGGTCGTGGTACGGATATCAAGCTGGGCGAGGGCGTAAAAGAGCTGGGCGGCCTGAAGGTCATCGGTACAGAGCGTCATGAGTCACGGCGTATCGATAACCAGCTGCGTGGACGTTCCGGACGTCAGGGAGACCCGGGAGAATCCAAGTTCTACCTGTCTCTGGAGGACGACCTGATGCGTCTCTTCGGTTCCGAGCGTGTTATGGGCATTTACGATGCACTGCGTATCCCGGAGGGACAGGAGATCCAGCATAAGACTATTACAAGATTCGTTGAGAAGGCTCAGAAGAAGATCGAGTCCAACAACTTTGCGATCCGTAAAAACCTTCTGGAATACGACCAGGTAAACAACGAACAGCGTGAGGTGATCTATGCTGAGCGTCGTAAGGTTCTGGACGGCGAGGATATGAGAAACACGGTCTTCGATATGGTTCAGAGCACCGTGGCCCGTTATGTAGATAAGGTAGTTTCCAGCGAGGTTCCCGCAAGTGAGTGGGATCTCCGCGAACTGAATGATACACTTCGTCCCATCGTTCCGCTGGCGCCCATCACTATCTCTGAGGATGAGATGGATACCATTCGCCCGGAGGAATTCAAGCAGAGACTTCTGGATGAGGCAAAGGAACTCTATGATGAGAAGGAGAAGGAGTTCCCGGATAAGGAGACCATGCGTGAGATCGAGCGTGTCATCCTGCTGAAGGTTGTTGACCGGAAGTGGATGGACAACATCGATGACATGGCACAGCTCCGTCAGGGTATCGGTCTTCAGTCCATGGGTGGACGTGATCCGGTAGTTGAGTACAAGCTGGCCGGTTATGATATGTTCAATGATATGATGGATGCGATCCGTGAGGATACAGCCCGTCTCATCATGCACGTACGTCTTGAAGAAAAGGTTGAGCGTGAGCAGGTAGCCAAGGAAACAGGAACCAACAAGGATGAGTCCCTGAAGAAGGCACCGCAGAAGCGTAAGGAAGCCAAGGTCGGACGGAACGATCCGTGTCCCTGCGGCTCCGGAAAGAAGTATAAATTCTGCCACGGAAGAGTATAATGATAGCAATCGACGAGTATAAATTCAAATTAAGTGAATATGAGAAGCCTCTGGATGAGGTTCGTCAGTCGCTGGACATTTCCGGGAAGGAAGCCCGGATCGCCGAGCTGGAGAAGCGGACAGAGGAACCCGGTTTCTGGGAGAATATCCAGGAAAGCGGGAAGGTCATGAAGGAGATCAAGAACCTGAAGGATACCATTCAGGATTTTAACAAGCTCTTCGGCGAGTATGAGGATATCGGCGCCATGCTGGAAATGGCAGAGGAGGCCGATGATGATGAGCTTGTGGAGGAAGCCGGTCAGATGCTGGAGTCCTTCTCCGAGACCTTCGAGGAGTTCCGGATCGCGACCCTGCTTTCCGGCGAATTTGATGAGAACAATGCAGTTCTGACCATTCATGCGGGCTCCGGTGGAACGGAGTCCTGTGACTGGGCCAGCATGCTTTACCGAATGTACACCCGGTGGGCAGATAAGCATAAGTTCACGGTAGAGGTGCTGGATTATCAGGACGGCGACGAAGCGGGACTGAAGTCCGTTACATTTCAGGTGAACGGCTATCACGCCTACGGCTATCTGAAGTCTGAGAAGGGCGTGCACCGTCTGGTACGGATCTCTCCCTTCAATGCGGTAGGCAAGCGGCAGACCTCCTTTGTTTCACTGGATGTCATGCCGGAGCTGGATGACAATATCGAGATCGAGATCAACGAGGCAGATCTGAAGATGGATACCTATCGGTCCAGCGGGGCCGGCGGGCAGCACATCAACAAGACATCTTCGGCCGTGCGGCTCACCCACCTTCCTACGGGTATCGTGGTGGCGTGCCAGAACGAGCGGTCCCAGTTCCAGAACCGGGACAAGGCCATGAAGATGCTGAAGGCCAAGCTCTATCTGCTGGAGAAGCAGAAGAATATGGAGAAGCTCTCCGGTATCCGGGGAGAGGTTACCGACAATGCCTTCGGAAGTCAGATCCGATCCTATGTGCTTCAGCCCTACACTCTGGTGAAGGATCATCGGACCAACTGTGAGGTTGGAGATGCACAGCGGGTGCTGGATGGAGGCATCGATCCCTTTATCAATGCGTATCTGAGGGATCTGGCAATTAAAACCGCGAGTGAGAAATAGTAACAAATAACGAAAAGCGAGGAGAGCATATGGTAAATGTAGCTGTTCTTGGTTACGGAACCGTCGGAAGCGGCGTGGTTGAGGTTCTTTTGAAGAACAACTCCCACCTGAGCCGCCGTGCCGGTGAGGAAGTAAATCTGAAATATGTTCTGGATCTTCGGGACTTCCCGGGAGATCCGGTTGAGAAGATCCTGGTGCATGACTTCCAGACCATAGTCAATGATCCGGAGATCCGTGTCATCGCGGAAGCGATGGGCGGGATCGAGCCGGCCTATAGCTTTGCGAAGGCTGCCCTGGAGAAAGGAATCAGCTTCTGCACCTCCAATAAGGAGCTGGTAGAAGCAAAGGGTGCTGAGCTGATCGAGCTTGCAAAGGAGAATAATGCAAACTTCTTCTTTGAGGCCTCAGTCGGCGGCGGTATCCCTGTGATCCGTCCCATGTTTGCATGCCTGACAGCGGATCATTTTGATGAGATCTCCGGTATCCTGAACGGTACCACCAATTATATACTGACAAAGATGGATAAAGAGGGACTGGCATTCCCGGATGTGCTGAAGGAAGCACAGGACAAGGGCTATGCAGAGCGAAACCCGGAGGCAGACGTCGAAGGACATGATGCCGGACGGAAGATCGCCATTCTGGCGTCCCTGGCCAATGAAAAGCAGGTGTCTTTCGCAGATATCCCCATGGAGGGTATCACGAAGATCACTTCCGCTGATTTTGCCTATGCGAAGGCACTGGATGCATCCATCAAGCTTCTCGGAACCGAGAGAAAGAAGGACGGTAAGACCTACGCAATGGTAGCGCCCTTCCTGGTACACAGCGATGACCCGCTGTATGCGGTGGACGGAGTGTTCAATGCAGTCAAGCTTCACGGTGATATGCTTGGAAATGTGATGTTCTACGGCAAGGGAGCCGGCAAGCATGCAACTGCAAGTGCAGTGGTTTCCGATATCGTCTCTGCAGCAAAGAATCCGGGAAGACATGTGCCGATCCTTTGGAGTCAGGAGAAGCTGCAGCTGGCAGATGCGAAGGAATATCCCTTCCGTTTCCTGGTACGCCTGGAAGGCGAGGCTGACACGGCCGCATTTGGCAATGTTGAAGCAGTGAAGGCAGAGGGTGTAACGGGCGAGACCGCATTTGTTACAGAGGAAATGACGGAGAAGAAGCTGGAGGAGGCCATCGCTGCAAGCGGTGCATCTCTGATCCACAGGATCCGTCTCGGCTGGTAGATCGGTATCCCGCAACCGGGATATTCAGATAGAATGCAACATTTTTAGGAGGAACTATGCTGGTAGTTAAGAAATTCGGAGGTACCTCGGTAGCCAACAAGGAGCGCATTTACAATGTGGCAAACCGTTGTATCGAAGAATACAAAAAGGGAAATGATGTAGTAGTTGTACTTTCTGCAATGGGTAAGTACACGGATGAACTGATCACCATGGCGCAGGATATCAATCCGAACCCGCCGAAGCGTGAGATGGATATGCTCTATACCATCGGTGAGCAGATGTCAGTTGCACTGATGTCCATGGCGATGGCAAACCTGGGTGTGCCGTCCATTTCGCTGAATGCATTTCAGGTAGCGATGCATACCACATCGGTCTACGGAAATGCGCGCATCAAGCGGATCGACTGCGAGCGTATCCGCAACGAGCTGGAGCAGCATAAGATCGTGATCATCACGGGCTTCCAGGGCGTGAACAAGTATGATGATTATACAACACTGGGCCGCGGCGGTTCTGATACCACGGCAGTGGCACTTGCAGCTGCACTGCATGCAGACAAGTGCGAGATCTACACGGATGTAGACGGCGTTTATACCGCAGATCCGCGGATCGTAAAGAACGCGCGGAAGCTGGAGCGCGTAACCTATGATGAAATGCTTGAGCTGGCAACACTGGGTGCAGGAGTTCTGCACAACCGTTCTGTAGAGCTGGCGAAGAAATATGGCGTACAGCTGGTTGTACGCAGCAGTCTGAATACAAATGAAGGAACCATCGTTAAGGAGGGACACAAGATGGAGAAGATGATCGTAAGCGGCGTTGCATGTGATACAGACGCTGCAAGAGTAGCAGTAATCGGTCTCAAGGATGAGCCGGGTGTGGCATTTAAGCTGTTTAACGCTTTGGCAAAGGCCAATATCAATATCGACATGATCCTCCAGTCCGTTGGACGTCATGGAACAAAGGATATTTCCTTCACCTGCAACACTGCAGACGCAGATGATGCAGCACGGATCATTTCCGAGAATATGGAGTTCGAGTCCATCGATGTAGACAAGGAGGTTTCCAAGGTTTCCATCGTCGGCGCCGGAATGCAGACAAATGCAGGCGTTGCAGCCAAGATGTTCGAGGCTCTGTATGATGCGAACATCAACATCCGCATGATCTCCACTTCTGAGATCCGTGTTACGGTCCTGATCAACGAGAAGAACACAGAGCGGGCCATGAACGCGATCCATGATAAATTCGATCTTGGAAATAACTAATCACGATCACAGGAGTCAGTTGCAAACCGGCTCCTGTTTTCTTCAAATGTAAGGAACGAAGCTTCCGGGGGAGGAGTCTTGATGAACGGGGATAAGAAACGAACGGATTATATCAGCTGGGATCAGTATTTTATGGGGATCGCCATGCTCTCTGCGGAGCGCTCCAAGGATCCGAACACACAGGTTGGAGCCTGCATCGTAGGCGCGGATAACCGGATCCTTTCCGTGGGCTACAACGGAATGCCTCAGGGGTGCGAGGATGATGATATGCCCTGGGGACGTGAGGGCGCCGGACTGGATTCCAAGTATATGTATGTCTGTCATGCAGAGCTGAATGCCATCCTGAATTATCGTGGAAATCTTTCCATGAAGGGTGCAAGGATCTATGTGACGCTTTTCCCGTGTAATGAGTGTGCCAAGGCCATCATTCAGAGCGGGATCACAGAGGTGGTCTATCGGGAGGATAAGTACAGCGACCAGGAGGCCACCATCGTATCAAAGAAGCTTTTTGACACCACTGGCGTGAAGTATCGTCAGCTGTCGCCGGTAGGGAAGCGAATCACAGTGGAGTTGTAAAGGAGGTTTTAATTATGCCGTTTATTAATTCAAAGATCACAGTAAAGGTAAGTGATGAAAAGAGAGACAAGATCAAGGCTGAGCTGGGAAGGGCTGCATCCATCATCGGAAAGCCGGAGAGCTATGTCATGATCGGGTTTGAGGATGAGTACTGTCTGTATTTCGCAGGAGAAAAGCTGGAAAAGGGCGCATTTGTGTCCGTTGATCTTCTTGGATCCGGAAGTTCCTCTGCATTTGAGCAGATGACCGCAAAGATCTGCGAGATCTATGAGACAGAGCTGGGGATCCCCGGTGATCATATCTATGTAGAATACAGGACCACGAAGGATTGGGGCTGGAACGGCCGCAATTTCTAATAGGGAGATCTCTGATGGGGAGATTTCTGATTGGCGGATTCTCGATAGGGAGATTTCTGGTTGGTAGATAAAGAACAGGAAGGAACGCATGGTACAGGAGAAACGATTTCAGGTTAATATGACAAGGGAGGCCCTCACAAATTTTATGGTGACGTCCTACTACAGCCGGCTTGGCGGAATCTTCAGTCTCCTGCTGGGTGCCGGAGGAGTTGTTATGGCCATCCGGGAGGTATTCTTCCGGGATCATATCGACGTTCCCAGCCTTGCGGCATATGTGATCATCGCCATGCTGTGCTTTGTGGTGAATCCCATGACACTGATGTCACGCAGCAAGAAGCAGCTGGAAACCAGTCCCTCCTATCAGCAGCCTATCGAGTATACGCTGCTCCCGGAAATGATGATCGTCAGTCAGGGAGAGGAGCATCTGGAGATCGGCTGGGAGCTGATCTATAAGATTCGGATGACGGGTAAAATGGTGGCAATCCACACAAGCAAGGTCAATGCCTTCGTGTGGCCGCTGTCGGAGCTGGGAGATGATAAGGCAAGCATCCTGTCGCGGGTGGTTCAGTATACCCAGGAGTTTACGCCCATTCTTTCCGGGAACCTGAAGAAATACAGGAAGTGAGAAGCTGAGATGATGAACAGAATCGAAAAGGAGACCTTCCGCCCGGAGGAAACATTTGCACTGGCAAAAGAGCTGGCAGAGCAGGCAACGGGAGGAGAGGTAATCTGTCTGGACGGGGATCTCGGGGTCGGAAAGACCGTATTTGCCCAGGGCTTCGGAGCAGGACTTGGGATCCGGGAGCCAATGGCCAGCCCTACATTTACAATACTGAAGGAATATCATACCGGAAGGCTGGTGCTGTATCATTTTGATGTGTATCGCATCGGCTCCGAGGATGAGATGGAGGAGATCGGCTTCTATGAGATGGCGGGAAACCCGGAGGGGGTTGCGCTGATCGAGTGGAGCAGTCTGATCGCAGGCATCATCCCCGAGGATGCGATCCATGTAAACATCATGAAGGATCCGGAGAAGGGCTTCGATTATCGGAAGATCGTGATCGAATAGAGTAAGGGCTTCGGTCAGCAGAGGATTGTGGTCGGATAGAATAAAAAGGTGAGGCTGCATATGGAGAAGAACCGGGACATGGAAGAGAAGGATCAGGACATAGAAGAGAAGGATCAGGACATAGAAGAGAAGGATCAGGACATAGAAGAGGAAAGGCCGGACGCTGAAGAGCAAGTGACGGATCAGACTGAGGAATCGGCAGAGAATGGAAAGAAACCCCGAAAAAGAAGGGTAGGACGTACCATTGCCATCTCGTTCGGTGTGCTGTTTGTCGTTTTGCTGGCAGCGGTCGGTGTGTTTCTGCTCACCTATTATCACGCGGATGAGGAGGCACTGCGCTCTCTGAATTCGACAAAAGCCGTGACGATCACGGAGAAGAAAAACGGATATCTGTTTGACGGACCGGGAGAGGACAGAATGTTTATCTTTTATCCCGGAGCGCGGGTAGAGGAAACGGCGTATGCTCCCATGTTGAAGACACTGGCGTTGTTCGGGCTTGATGTATATCTGGTGAAAATGCCGTTCCACCTGGCTGTCCTCGATGGGGATGCCGCAGAGGATGTGATAAAGGAGTATGATTATAAGGAGTGGATCATCGGCGGGCATTCCATGGGCGGAGTCATGGCGGCACGGTATGCCTCTGAACATCCGGATCAGATCAAGGCGGTGATACTGCTTGCGTCCTATTCCGTTGACAAGCTGAATGACCCGATGATGGTGCTCTCGATTTACGGAGATCAGGACGGCGTGCTGAATATGGCCGACTATGAAGAGGCGAAGCAGAATTATCCTTCCAATTTCT
>CADAXW010000031.1 GCA_902792005.1 uncultured Lachnospiraceae bacterium
ATCACCACCGCCGCCATTCCCAGCACCACCAGCACATAGCGTCCGATGGTACGGAAGATCTCTCCCACGGAGGCCGATGACTCCTTCTCTTCCTTTGCTTCCTCCGGTGGCGGAACCTCCGGCAGCTCATACTGCGGTTCCTCTTTCACCTTACCGCTGCCTTCTTCCACCGGTTCTCCGCCCTCCCGCTTGGCCAGACGAAGTCTCCAGCTGGTGGCCTCCGCATTTTCCATGGCCGCCGTAGGCTCAAACTCTACCCAGCCCAGACCCGGGATAAATGCCTCCACCCAGGCATGCGCGCAGCTTTCGGGCACAACGCCCTCGTCCTTCGCGGACCGAAGGAAGCCCTGCACGTAACGGGCGGGAATGTTGTTCAGGCGAAGCAGCATGACCATGGCCGATGCATAGTGCACGCAGTAACCGCTCTCCGTTTCAAAAAGAAAGGCGTCTACGTAATTGTCCTCATCCCGAAGGTCAACGGACATATCGTACTTGTACTGACGGAGATAGGCCTCGATCCGCTCCGCCTTTTCCAGGTCGGAACTGCAACCCTTTGTAAGCCGAAGGGCAAGTTCCTCCATCCGGTCGGTCCGAAGCTCCGTTCCCAGATACTTATCTGTGTTGGTAACCTCCTGATACGCCTCGATCGCCGCATTGTATTCATCGATGGTGATGTAGTTTGCCAGGTGGAAGCCGTAGAATTCCTTTGCCACCTGCGCCGCCTCATCGTAGTGCGCGGGATATTTGATGGACTGCGCCTTCCTGGCCATCTCCTTGTAATAGGGATTCACCTCATCAAATGTGATGTAGTTGAAGTCGTAGGAAAAGCCCTTTCCTTCCTTGGAGTCCAGTCCGTACTCCAGATTTCCGCTGATATAAAATGTATTGGCCGGCAGGATCAGATCGTCTGTCCTGAGATACTGATACGTGATCTTCGCCCGCTCCACACGGGAGAAGCAGGCCGCCTCCTCCGGCGTGGTTCCTGTCTTGGCCAGCGCGGAAAGATACAGCGACAGCCAGGAAGCCATGGGCTGCTCCGGCTTCTCACGGTTGGAAAAACCATCCGGCCCCAGCTCCGAATAAACAGAGCCGCGAAGATAACAGTACTTCAACTTGGATTTCGTTTCTATCAGCAGGGCCTCCCGATCTGAGCCCGTCAGCCCTCCGCTGATCTGGCCCGCTTCGGAATAGCCGGTATATGCAGTCTCATCTCCTCCGAACAGTCCCTCGAAGAAGTATCCTATATCCTTTCCGGTCTTAACGATGAAGTTCTCCACATTATCGATCACCTTATGGAGCGCCTCCCATTTCATGGGCTCCTGATCCGAACCGGGGATCAGCGCCAGACAGGCCGCCAGAGCCAGGAGAAGCACCCAGTGTTTATAGGCATGATCCAGAAATGCGGCGATGCACGATGCCGCAGCCAGGATGAGACCTGCTGCAACCATCACCGGCTGATCATCCTCGATCACCCACATGACGATCAGCGCGACCGTGAGTGCTGTCTGGATCCATTTCCATGCAGGCAGAGTTTTCAGCATACAAAGAACACCGATCAGAACCGCGGCCAGCAGCGCATTTGTCACAAGCCCTCTGTCCTGGGAGATCACCAGGATCGCCACCGGGATGATGGGCAGAAAACGGATCATCCGCCCGGGATGTCCCGTAAACTCCGCCAGAAAGGCAACACTGAAGGCTGCCAGCAGGTAGCAGAGAAAGCTGATCCGGTCCAGGCGAAGCACCGAAAACTGACTGAGCCACTCAAGCAGCGCGTATGAGATGGCAAGGATCGGCAGACTGTCCAATATGAAGTTCCAGGTTCGTTTCTTTACATCGGACAAAGCTGTTCCTCTCCTTCCTTGATGATGAGTGTCGGGCACTGCCAGCGCTCGGCCTCTTCCCTGAGGAGTGCTTCGACCTTCTCGGGATCGTCCCGCTGCACCAGTTCCTTTGAAAGCTCACGGCAGAGATGCTCCAGGCCTTCATAGTCCTCCACCAGAACACGCTTGACCGCCGCGTTATAAAACAGCACCTGTACCGGTTTCTTCTGCTCGGCAAATGCGCCGGCTACCGATACGGAATATGTCAGAAACTTATCTCTCCGGGCCAGCACGTCAAGGCTCTCCATGCTCCCCGGCTGAAGCTGCAGCAGCAGCGTGATCAGGCTGAAATCCTTATCCTCCGGGATACGCACCATGGCCTCACCGCTTCTGGCATAGTTCTTCCAGTGGATCCGCTTCAGGGGATCTCCGGGCGTGTACTGCGCCATATCATTTCCCAGGATCTCCTCTTTTTCGTTTCGCCTGCCGCCCATGGAGCCACGGGTCAGGGACCATGTCGCACGGCTGAGATCGTCCTTGGCGATCCCGGTCACTACAGGCAGGATCTGAACGCGAAGAGGCATGGGCACCTTCATATTCAGACGCATCAGATGAAAGGCATCCCGAAATGTGATGCGCGCGATGCCTGTCTCATAGCTTCCCGTATAATTGCAGTGAAGCGAGGTATCAAAGGAACGCTTCTCCCGCGGGAGAAAGCTCAGCTCTTCTCCGGTGATATCATCCCGGAAGTCCGCTCTGCCGGGCTCGATAAAAAGACGCACCCCGGAAACCGGAAGGAAGGAGGTATTCTCCACCGCCAGATGATAGGACTCATCCACCCGCTTCTTCAGCTCGCGTGCGGGCAGATCCTGCTGAATCCTTATGGCCGCTCTTACGATCAGCAGATAGAAGAAGGCCAGCACCGGATAGAACAGCATGGTATAAAAAAGAGCATAGGAAAGAGCGCCTCCCCGGTTGCTGACATAGATGATGGCGCCGATCAAAGCGGCCACGTAGATCACCTGCGGCAGACGCGGGCGGCGTTTCTTCCGCTGCTTCTTTTCCTGTTTCCTCAGTTTCTTCTGCTCTTTCCTGAGACGACGCCTCTCCTTGCGGGAAAGGTCACCCACTTCAATATTCACTTCATTTTTTTGACGATTCTTACTCATGAGAAATTACTGAGGGCGCTTGGTCCGATCCAGTACGCCCAGGATCACCTGATATCCGGTGAAATGATTGATCTTTGCCTCAGCCGTCAGAACAAGTCTGTGGGGCAGAACTACCTTTGCGATCTCGATCACATCCTCCGGGATCACGAAGTCTCTGCCTCTGACAAATGCGGTGGCCTGGGATGCGCGCAGCAGATCCAGGCTGGCACGGGGGCTGAGTCCGCAGCTGACCTCTTTCTCGGTTCTGGTAGCCTCAACGATGGCCAGTGCATACTCGATGACCTCATCCTTCAGGATCACCGCCTTCACCTCTTCCATGCACTGAAGCAGCTCCTCTGAGGTAAGGACCGGCTCGATGGGCTGGCGAAGTTCGCCTGTCAGGAACATTTTCGCCAAAGTCATCTGCTCGGTTTTGCCGGGGTAGCCCGGGGTAACCTTCATCATAAACCGATCCAGCTGCGCCTCGGGGAGCGGGTAGGTTCCCAGCTGCTCCACCGGATTCTGCGTTGCCACAACAAGGAAGGGCTCCGGGAGCTTATAGCTGGTGCCGTCGATGGTGACCTGATGCTCCTCCATGGCCTCCAGCAGCGCGGACTGCGTTTTCGGCGAGGTTCGATTGATCTCATCCGCCAGCAAAAATCGGTGGAAGATGGGGCCCTTCAGCATACGGAAGGATCCATCCTTGGGATCAAAAACCGTGGTTCCGAGGATGTCGGTGGGCAGCGTATCCGGCGTGCACTGCACCCGGGCGAAATCCATGGCTACGGACTCCGCAACCGCCTTGGCCAGGGTCGTCTTGCCGACACCCGGCACATCCTCCAGCAAGACATGCCCGCCTGACAGAAGCGCGATGATCAGGTGTTCCACCACACCACCGCTTCCTACGTAGCTCTTGCTGATCGCTTGTTTCAATTTGTCGATTTTGTTCTCTGACACTTTTGTTACCAACCTTCCCTGCTGTTTGACAGCAACACAGTAATCATACCACGTTCCTGCGTTTCTGTCGACAAGAGCGTGACAACGGGGACAGTCCCTCTTGTCACGTTTTCGCGGGAAAACGTGACAAAGGGGACTGTCCCCGTTGTCACGCTTTCTTGACGTAGAGGTCGACTACGAAGCCGTCATCATTGTAGTATTCCATGCCGCCGCCCTGCTTCTCCATATAGTTTTTCACCAGAAACAGGCCGATCCCGTAGCCGGACTGTTCCTTTGCATTCTGCCCGCGGTAATATTTTTCTGTAACGAGCGGCAGTTCGTCCTCCGGAATCCCCGGGCCAAAATCCCGGATCCGGATCCTGACATATTTGTCTTTTCTTCCGTCCTCGCGGACCGCTCCCTCTGTCTCCTCAAAGGATACCCGGATCTCAGTTCCTGCATACTTGGCGGAGTTTCCGACGATGTTATCCAGTACCTGCTCCATCCGCAGCCGGTCCATGAAGATCAGGCATTCGGGTATATCATTCTCCAGGGTAATATATTTCTCCTCTGCTATATCCTTCTTAAATGTATCCTTGTACATACGCATATTCCGGAAATAGTCCTGAATCAGAAGGGAGCTTTCTTCCTTCACCTTCAGTTCCAGATGGTCCAGCTCCTCCAGTGTGGTATGGAAGATATCCGTTATCAGATGGTCGATCATATCTACCTTGGAGAAGATCAGATCGGTCTTTTCAAGAATGTCCTTCTCATCCGCGATCGATGCTGCATCTTCCAGCTCCTCCAGTTTCCGTCCGTGCTTTACCTTCAGCACCTCGCAGGCGGACTTCACCGTTGCCACCGGTGTCTTGATGTCGTGGCTCAGCTCCGCCACCATTTCCTTCTTGGCCTTCTCCGCCTGAACCTCCCGCTCCTTCGCGGCCTTCAGCTCCTCGCGCATGATATCGAAGCTTTCCGTGAGGTTCCCGAAAAGGTTATTCTTATGGATGGGAAGCGGGATGTCCAGATTTCCCTTGGCAATCTCCTCCGAGAAACCGCGCATTTCCTCCACCGGCCGAAGAAGACTTAGGTAAACCAGAAACAGGATCAGGAAACCGGCCACCAGCACCACCGCCCATAGGATGATCCCAAAGCGCAGCGTTTGGTCGCGCATTTCCGTCATAGCTTCGTCCGTCTCGGTCCACGCTACCTTTCCGATCAGCTGTCCCTCCGGCGCAAAGTCAAAGATCAGCGCCCGTTTTCCGATCAGCGACATCACGCGCGGATCCTCCGGATCCTGTGTGAGGATCACCTCGCAGCCAAATGTTTCCTCGAGTGTCCTTAGATCCGTCCCCGCAAGATATGCGTCTCCGATCTCGTGCAGCCGGTCGTTGTATTCCACTATGTTGTTTTTCCGCTCCCCGTTCTTCCGCATGCCGCCAAGAAAGAGGAACAGCCCCGCCAGCATCAGCAGGGTGAAAATGATCCCTATCGTCCTGATTGTTTTCATATGTCCGATCCCTCTTCCGTCCGATCCCGCGTCCGTCCTGTTCCGCGCCTCTCGTTTGGTCCGCGTCCGTCCCGGTCATTCCACTTCCAGTATATATCCAGTCCCCCACACAGTCTTGATCAGCTTCGGCTCGTTGGGTTCCTCCTCCAGCTTCTCCCGCAGCTTGCGGATATGTACATTTAAAGTTCCATCACTGTAAAATGTATCGCCCCAGACCTCTTCAAACAGCTGATCCTTCGTCACAATGGTATTCTTATGGCTGTAGAGGCAAGAAAGAAGTGCATATTCCTTCGCCTTCAGCATGATCTTCTTTCCGTCCATGATGACGGACATGGTTCCAGGGTCAAGAGTGAGCGATGTACCCTTAGCAGTAGTCCCTGGGCCCGCTCCGTTGGGTGATGCTCCTTCCATCCCGGCGCCTGCCTGTCTCAGCTGCTCCACACGCTTCAGATTCACCTTCACCTTTGCCAGCAGAATGGACATGCTGTAAGGCTTCCGGATATAATCATCCCCGCCGATGCTGAGGGCGATCAGCACATCATCATCTCCCTGCCTTGCACTGATGAATAAAATGGGAAGCTGATGCTCCTCCCGCACCCGCTTGCAGATATCAAAGCCGGAGCCGTCCCCCAGGTTGATATCCAAAAGCAGAAGATCGACTACATTTTCCTCAAGAAATCTATAGCACTCCTCCGCCGAATGCACGTATGCAGTGCTGACATCAAACATCTGAAAATACTCCGCCGTCATTTTCGACAGCTCAACCTCATCATCCACGATCAGACAATTGTAGTGCATGTCACCCCTCCTGTTCCGCAGTACCGTCTCTTTCCTATACTACCACAAAACGTGACAACGGGGACAGTCCCTCTTGTCACGTTTTCCCAGGAAAACGTGACAATGGGGGTACCTTCAGGGCATTCAGGGCCGAGACCAGCACTGCCACCAGAAGGATCCCCGCAAATGTGACCACGGGATACAGGAGGTCGATACTGAAGGTCAGCTTTTCATATCCGAACATGCCAAGCATCATCTGCATCACATTGGCTGCAAGGAGGCTTCCCAGGATCACACCCAGAAGGCTTCCAACGGCCAGGGCCGGTACATTTGAAAGCATGATCTGGTGCATCAGATCGCGGTTGGTAAAGCCGAGCGCGCGGTTCACGCCGAGGTTGTTCCACTCCCGCACCAGCTTCGAGCGGATCAGCATGGTCTCCACGAAAATGACGGTGACGGTTGTTACGATCACGATCAGCATGCAGAGCATGGTCATGGAGGAGGTGATGGTATCTGCGGATTCTGCGATGAGTTTCTCGCCGTCCTGCATGCGAATTCCCGGGCAGGCCGCGTCCAGGCGGGAGCACATTTCCTCGTAGGAGATACCCGGTTCGGTGGTGATGATGTAGCTTACGGTCCCGAACTCTGTGGGGTAGATCCGCCGTGCTCCGTCAAAGGTCAGGATGGCGGTCTTTCCCATGGCCTGCATCAGCTGGTACTTGCCCGTGATGATGTAGGATGCCTTGTTCTCACCCAGGGAAATCTCCACGGTGTCGCCGATCTCAACCTGCAGCTTTTTCATGGTCACCGATGTCAGGGCCACCTCATTCGCGTGGATGGGGAGACGGCCCTCGGAGGCCTTGCACCTCTGAAGAGCGCCTGTGTCCTCGTATGCCTTTGCCTTGATCTTTGATCTTCCCGATGCCGATTCCACCGTTATATTTATATTGCGCCCACATACGATATTCGTTACACCCTCGACCCTCTTCAGATCCTCAAGGGCGGCTGCCGGCGCATCTGCTTCGATATCGCCCACCTCAAAGCCCAGGATCTCCATGGTGGTATCATTGCTATTCCCGAAGAGCTGATAGGTGGCAAAGCCCACCACGGTTACAAATGCCAGCACCACGGCGATGAGCGTGATGGCGATGGTATTTCCCATGCGTCCAAAGGTTTCCTTCAGAGAAAGGACCAGGGCCTTGGGAAGTCTGGTTTTTTCCAGCGGAAATGTGTTCTTTCTGAAGTTATGTGTGGTCATGCCCCCACGAAGCGCATCCAGCACGGTGATCTTCTGATACCTTCTTCCCTGAAGCCAGACCACTGCAAACACCACCAGCAGAAGCGCGCCGCTCACGATAAACATGGCCGGTACATTTACGGGCTGATTCCAGGAAAGTCCGATCATGGATCCCACCAGATCTCCCACGGGAGCAGTGAGGACCGCGCCCAGGATAAGGCCCAGGACGATCCCAAACAGGGTGACCATCATCAGCTGAAGAAGCATGGCGCGGCGGATCTCCCGGACGGTGTAGCCCGACGCTTCCATGATCCCGGTGTTTTTCATATTTCTCTGGATAAAGTTCTTTATGCTGAAGCTCACAATGATGAGGGTGATGATCAGGATGATCATGGAGAAGATGACCACCGCAAGCATGGCGATCCGCGGTGTGATCATTCCACCCTCTTTCATCATGGTTGCGTTGATGACTGTAGGGATCTGCATCTTATAATCCGGGTGCGTCGCAGCGTAGGCCACCGCCCAGTCGGTAAATGCATCTTCGATCTCCGTCTCCAGATCCGAATCGCTGACGCCTGCCTGCTTCGCTTCCTCCGAAAGCCACGCCTTGTAGCGGACATAAGGGAACACCGTCTCCGGATTCAACGCGCCGATCTTCTCATACTCCTCATCCGATACAAACACCAGATACACGGAGAAATTCAGCGGATTGTTGAAGACCGTATCCTCATTATATCCTGCCACCGTATACTCCAGGACCTTTCCGTCCTTACGGAAGCAGAAGGTGTCCCCGACGGGAAAGCTGTTCTTCAAATAATAAGGAAGCACGATTTCATTCCCGGAAAGCCCGGAGGCGTCAACGCTCATGGTCTGGATCCGACGCTGGCTGTGATACGGAGTGATCACGAACTCCAGGTTGCTCCATTCCGAGTCCTTTTTATTCTTGTATTCCATTTCCGCGAGATAGCAGTAATCTGCCTCGAACTCGCCTACATTTTCGTTCTTCTTTAAAATGTTCCGCACCGCGGCATCGGAATCCGGATTCAGCGTTACGTTCATCTGTACGTCTGCGCCGCTGATCCTTTCATGGGCCGTTTCCGTGATATCCTTCATGCCGCTGATCATGGACATGCCGATGAACAGGAGCAATGCGGTAAGGCAGGTCAGCACCGCAAATGTAACCATCTCGCCCTTCTGTTTTCTGATGTTGTTCTTTGCGATAAAGAAAAGCTTGTACATCCTACCACCCCATTTCCTGAAGGAAGGCCTTCAGTTTTGTGTGCCGCTCCTTTGCTTCTCCCTGCTTCGGGTTTGACTCGTCCTTGTAGTCTCCCGCGTAGGGGCCGAGATCGATCTCCTTCGTGATCACGCCGTCCGCCAGGTAGATGAGGCGGTTGCCGCGCTCCGCTGCCCGGATGGTATGTGTTACCATGACAACACTCTGGCCTTCTCGGTTCAGCTCCGTCAGGATATCCAGCACCGCATCCGTGTTCGTGGAGTTCAGTGCACCTGTGGGCTCATCTGCGAAAAGGATCTCCGGGGAATTGATGATGCCCCGGACCAGCGCCACCCGCTGCCGCATACCGCCGGACAGCTGGGCCGGATATTTCTTCCAGTCTGCTTCCCCGATGCCGACCCTGCCGAGAAGCTCTTTCGCCCTTCCGGCGATGGCCTTTCGGTCCTTCGACCTCAGCAGGCCGCTGAGCATGATGTTGTCCATGGCGCTCATGGTATCATTCAGATAATTCTGCTGGAATACAAAGCCTGCATAGTTCCTCCGGAACAGTGCCAGCTTATCGTTGCTGTATTTTGAGATTTCCATCTCCCTGCCATCCACCTCATAGACCACCGAGCCAAGGCTGGGGCGGTCCATCCCGGACAGGGCATAAAGCAGTGTGCTCTTCCCGGATCCGGAGTTTCCCATAACAACAGTAAAGTCGCCGCGGTATACCTCCAGGTTCAGATTCTTCAGCACATGCTGCTGAACCGACGCATTTGAAAAAGTCTTAGAAAGATTCTTTGCAGAAAGAATAGTACTCTTACTCATATTCTTGCTCATATCTCGTTCTCCTTTAGATCCGGAATCCTGTTTTCTGACTTTACTATACTCCACTCCATGCCGAAAGTCTTAATCTGACTATTGTCTAAACCTTAACTGATTCTTAAACGTGACAACGGGGACAGTCCCTCTTGTCACGTTTTCCCGGGAAAACGTGACAATGGGGACTGTCCCCGTTGTCACGTTTTGTGGTACAATGGTGTATATCTTTATGTATTACGGGGAGGGGATTCCATCATGGTTGAAACAAAAAACACAAACACGAAATATCCAAAAAGCTACAATTACACGCCTGCGTCAAAGAAAAAGAAGAAGAAACGGAAGAAAGAGCGGAAGCTGTGGGTCCGGATCCTGACCATCGTTTTATGGTGTCTGGCCGGGTTCGTGGTTCTTGCCTTCCTTGTGCTGAAGCTGGATTCGGACTTCGGCGGCCGGGTGACCAAAGAGGATCAGGACTCCTATAAGTCCCGGGCAGACTCCTCCTATTATAAGAACGGAGAGTTCACAAACGGGGATTCCTTCACTTTGTTCACAAACAAGGGCGGATCCAACAACCTTTACTCCGAGAAGGGAAAGACGCCGGAGGATCAGCTTCCGACGGCCACTCCCCTCTTCCTGGAAAACGCAAAGAAGAACGACTTCTCCTACACCTGGTTCGGTCATTCTTCCTTCATGATCCAGATGAGCGATCTGAACATCCTGGTAGATCCCATGTTCTCCGACCGGTCCTCGCCCTTCGGCTGGATCGGACCGAAGCGTTTTTCGAAATGTCCCATTTCCGCAAATGCGCTGCCTCAGATCGACGCTGTGTTCATCTCTCATGATCACTACGACCATCTGGACCGGCAGACCATCCAGGCCATCGACCGAAAGGTAGAGCGCTACTTCGTTCCGCTGGGTATTGAGAAGCATCTCATCCGCTGGGGTGTAAGTGCGGACAAGATCCAGACCATGGCATGGTGGGACGAATACCAGTATAAGGGAATCACCATCGCTGCCACACCGACGCAACATTTCTCCGGAAGACAGCTGTTCGACTCCAACGAGACGCTTTGGGCTTCTCTGGTGTTAAAGGATAATAACCGCAAGATCTATTACAGCGCTGACGGCGGTATGGATGATCGGTTTGAAAAGATCCATCAAAAATATGGCGATTTTGATCTCGCCATTCTGGAATGTGGGCAGTACAACCCGAAATGGGCCGGTGTCCATATGTTCCCGGAGGAAGCAGTGGAAGCAGGGAAGAAGCTGCACGCAACCTACGTCACTCCCGTTCACTGGGGCGCCTTCGTTCTTTCGAGCCACGCCTGGGATGATCCTGTGGAGCGCTTTACACGTGCATACGAATCGCAGTACTCCTCTTCCAGCCACCTGCTCACTCCCGAGATCGGGCGGACGCTGGAGGGCAGCTTTTCAGCGGAGTCTTCAAAGCTGACATTCACCGCTCAGTCCATGAAGAAGGCAAATTACCGGTGGTGGAGAGACTATAATTAATCTCTCCCTCTCTGGAAGGGCGACATAGCCTCGGTATGGAATGCATACGTGGCTGCGAACAATTTCATAGAAAAGGAAAATGGACAGTCCTGGGGGGGACTGTCCATTTTGGAGAAGGTATTTTGTTACTTTGGGGTTGTAGCAAAAAACTATAATGTATTGGGGGTTACAAATGCTATTATACGCAAAACGTTTCTGAAGTGTGCCCAAAGATAAATTATTTTTTCCCCTTTTTTCGTGAATATGCCAACCCGAAAATCGGTTTTTGGGCAATTTGACCTATAATTCCGCCCTTCGATTGTGCAATTTTCTGTTTTTTCCCTGTTCATTTACAACCACGTATTTGTAACGAAGTGAAAAATATGTTAGAATGGGAAAGACATTTCACAATTTTGCATTTTGAGGACCCCATCTATGAACGAAAAAGATAAACCGAAGAAAAACGAAGAAGAGAAAGTGTCGTCTGAGAAGCACGGCATATCCCTGCGCAAAGTGAATATCAGCATTCTGACCTTTGCCATTCTGCTTTCGATCGCTCTGTTTTTCACGATCAGCAGAACCGACTCCATCTATTCAGATACCCACAGTCTCACCCAAACCCTGATCGATGCCAGAGAAAGCTCGGATGATGTTCAGGAGGCCTCGGACTTTCTGACGGAACAGATCCGAACCTTCGTGGTGACCGGTGATAAATCATATCTGGATTCCTATCTGACTGAGATCACTACCACAAAACGGCGGGACAAGGCCATCGAGCATCTGAAGAGCATCAGTACATCGCCGGAGACTCTGAAGGAGCTTGAAAATGCCATCACCGCTTCCAGAGAACTGGAAGAAAAAGAGTATCTGGCAGCGCACCTTGCATGCAACAGCTTGGGCTATGATCTCTCCGAATATCCGGCTGTGATCCGCTCCCATGTACCTGATTCATCCTGTCAAAATCTTTCCTCGGAGGAGAAAAGGCAGAAAGCCATTGATCTTCTTTTTGATTCAGATTATCAGGCCGCAAAGAACTACATTTCCAGCCATACCAAGGCCTGTCTGAACAGTCTGCTTAGCCAGATTCAGAACTCACAGCAGGATACCGCCGAAGAACTTCGCACCCTGCTCCTGATCGAGCATATCCTTGCCGTTGTTCTGATGCTCACCATCCTTGTGATGGTTTTCCTGAACTCGCTTCTGATCATCCGCCCCGTGAGAAATGCCGTGGCCAAGATCCGAAAGGAAGAGGATATCCCGCCGGAGGGTGCCTATGAAATGCGCTTCCTGGCCAAGACCTATAACCTCATGATCAACACCCACGTTCAGAGCAAGAAGAAGCTGAACTACGAGGCAAATCATGATAAGCTCACCGGTCTCTATAACCGGCGTGGCTACGATTTCTTCCTGAAGAACACCGACCTTGAAACCAGTGCTCTGATGATCATCGACCTGGACTATTTTAAAGGGATCAACGACCAGTACGGACATGAGATCGGAGACAAGGTATTAAAGAAGGTTGCAGATGCCATCTTCAGCAGCTTCCGTTCCGACGATCTGGTATGCCGGATCGGCGGTGATGAGTTCGCCGTCATCCTGATCCACCTTGGTCCTTCCCTTCGCACTCTGGTTCAGGCGAAATATGAAGCCATCTCAGAGAAACTGAAGGATGGATCCGACGGAGTACCACCGGTCACCATCAGTACCGGCGTCGCATTTGGCGAATACCGAATCGGTGCCTCCGCCCTGTTCAAAAATGCGGACCGGGCCCTGTACCGTGCCAAGGAGGCCGGCCGGGCAACCATCCGGTTCCATAAGTACAACAATGACTGACAAACTAAGCGTGACAACGGGGACAGTCCCTCTTGTCACGTTTTCCCAGGAAAACGTGACAGAAGGGACTGTCCCCGTTGTCACGCGTCACGCCTCAGCTTCGTAGATCAGCTCACCCAGTGTCTGGTACAGGTGCTCCGGTTCTACAGGCTTGGATAGATGCGCGTTCATTCCCGCCTGCAGGGATCGCTGGACGTCTTCATCAAAGGCATTGGCAGTCAAGGCGATGATGGGGATCTTCTTTGCATCCGTTCTGTCCAGAGCGCGTATGGCCTTGGCCGCCTCCAGGCCGTCCATTACCGGCATCCGGATATCCATCAGGATCGCCGCATATGTTCCGGGTGCACTGTTCGTAAACATTTCCACCGCGATCCGGCCATTTTCGGCGTGATCCGATTCCACTGCTTCCATTTCCAGGAGATCCATCAGGATCTCGGCATTCATCTCGATATCCTCAGCAACCAGAACCCGCCGTCCGGCCAGTTCCGCCTGTTTCTTCTCCTCAGACTGACCCAGCTCCGTCTGGCCAATTCCAGGCTGCCCCGTCTCTGTCCGACCTGTCTCAGCCAGATCCAACGATTCTTTCCGGCCCATCTCAGCCGCATCCGGAGCGTCTTTACTGTTCCGACCCCGGCCCGTCACCTTCTTCAGCGTGACAACCACGGTGAATTCCGTCCCGACGCCCTTCACAGATTCCACGCTGATCGTTCCATTCATCATCTCAACCATGCTTTTGGTGATGGCCATGCCAAGACCGGTACTGCCATATTTATTCTTTGCGCTTCCCGCCTCCTGGGAGAAGGGCTCGAATAATCTTGGGATATAGTCCTGGCTCATTCCGATCCCCGTATCCTTCACGTGGAACCGCAGGGTGGAGCGTTCTTCAAACTCCGCAGTTTTTTCCACCGTCAAGGTAATCGTCCCGGGCGCATTTGTGAACTTCACCGCATTCGAAAGGATATTGATGAGCACTTCCTTCAGCTTCATATCATCGCCGATATAGGCATCATCCACCGGACTCAGCATCCGGTACTCGTAATAAAGCCCTTTTTGCTCGCACTGGGATAACACCATGGTATTGATCTGTTCCAGCATGGCGCTGAAGGAAAACTCTTCCTTCTTCAGCACCATATGCCCGGACTCGATCCGGCTCATGTCCAGAATATCATTGATCAACTGAAGCAAATGTCGCGCGCTGGACCCGATCTTCTCCAGATAATTCCGGGTCTCATCCGATATCGTCTTATCATTCAGCGCTAACGTATCCAGACCGATGATGGCATTCATCGGTGTGCGGATCTCATGACTCATATTAGAAAGGAATGCCGTCTTGGCCTTACTAGCTTCCTCCGCCAGACCCAGCGCCTCCGCCAGCGCCTCATTTTTGGACATGGTCTCGCGCATTTCCGCATCGATCTCCGTAAGACCGAGCCCGATGGCATGAACCATATGGTCATCGCGTTCCTCCGCACGGCGAACACCCGCCACACGGATCATTTCATAGTACTCATGCTTCCCCTTCTTTGCCAGATAACGGTATGCGATAATGGGCTGCGTCGACAGCCGCTCCCGGATGTTGTCCGGGTCGACAAACTCCAGAAAGCCTTCCCTGTAGATCTCCGTCACATAATTCTCCGCATACCATTTGATCCGCTCCATATAAGGAAAATGTACTCCCGCGGGCGTCAGACTCGGATCCCCCGGATCATTTCGATAGCATACGCCGTCATTTTCATCCAGGTTGATATAGTATACGCAGCGATAATCCGCTGCCATCGCGGTGATCATTCTGTCTGCCTGATCCTTCGCGCGGATATCCGTCACGTCCGTACAAACCCCCAGGATACAGAGCCTTCCGTTGGCATCATAGAACTTGAGCTTTGTGGTCTGGAGCTGCCTCGAGGACCCATTTGCGTCCAGAACGTCCTCAAAATAGACCAGTGGCTCGTCTGCGGCAAGGGTTTTCCGGTCCATTTCAATAAAATGTTCCGCCGTGACCGGATCAAAGATCTGCCTGTCGTTAAGACCTGTCACATCCTCCGGACTGTTTAGACGTGCATAGTCAGCAAAGGCCTGATTGCAGGCCAGATACGCACCGGTTTCCGCATCCTTGGAGAAGCTCATGGCCGGCATATTATCCAGTAGCGCACTCATGGATTCCTTCTGCTGTGTCAGCTGCTTCGTAATCTCATTCAAATCTGCGATATACTGTTTCAGATGTGCGGAAACGCTGCTGAAGGTCCGTGTCAGTTTTCCGATCTCATCATCCCTGTCATACTCAAGTGTATGATCATATTTTCCTTCATCGATCTGTTCTGCTGCCACTGTAAGCTCCCTGAGGGGCCGGGTGATCCGTCCGGTAAACCTGAGAATAAAGAGGATGAACAATGCCAGAAGCACGGAAAAGACAATGATGATCAATTTGATCCATTTCAGCATGTCAGCAGTGACCTCACTTACAGGAACGGAAACATTTATCAGGTCCCCGTTGGTCAGGGGCAGACTGACTGCGATCTTCTCAACCCCTTCATAGGTATAATGAATAATACCGTCTCTGTTCAGCATCCCGTCCGGAACCTCCGGAAGCGTTTCCATGGTTGTAACATCCATACGCGGATGGTATACGAGATTTCCGTCCTCATCATTGACAAAGGCATATCCATTCTCATACAGCTTGATATTGTTTACCATTTCAGCCATAAAGGAATAATCCAGCTCGATACCGATGACCCCCACAAACTGTCCGTCCAGATAAACGGGGGTATTATAGGAGATCACCTTCGCGTCCAGATTGTCCGTGATATAAGGCGGAAGCCATACCGGCTTTCCCGTCGCCTTGGGGACCGTAAACCAGACCAGCTGAGAGGTATCCTCCGTGTCATACATGGTGATATCCGTCACCTCATGCTCCTGAAAGTCTTCTCCCGTATTGACAAACCAGAAGCCCTTCACATTCTTCGAAACCGACGGATCGATCCTGTAGTAATAAGTCATGACCCCGTTGGTTTTATTCAGGACCTTTTTGAAGAAAGAATTGATCCGATCCAAATGTGCCTGCAGCTTCTGATCATCCAGTCCGTCCAGATCCGCCTCGATATATGCAGAAAGCGACTCGATATCCTTTTCAACGCTGATCAGACTCGCATCCAGATTCTTCTGACCTGCCTCGCAGAGGAGCTGTAACATTTTCTCCGAACTGCTTTGGCTGATATTTCGGATCGCAAGTACGCCAAAAACAGCGGCAATGATCATGGTTATGACGATCGCTCCTATGGTAAAGACAGATATTTTAGTTTTGATCGAATGCATGCATCCCACCTCTATTCCAGTAGTTTTGTCAAATGTAAGCAGACCTCGTTTGCGATGGCCAGCTTATACAGGTACCTGGATGGAAGCGCACCCATTTCCTTTTGACAGGAATGTAGCTTTCCCCTGTAATCGATGGAGAAGTACACCTGTCCCGGGACTGAGCTTTCCGGATTCGCCGGATCCACATTTCCAGCCGTCCCGGTGACGCCGATCCCGATATCCGCCGAATACGCTTCCGCGCAGGCCTTAGCCATGGCGTCAGCGGTTTCGGTGGAGTAGACCGAATACCGGTCGATCACCTCCCGGGGAACACCCTGCCGGATCTTCGCCTCATTGCAGTAGGTGATATAAGCCCCTCGAAAAACCGCCGAGGACCCCTCCGTATCCGTGATCAGGGAAGCTATCTGCCCCGCGGTAATGGACTCCATCGTAGTGATGGACATCCCCTTCTCGATCAGCGAAAGCGTAAGCCTTCTGTAGTTTGCACGGACGACCTCCTCGTCCACAGTGTTCATACCCATGTTAGCCTCCACCTGCGTGACAACGGGGACAGTCCCTCTTGTCACGTTTTGCCGGCAAAACGTGACAATGGGGACTGTCCCCGTTGTCACGTTTTTTCACTGCAACGTACAGCAGCAAAATACCGCTTACTATGAATAGCCACATACAGGTCATGGCATCCATGCCCCACAGAACGCCGTCTTCGTCCCCGGTTTCAGGGACGCTGTCCTTCGGAACCCGCGGCTTCTCCGGCGTCTCAGTCTTCTTCTCGGTTGCAGGCTCTGTCTCGGTTGCCGGCTCCGCCGGGCTGAGCTTCGGGATCCGGATGCTGCTATGGTCCTCGATCTTATGCTCGCACTTTTTGTCCGAAAACCACTCTTTGCAGCCTTCGCACCTGTAGTAGGCCTTGCGGCCTTCCTTCTTCTCCGTGGGTTTCACTGCCTTGATCTTCTCCGGAGAATGCTCAGCCTCCGTGCTTATCACCACGCAGTCGTCATCTCCCAGGCGGCTCTCTACAAGGCTTCCGCCACGAATGGTCACCTTCGTCTCGGGAGATAAATAGCAGTTCGAGTCACACCTGAGCATAACCTCTGCCTGATAGGTTTCTCCTCCCACCATCGTACCTTCAAAGGGCTCTTCTCCGTCGATCCAAAAGCCGGGGAGCCCAAAGCCCTCTTCATAATCCAGCTCGTATTTCTTCCCCTTTGGAACCGCAAGCTCCGGGGGGTTCTGTTGGGATAACCAATCCCAGACTCCTTTTCCCAGATAGGGCGTATCCACCGTAAGGCCGCAGGGCGGCTGATAGATCCTGATCACAACCTCATCGATCCGCTCATCCCATCTGGCATAAACGGTCACGTCCTCCTTGATAGCGACGTTCAGCATATCCGAAGTCGCTGAATTCAGGATGACAAACGGATGATCCGGATCTCTTTTATCCTTCTTCTCCGTCGAGTATCGGTCGACTTTGTAATGTTTGCCATTCACATCCAGCTCGGCATAGTACTTCTTCCAGCCCTTCAAGGGATCCTTCATCCCTTCGATGGTTTCGCAGATGGTCTTCCCGTCGGCTACACGGAGTGTCCAGAGAGTCCCGGCTTTTCCATTCCCGTCAAATGTGACCTTATGATATTTCTTCTTTCCTGCCTTCTCCGCCGGTACCTCTTCATCTTCTGCCGGCGTCTCTGCCGCAGCATCGATGTCCGCGCCGGACTCCGTCTCTGCCGCAGCATCGATGTCCTCGCCGGACTCCGTCACCGTCTCCGCATGGACAACCCCAGGCGTCCACACACTCATGCCTGCCAAAAATCCAAGGATGAATACAATCATCATAAAGCCTACGGTATTTCGCCTTCCCACTCTTCTCTTCCGTCGCTCCCTCTGCTGCTTCAACATAATTATCCTCCGCTCAAAAACCTCTATAGAATCGCATAAAAGCTCTGCATGATACGATCAGCACCATGCAGAGCTTCTATAAAATCATGTATTCAGGCCATTCCTTTTTTCCCGTTTATTCATAACCAGCCACCCCCGAATAAACTAATTCTATCCCCGCCCCGAGGTATTGTCAAGATAACGCCCTGTCAGTTCGTATAGAGTATGACGATCTTGCTTCCGTCCACCGCATTGATCAAAACGGTGGCCACTCTTCCGTTACTGTATCCCTCGAAGCACCAGCAGGGAACCAGAGTAAACTCATGCGCATCCTCCTCCGACCAGACAGGATAGTACATCAGCGTGGCCGAAGAGAAGGTCAGCTTCTGTCCATTTACCTTCGATACGTCAAAATCAGTCTTCACCACCTCTTCGAAGCATTCCATCAGATTCTCGAACTTCAGAACCTGAACCTGGTCCGCCAGCTTCTCTACCACTTCATAGTTAATATTTACACTTCCGCCGATCACACCCTTATCGGTAACCCAGAGGAACCCCGAATTCCCTATCATCCAGGAATAGTCTTCCTCTCCGGTCACCGCATGGCACATATTGTACTGCACCTCGTAACCGTCCAGAACTGCGCCCTCCATCGTACCGGACTTCACCGCATCATCCGAATAGAATAGGAGTTCTTTCTTATACGGATCTCCGCTTTCCTTTCCGATGGTGATCTTCATATCATCCGTCGACATGGGGGACATCAGCTTCTCTTCGGAAAATGTCTTCGCCGTACTGATCAGCGTATCCTCTCCCGACTGCGTGCGGTTCGGCCTGTCACTCATGGCTTCCCATACATTTGTCCCTGACCAGATATCCGTGTTGATGCTTTCAAAATGATTTTCCAGCGGCTCTATATAATTGCACTTCGGCGAATCCACCAGATCTCCGGGGTTCTTCGGATAGAAGCTGACAGACTTCTCGCCGCCCTGCCGATGATAGGCGATAACCATCTGATAAGGCACGTCCATGTAGGTTCCTTCATAGGTATGATAGAAATAATTCTCATCATCCACCCAGGCTGCCACAGGACCCTCTCCATACTCTGACAGCTGTTCGTTCATAAAACTCAACCGGCAGGTCTGGCAGACACCTATAATATACTGAGCATCTCCGTCCTTCAGGGAAATGTCGCGCCGCACTTCTTTCGCTGTATCTCCCAGGATCGCCTTCACCGTCTCCGCTTCCCTGACCTGATCCTCCGAGAGGTCCTTCATCCGATAGGAATGCAGGGTGTCGACATCCCTGTAAAGTTTTGTGATGCTCACTTCCACCGGTACATTTTGCGCATTAAAGCTGCCCTGCCAGAGCGGAGTCCCACCGTTCTGTACTGCCGGAAGTTCACCCATCTTCCGTCCTGTCGGCTTCGCTTCACTCGAACCGGTCTCGGAGCCGCCCTCCGAAGATCCCTGCGAACCCGTTCCGGACTCAGAGCTCTGTTCTGCGGATCCCGCGGTCGTCTTCGGAGCGCCATAATCCGTCACCTCTTCCGCGGACTTGTCTCCACAGCCCGTGCAAGCCAGCGACAGGCCCAGCGCCAAAACCAGAATGCGACTGTATACTTTCCTTTTCATGTTCATATCTCCTTTGAGGGCTTTTTCGTTCACTATAGACAGTATACTATAAATGCATCTGAAATGTATCATATTCGAAAATGAATACAATCGAATAGGATCAAAAAAAACAGATACAACTCCGGGTTCCCGGACCTTCGTATCGGTTGCAGACCCTGGGTTTTTGCAGTATATTTATATTATTCAGGAATCAAAGTCTGGAATCAAAGTCAGGAATCAAAATCAGGAAAGAAAAACGACCGAATAACTGGGGGTTGAAATATGATTTCTTTAATATGTTCATTTGCAGTACTGGTACTTGGGTATATCTTCTACGGGCGGCTTGTCTCGAAGCTGTTCGAACCGGACGATCGGATCACTCCGGCCTTTGCAAAGGAGGACGGCGTGGACTTTGTTCCGATGAAAACCTGGAAAGCCTTTCTTGTACAGCTTCTTAACATTGCCGGAACCGGCCCGATCTTCGGGGCACTTATGGGTGCCTGCTTCGGTCCGGTGGTATTCCTCTGGATCGTATTCGGTGCCATCCTCGGCGGAGGCGTGCATGACTTCATGTCCGGAATGATCTCCGAACGTCATGACGGCGCGTCCATCGCAGAGCTTACCGGCATCTACCTGGGACCCGCGGTGAAGTGGATCATGCGGATCTTCTCCGTTTTGCTTCTCCTTCTCACCGGAACGGTTTTCGTCACAAGTCCCGCTGCGCTTCTGTCGACCCTGACACCCAACTTCCTGAACACCACCGGCTGGCTCATCGTGATCCTGATCTATTACGTCCTTGCGACACTGCTTCCCATCGATAAGATCATCGGACGACTCTATCCGGTTTTCGGTGCGGTTCTGATCCTGATGGCCGTAAGCATTCTCGTCGGTATCTTCGGCGGGGGATACTCCATACCGGAGATCAGCTTCGAGAATCTGCATCCGGAAGGACTTCCTGTCTGGCCGTATATGTTTGTCACAGTAGCCTGCGGTGCCATCTCAGGCTTCCATTCCACACAGGCTCCGCTGATCGCAAAATGTATCACCTCGGAAAAGGTTGGTCGTAAAGTATTCTATGGCGCCATGCTTTCCGAAAGCATCATCGCCCTGGTCTGGGCCGCTGCCGGCGTTGCCTTCTACGGTGCCACCGGCGGACTGTTCGAAGCGCTTTCAGAACACGGACAGTCAGGCGTGGTCTATGACATAGCGCAAGGCATGCTGGGCGGCTTCGGCGGGATCCTGGCCATTGTCGGCGTTGTAGCCTGCCCCATCACCTCTGGTGATACCGCCTTCCGTTCCGCAAGACTGATCCTGGCCGAGATCTTCCATATGGATCAGAAAAAACTGAAGAACCGCCTGATCATCACCCTTCCGCTTCTTGGCCTGGGAGCACTGCTGACCCAGCTGGACTTCAACGTTCTCTGGCGTTATTTCTCCTGGAGCAATCAGACTCTGGCCATGATCGCGTTGTGGCTCGCAACCATGTATCTGATCAAAACAAAGGAGCATAAGATCTACTCTCTTATCACCGCCGTTCCAGCCGCCTTTATGTCCGCCGTCAGCATGACCTATATCCTGATGGCAAAGGAGGGCTTCGGCATCAGTCAGGAGATCGCCTATCCCATCGGCGTCGCATTTGCGCTGCTGCACTTTATCTGCTACATGCTTCTGGAACATAAAAAGCAGAAGGAAGGTCAGATGATATAATAAAACCGACATGAAACAGAAAAGGGCGCCTTCCGTACCAAACAGACGGAAGGTGCCCACTCTTTTTATTGGGGTTTATCTATTGCGTTTTCCGGCTTTCTTTTCAGCCTTGATCCATTTTGAGATCTCCTTCTTCTTTGCATAGTTCTTCTCATTTTCCGTGGTCAGACTGAGATAAAGATCGTAGCGTTCCTGCGACAGATCCCCGTTTTCGATGGCTGCTCTTATGGCACAGCCGGGCTCGGTATCATGTCTGCAGTTACTGAACCTGCACTGACAGGCAAGCTCTTCTATATCCGAAAATGTCTCGTTGACACCTTCCGCACTGTTGGCGATCCCGATCTCGCGCATGCCCGGAGTATCAATGATGGTAACTCCGTTTTCCAGCTCAAACAGCCTCCGGCAGGTAGTCGTATGCTTTCCCGTCGAATCCGACGTGCGGACTTCTCCGGTCTTCATAAGCTCCTGCCCGGATAAGGCATTGATCAGCGTGGACTTTCCGGCACCGGAGGATCCCACGAGACAGATGGTGGTCCCCGGAATAAAATACTCCTTCAGCTCCTCCATACCTGTATTATAAAGTGCTGAGATCGCATGGACCTGAACCTTATCGGAAATGTTCCGCACCTCTTCCACGTAATGTTCGGTATCTTCGCAAAGGTCAGCCTTGGTAAGAATAACCACGGGCGTTACATTTCCCTGAAGAGCGACGCTCACGTAGCGCGCGATCCGGTTGTAGCTGTAGTCCTCATTCAGCGAGGTGACGATAAACGCATAGTCTGCATTTGCCGCCATATACTGCATAACGCCGGTCTTTGCCTGGTCCGGACGCTGAAGCAGACTGGTTCTCTCGCAAACCGTAAGGATCGTTGAATCGCCATAAGGGTTATAGGAAAATGTGACATAGTCCCCCACCAGCGGGAGTGCTTCGGCATCAGCCTCATAAAAGCTTCCCTTCAGCTTCGCAGGGATTTCCTTCTCCCAGAACCGGATCGTATAGCTGTTTTTCTGAACCTCTGAGATCCGGCCAAGCTTTTCCGCATGGAGCCACTGGCAGGAAAGCTTTAAGGGCCTGTAATACGGAAATTTCTTTGTATATTCCGCTATCTCTTCCTCATCCTCACATTCCTCAAAAACCTCTGCCTCATAGAATTTGCCGCGAAGGTTTTCAAAGCCGTCATTCAGAGGGTAGATCATAAAGGGATCCGGAGTTCCGTAGAGATTATGCTCGAGTCCGGAACCTTTGCCGCGAAGGAAACCGTATCTCGGGTAATAGTCCGGTTCACCGCAGATAGCGATGCCGAGATACCCGGCTTCCTTTGCCAGGGCCAGCGTCTCTTTCAGGAGCTTCCCTCCGATACCCATATTGAAACAGGTAGGTTCTACGGCCAGCGGACCGAAGCTGATGATCTCGGTTTCCTTATCTCCGTCAACGATCCGTGCCTTATGATACATGATCACACCGACGATCTGTCCGTCCAGTTCGGCAACTCTGCTGATCTCCGGCAGATAATCCTTTGAATCACGGAGCTTATGGATCATCAGATGCTCATTGCATCCGGGACCGTGGATATTCCAGAATGCACGCAGGGTACATAGCTCAGTTGCATAGTAATCTTCTTTGGTTTCTTTTCGTATGATGATACTATTTGATTTTGTGTTATTCATTTTCCGTAACCTGCTCATACTGTTTCATCCGGATAGTCCCAGAAGCCCCCTGTATGGAAGTTTTCATTTCCAAGCGGAGTCGCTGTCAGTTTGAAGATCACACATCCATCCGGGCATACTACCGTTTTCGTATATTTCCCGTCGCCGCCAAGCTTTGTCAGATCTCCGCCGCTCCGAACAGCTTCCATCAAAGGATACAGCATCATCATGGTCTTGGAGCAGATCCCGTATCCATCCTGATTGATCGGACACCCGTAGGTACATGTGTACTTATCCCCGATCTCCTCGCCATTACGACAGTATCTTTCCGTGTGATCCCCATGCAGAAAACCAACCACCTCTACTGTAAACTCATATTCTTCGTCATACCACTTTTTCATCATCCACCTCCCAAATATCATTGTTCAGAAACCTATATACATCTCAGCTGCCTTGGCGACCTCCGAGAGCAATTCGCTCATGTCTTCCTTCGAATACATAGCTGCATTATAGCTGACT
>CADAXW010000032.1 GCA_902792005.1 uncultured Lachnospiraceae bacterium
TTTCGTGATCCCGGTTGTGGAGCAATTCAAGTGGTCTGTGGATTACGCAGCAGAAAACGGTTATAAGAATTTCGTGGTGGATCTTTCCACAAACAACGGCGGCGTGACTCAGGTTGCAAGCTATATGCTGGCTCTGATGTCCAACAAGGAACGAAAGACAAATACATTTACTGATTATACCTACTATCGGGCAAGTGATGAACTGACAGCCAATACATGTTTAATTGATCTGAATCTGGACGGAAAGTTTGATGATGCAGATAAGAAAGTAGTATATGACCTGAACTTTGCGATCCTTGAGACCAGTTGCGCATTCTCCAGTGGTAACCTGATGCCGGTTCGGGCAAAGGAAATGGGAATCGCGATTCTGGGTGAGAACAGTGGCGGCGGCGGATGCGCTCTGCTCATCGATTTTATGTCATGCGGATACTTCATGAATATCTCCGGTATGCCGAAGTTCAGAGCGGAAAATCCGGATACGGATGTTGATCTGGGTGCAAAGCCGGATTATGAATTCGCTTACAGTAAAATGTTTGATCCGGACCTTCTTTCCACGAAGATCCATGAGTATTACAAGAATTATAAGAGTGAATGGGTTGACGGTTATTGGTATAATAAGGACGGAAAGCAGAGCTATCAGTATAAGTCCAGCTGGAAGACGGATAAAACCGGAAAGAAATATGTAGATACCTCAGGTAAGTTCCTGCAGAAGCAGTGGGCAAAGATTGACGGTAAGGAATACTATTTCAACGCTGACGGATATCTTGGTTCTAACGAGTGGGCAAGCGGATATAAGGTTGCAAAGGACGGAACCAAGGCAAGTACGGCGAAGTACAGCTGGAATACCACAAAGAAGGGAACACGCTATAAGGATACCAAGGGTAATTATCTGAAGAAGCAGTGGGCAACCATTGACGGTAAGAAGTATTACTTCAATGCTGACGGATTCCGGGTTGAGAATCAGTTCTTAAATGGCCATAAGTTCAATAAGAACGGAACACTTGCCTCTGAAAATACCTATAGCTGGAAGAAGACAAATACCGGAACACGCTATCAGGATAACAAGGGTAATTATCTGAAGAAGCAGTGGGCGACCATTAATGGAAAGAGATACTACTTCCAGGCGAACGGATGCCGGCTTGAGAATCAGTTCTTAAACGGTTACAAGTTCAATAAGAACGGTGTGGCCTCTGATTATAAGTACAGCTGGAAGAAGACAAAGAATGGCGTACGCTATCAGGATACCAAGGGTAATTATGTGAAGAAGCAGTGGGCGACCATCAATGGAAAGAGATATTACTTCAAGGCTACAGGCTACCGGGCTGCAGGCGAATGGCTGAATGGTTATAAGTTCAACAATAACGGAACCCAGACCTATAAGTATAAAGCAGCATGGAAGAAGACCCAAAAGGGAGTACGGTTTGTAGCATCCAACGGATGGTATGCAAAGAGTCAGACCCTGACCATCAACGGTAAAAAGTATAAATTCAATAAGAACGGATACCGTGTGAAATAGCAGGGAAATTATAGCAATAAAGTAGCAATAAAGAAGGGGCTGGTCAGTCAAATGATCAGCCCTTTTTTCACTTCGTGCACACTTTCGAACAACTGGTGCGCATTTTGGTCATGAGTGGATTCGCTGTGCTATAAGAAAGAAAAACGAACAGGAGGACATTTACATGTCAGATATCAATGAAAAGAACAGCAATGACCTGAAGGTCTATAAGTCTTTATTGCTGGGAGTGGCAGGGCTTAACATCGGTCATGCCGTTGCAGCGGTTGTGGGAGCGATCCTTGTTTTTGTCTCGTCTGAATCGGCGAGGTGGGCAGAGAGTTTCTTCTCCATCACAGAAGACCAGCTGACGGAAGGGATTTCCCTTAAGACAATGGTTGCCGCAGCTGCAGTGATTATGGTCATTCTTGCTGCATTGATGGCGTTTCTGATCTTAAAAGGGATAAAGAATAACCCGAAGGCCATCGTTGCGGTAGAGGTACTCGCAATTATTTCGCTGGTTATTACAGTGATCTACATAATCTTCTATAAGTCATCCATTTCACAGACTGTAAGTGTTGCAATTGACACCATGACACTGACGGCGGCAGACTTCATCCGAAGAAGCTACAAGGCAAAAGCGGCAGCGTGACGGAAAGGCATACTTGTGAGCCAGTGCTCATGCATTGCTGCTGTCGTACATAATTATTGAAACGGTAAAGATACCGTCTTCATGGGAAAATGTGCACGCTCCGCTGTATTTTTCGGCTATGCTCCGGATCGAACCGGTTCCGATGCCGTCACCGGCATGCTTTGTGGAACGGAAGATACCGCTTTCAGAGACAGAAGGCTCTGTGTTGTAGCTGTTCTTTACGATCAGCGTGAGGGATGGCGTTCCTCCGGCTGTGGTGGAATAGGAGGCGTTCAGGTCGATGAAGCGTTCTCCCGTCACCTCTTTGCAGGCGTCAGCCGCATTTTCAAGGATATTTCCAAACAGCACGGACAGATCCTTCGTATCGACGAATACATCCTTCGGTACATTTGCCTTGATGGAAAGAGAGATGTCACTGTTATGAGCCGTTTCGGAATAGAGCGCCAGGATGACATTGACGGTTTCATTCTCGCAGCAGATCAGCGGCTGATTCAGGAGATTCTTCTCCGTGTACATCTGGATCAGATCATCCAGAGCAGTGAGATCTCCGCTGTCCCGGATCTGCTGAAGCAGTGCCGTGTAGTGACGAAGATCATGCCTGGTACGTCGCATATTCTCAAGTCGCTCATTTAAACTGTCATATTGAAGTCGTTGGATGGAAAGAACATGATTTTCTGCAAGGAGGGTCATGTTTTTTTCATGCAGCTTTACCATTCGTATGATGAGCCGGTAGATCAGGATGGAACCGGCATCAATGATCACCAGGAAGAGGGCACCGACAGGATTCATTCGATTCTCAGTCCTGGAAAGATCTCCGGAATAGGAGATATACATCCAGATCAGGTAGAAGACTGCAGGAATGATCCAGAGATACGACCACATATATCCGCTTACCCTTTTTCCGTTGCCTGCGTTGTCAGAGGTGTCGATTTCAGGGAAAGAGAATTCCTTGAAAATAAGCAGATACATAACCGGGATGATTGTTACCAGCATAAGTACCGTAAATATCTGATAGGTGTAATGGTATTTCAGAAGCGCAAGCTCAGGGTAAAAAATGCCCTCGAGACATTTTGCACACACGACCACCAGGGTCCCCAGATTTGTTATTACAAGGACTGAAAAGATCAGCTTGCCGATATGATCCTTTACGACTGTGAAGAAAAATGCCACATGGATCACGGACAAAAGGATGTCAAATAAGGGATTGTCTGCATTGTCGGAAAATAAATTGAGAGGGACGAGGATCATCTGAAGTATAGCGGCGGCGGCCAGGAACAGAAGGGTGATCCTTTTGCTGAACCGCCAGTGTCCTCTGAAGGCGTACAACGCCAGTACCATGTATGGAAATGAATTTAAAAAGGCGTGTAACACGGTTTCCCACACCGTGAAATCAGTGATGCGGTCAGTCACAGTTCTCTCTCCCTATTAGATCTTGAAGAATCGTTTTTCTTCGTGCTTTGATAAACGACGCATTTATTTTACCATAGGAATGTTGTGTGATAAAGTTCTTATTGGTATAATAAGGTTAATTCGTGCATCACTATGAATAACTGGTGCACATTTTGGTCAGACATCCTTGCACCGTGTTATAAGAGAAAAAAACGAAGGGGGTTCTTATGCGGTTAGCAATTTGTGACGACACAAAGTCTGATGCGGAGAAGATCCGGTTTTCGCTGATGGACATTACCGATGATCTTAATATGGAATACTTCCCCACCGGAGCGGAGCTGATCGAAAGTATAAAAAAGGGCAGTTCATACGACATTCTCTTTCAGGACATTTATCTTGAACAGGAGCTTGGTATAGATATCGCTCAGAAGGTGAGAGAATTATCACCTGACACACAGATCATTTTCGTGACCACCAGTATGGATCATGCCATCGATGCCTTTAAGGTTCAGGCTGTGGATTATCTGGTTAAGCCCTGTGAGGAAGCGGACATCGTAAAGGCTTTTGCCCGGGTAAGCCTCCGGCTCCATACAAAGTACTCGGTTCCCATTGTGATCAATGCCGGTAAGGAGATCCATGTATTCCACGCCGAGAGGGTGATCAGGGTCGAAAGTGACAGGCATTATACGGTGATCTGCTGTCGGAATCAAGGGAATCACGGGAATGAGAAGAAGGAACGGTTACATATCAATTTCTCCGATGTGGCGGAGCTGTTCGGAAGCAGATTTATCGAACTGCGGAGAGGCCTTCTGGTCAATCCGGACTATATCGAAAAGATCAGCGGCGCGGAGGTGATCCTTACGGATGGGAGCACCTACATCCTGCCGAAGGCGAAAAAGGATAGTGTTACAGCGAAGTACATTGAATATATCACGGAAAAAACACCCCGGTAGGGGAGAAGGGGAGGATAAAAATGTTACGTATTAAGAAGAAACTTGTGGCTGCTGCGATCCTGGGATCGTCCATGCTCATACCGATGGCCTCATACGCTGCGCCGGCAGAGACCACGTCTCTATCGGAGGGGGAGCCGTCCTATACGTGGAAGAATGTTACCTACCATTTCTTCGATAAGGATAAGGTCGATACGATGAATGTGGTGTTCAGGGACGATCTGGAGTCGGTACCCTATATCGATGCGGCGGATTATCTGAGCATGATCAAGACAGTGCCCTTTACGGAGGAGAAAAAGGACGGAGAGATCGTTGTATCGGGAAAGGCCGGTTCTTTTACGGTGGATGCTGAAAAGGATACGATGACCTTTGAGAATTATTATTTACTTACAAGCGATACCTACGATTATGTGAAGCCAGGCTCTGCGCTGGATGTTAACTACGCAAGAGAGAAAAAGCAGGAAGTGATCAAGGATAGTGCAGTTACCATCGATTTTTCAAAATACAATATCGATATTATGGAGATTGACGACAAGGTGTACTTTCCGCTTCCCACCATCAGTGATCTTTTTGCTTCGGGCTATAATGCTGCGGAATATATGGACGGAGATATCTACTTCGTGGGCACCATGGAAGCCCAGTACTCAGGTTCGACTCAGGAAAGCTATGTGGACAGAACCACGCTTTATAACACGGAGGAGAGGGATGCTTCCCTGGCAGAGTATACCTATAATGAACTCTGCTTTGTATTTGACGTGATCTACGGAAAGCCAAGTCAGAGCATACCCGTGGGCTTGTTCTACTCCAGCCTTATCTGCATGACGGTGGACATACGAGTACGATGCAGGAGTTACTCACGGAGCTCGTAAATGTGTATCCGACTTCCGTGCTGGGAAAGGCCTATATGAACGGTGACCTTGCCAAAATGGCGGAGACGGATCAGGACCTCAGGAACGCAATTATGCCTCTGGTTTCAAAGCAGATGCAGGGATCTATGCTGAAACAGTTCAGGGCAAAAGCATTTGAAGCGTACGGATATGAGCCGGTTCTGGGCGGAGAAGGAGAGTGGGATGCCACGACCATGCTGCTTCGAAGCGGTGACACGGTACTGTTCGTATTTGACTCCTTTGATTCGAAGGTGGTTCCCTGGTTCAAACAGGCCCTTGATTATGCCGCAGAAAATGATGTAAAGAACTTCATTGTAGATCTTTCCTGCAACGGCGGCGGAAACACAGGGGTATTGGTTTACATGCTTGGGATCATGGGGAATAAAGACGGGAATTCGAATACAACCGATATCGCGGTTCGCTACGAGGTGTCCGGAGAAGAGGTTCGTACGGTTTACGAAGTGGATATGGATCTGGACGGTGAGTATACGGATGCAGATAAGAAGGTGGCCTATGACCTGAATTACGGAATCGTTTCTTCCTCTTATTCCTTCTCCTGCGGGAATCTGATGCCTGTGCTGGCGAAGGAGCGGGGGATCATGATCCTGGGTGAAACCTCTGGAGGCGGAGCATGCTCCATTATGAAGAATTATACACCGGATGGACATTTCTACTTATTTTCCAGCGAAAGGTATTTCATTACTCAAAGCGGTGATGATGTGGATCTCGGCGTAAAGGTGGATAAGGAACTTACGAAACTGGATGACGAGGGATACGCGAATTACAGTGATTATTATCTTATCGAAGGCCTGGAACGGTACATGAACGAATTCTATGCTGATCCTGCAGATGTGAAAAAAGCAGCTGGTGTAATGGCAAGGATCGATGCACTGAAGGACGTGGAAGAAATCACTGTAAGTGATAAAAATGCGGTTGCACTTGCAAGAACTGCATATGAGCTTCTTACTCCTGAACAGAAAGAATTGGTTTACGAGGAGACACTGGCAAAACTGGAGGCGGCAGAGGAGAAGCTTGAAGTACTGTACGGCCAGGCTACACTGGAAGCGGCAAAGGCCTATGCCATCGACAGGCTGGATGATTATTCAGGGGCAAGGGCAAAGCTGGATGCCACAAAAGCAGAAAAGGCAGCATATAGCAAGGTGGTAGATAAGGGTAAAGCGGCGATCCGTGCGGCTAAGGATAAGGATAAGGTGGCTGAGGCACTTGCTAAGGCCAAGGCAGCGGTGGATGCAGCCATCGTAAAGATCGATAAGGATCGGGCAAATGCTGCAGCGGCTAAGGCAGTGACCAATGCCATCGCCAAGCTTCCGGCCAAGGCGAAGGTGAAGACCAAGGACAAGGCGGCCATCAATGCAGCTTATAACGCATATAAAAACCTGACAAAGGCGCAGAAGACGTACATTTCCACAGCGTCAAAGAACAAGCTGAAGAATGCGCGGGCAGGTCTTACCATCGCGGTGAACAAGGAGGCGGCACAGAAGGTTACCGGAATGATCAAGAAGCTTCCGGCAGCGAAGAAGGTGAAGAAGGCCAACAAGAAGGCCATCCAGTCAGCAAGAGCAGCCTATAATAAGCTGACGAAAGCCCAGAAGAAGTATGTCACCAAGGCGGTACTGAAGAAACTGACAGCTGCGGAGAAAGCATTGAAGAAGTTGAAATAAGACGAGTTTCAAACGGGGCGGTTCTGAATAAAGAACCGCCCCGTTTCCGGTCTCATGACCAAAACACCGATTTGGATTATTTGGACGTTCCGGTGATCTCCCGGATATTGGTGTAGATCGATTCTGCACATTCCGGCGCATTTTTCTTGTCATAGAGGTACTCATCCGCTCCGGATTTGAAGGCATCGATGATGCTTTCATTTTCCATATTCGGAATGATCAGACTGAGTTCATCCTGATGAGCTTTCATTTCCTGAACCGCTTTATAATCATTACTTTCGGAGAGTCCTTCTTCGTTCAGGGCGGCAACGGCAGCATCGCTGACCGGGACGCCCTTTTCAGTTTTCTGCAGTTTCGCCATATCCGGATCATTCAGGAGGTAGTTCAGAAGAATAGCCGCTTCCCTGGGATGCTCGGTGTCTTTGCTGATGGCCCACATGGTAGCGGGTTTGATGTACCAGCCGGAGAGACTGGCACCGTCCAGCTTCGGATATTCTCCGCGGCTTACCTTCACGCCGGTTTCTGCCAGACCGTCGCAGTAGATCTTCGTATCACTGATCCAGCACATGGTTCCGACGATCTCACCGGACATATACTTTGCCCGGTCAAAGGAATCGATGGGACAGATCACGTGCTCGTCCAAAAGCCTCCTGTAGAATTTGAGGACATATTCTATTCCCTTTGCGTCTGCAGCCAGAGTCCCGTCCTGGTTGAAGAAGGGAGTGCCGAAGCTTTGTTCATAATAGGCGATCATGAGAAGAAAGAGGTGCTTCTTGGCAAACCCCAGTACATACTTCCCCTTCGGAGCCAGAACCTTCGCCATGGAGAAGAGGTCATCCCATTTTTTGGGAACGGTGAGACCATACTGATCCAGGATATCCTGGTTGTAATAAAAGGTATGGGTATTCATGGCGATGGGAAGGGCATTCAGCTTTCCGGCCTTCATTCCGTAGGACAGCTCCTCCTCCGTGAAGTTCGACAGATCCAGCACATCGGATAGTGTGTTCAGATCGTAGAAGCCCGTTCCGTCTGAGGAGTAGACATCCAGCCATGCATAATTGATCTGCATCACATCCGCTTCGTTATGAGATTCCATCCATACTTTGGTCCTTTTCTCATAACCGTTCCATTCGCCGTAGCGATAGTCCACACGAATCTCCGGATGCTTCTGCTGGAATAGATCCACGCCCTCCATGGTATACATGTGACGTCCGTCATTTCCCCACCAGGACATCTGAAGCCGAGCTGTGTCTGGGTTCATTTCCGCTTTTTTTCGATTGGCCCGGAGAACGAAGAAGATCGTGGCAAAGATGATCCCGGAGGCAAGGAGGATGAGCAGAGTGAAGCGAAGGATATGAGATCGGTTATTCTGATTCATGAGCATCCTCCTTTCCCTGTGAAACCAGTGTCAGAGTATACTGCGCCTTGCCTGACTGCTTTGATGTATAGAGAGCCTTATCCGCATGCTCGTAAAGCTCCTGGAAGCTGACACCCGCCTGATCGGTGACACAGACGCCGGCCGATAGGGAAATGTTGCAGCTTTCCTTTTCTTTTTCAAATTCCTTTTCAAACGAAGACATGAGAAGATCCATCTGTTCCTTGACGGCCAGAGTGATATCCTTCTCGTCTATGCCGGAACATCCGGTATAGAGGGAGAATTCATCGCCGCCGATGCGTCCGATGATGGTCTCTCTGTCAGAATTCGCCCGGTTGTCCTTCCGATAGAGTCTGCGAATGAGACGTCCTAACCGGCTGATCACCTGATCACCGTAAGCATGTCCCATTTTGTCGTTGACCTGTTTGAAATTATCCACATCCAGCATGACAAAGATATGGACCTGACCGCTGTCGGAACGGGAGAGTCGGTTCTCCGCCATTTCCTGGAAAGCACCCTTGTTCAGAACACCGGACAGACGATCGGTATCTGCTTTGTTCTGCAGAGAGGTAACCATTCCGTCCATGGGCTTGGAGAGCCGTGTGATCAGGAAGAGTCCCACTGCGAAAGTCACAACAGCCATTCCGAGGGAGATCAGCAGGGTAATGGTACGAAGCCTGTGATTCTCGCGGAGGATGGAATCTGTGGGAATGGAGCAGATGACGCGCCACTCGTTATCACAGGTGTTGGAGTTGATGATGTGATCCTCCTGGGGGGTGGTGAGACCGTTCCTGATATCATCAGGAAGTGTCTGTCCGATCTCGGCCTGTTCCGAGGAGTAAATGATGGTATCCGCCTGATCCACCAGCCGGATGGTCATATCCTCCAGCTGTTCGGGGCGGACGAATACCGATGAAAGTTCCCGGGTGTAAAGGGAAGTCAGCAGGATCGCGTGCTCGTTCAGACGCTTGACATAGTAGATACGGTCGGTGTTTCCGTTTAGTCCGAAGCACCAGCCATCCTTCTTCCGGGAGTTTGCAGCATAGACGGAGAAGGCGTCATAGAATCCGCCCTCCGGAAAAAGATCCTGTGTCCCGTGGGAGATCCAGCCGATCTTATGGTCGTCGGTATAAACGATGGCAAAATCAGCATAGTTCTCCATCAGACCGATATCCACGATACGGTTCTGGATCACTTCTTCACTTTTGATCTTATCGTAGTCAGAGAGGGAGGGGTCAGTTGCATCATAGAGATAATAGGCTTCATCTGAGAAGAGAAGCGTGGACAGGGTTTCCGCCCGTTCCAGATAGGAATTGATATTCAGCTCGAGCTGACGGCTGTTGGCGCCGATCAGGTTGGAGGCATTCTGTTCCATGGCATTTCCGGAAAGCTCCAGCACAACAAAATCCAGGATTGCCGTAACGATCAGGATCAGGACGGCAAACAGGATCAGAATCTCGATCGTAAAGAGTTTAAAACGATCGCCGGAATTCTCATTTTTCTTGGAACTTCTTGCCATACGGTACATTTTCCTCCCAGAATACTGGTAGTTTCAGTGTATCATATTTTCTGCTGGGATACAATCATTTGACGCGGCGGGCGATTCACAGATTCACAGGCTTATGTTAGAATGAAAAGAGGTTTGGAACTGGAAACCGTGAGTGGATTGGAGAAAGAGTATGAAGGATGAAGAGATCGGTAAAAATGTGAAGAAGATCCGTATGCGGAAGATCAAGCGCAACCGAAAGCTTCTGGTCCAGGTCGGTCTGATCATTTTCAGTATCTTCCTGGTGGTGATCCTGGTGGTCGCGCTGATCATGGCAAGAGGATATGTACGGTCGTATCTGGAGTCCAAGGAAGAGTATATGCGCCCGCTGGCAGGACGCCAGCAGGTGAATTTTGACAGCCTGGAAGCCCTGGGGTGGTTTTTCGATATGTGGGAAAATGACCCGAGGCTTACGGAGTATTATATCGAAGCCTCGGAATCGAATGAGGATTATATGACACTTTTGGAGAAGTTCCCCAGAAGAGAGGACATCGGATCCCTGGACTTTAACCGGGAGAAGATACTGGCTGCCACGGAGAAGGAGCAGAGACTTCTTGCAGCTTATATCTATTCGGACTTTCTTACGGAACAGCTGCTGGCCTATGCCCTTATGGAGAACATGACCTCCATGATCATTGACGTAAGTGATGAGCACTGGGGAACAGCGATCATGGTGATGGGCGACATCTTCGCCGGGGACTATGAGACGGAAGGAGTCTATACCCATATGGGAGAAGACTTCAGTGAACTGTTGAATGACATAGAGGAAGTGAAGACTGTAAAGGAAAGCGGGATCCCGGTGTTCCGGCGTTATGATTCCGGGAAGACGGATAATTATTATTATATCTATATCTCACCCATTCGTGACAATGACAGTGGAACGGTAAGGGCCGTACAGCTTCTGGTGTATGACTGGAGCAAGTTCCATTCGGATGTGATAAAGGATGTGCTCATGACCGTCGGCATCAGTGCGCTGGTTCTGACACTGGCAGCCTTCCTTCTTCTGTTCTTCATTAACCGTTCCGCCATTCGGCCGGTGGGAAGAGTTCAGAGGGGTGTCCGGGAGTACATGGTTACAAAGGACAGCGAGAGAGCCTATGAACACATGAAGGATATCGTCCAGAGAAATGAGTTTGGAGCACTGGCAGATGATGTGACCCGGATGGCAGTGGAGATCGATCGCTATACCGAGGAGGTAACAAAACTTACCGGAGAACGGGAGAGGGTAGAGACAGAGCTGGCGCTGGCAGCGGATATCCAGCAGGGCTTCCTGCCTGAGGATTTCCCTGAGGTTCAGGACTATGAGCTGTACGCCTCCATGGATCCGGCGAAGGAAGTCGGCGGAGACCTCTATGATTTCTTTGATATTGATGAGACTCACGTGGGACTGGTGATCGGAGATGTGTCAGGAAAGGGCGTTCCGGCTTCTCTGTTCATGATGATCGCGAAGGTCCTGATCCGCGAATATGCGAAGTCCAGTACATCCCCGGCGGAAGTGCTGGCAAAGACAAATGAGACGCTTTGTGCCAATAATAAGCATGATATGTTTGTTACGGCATGGTTCGGCATCCTTGACCGTACCAGTGGTAAGGTGGTTGCCGCAAGTGCCGGACATGAATTCCCGATCCTGCGTACGCCAGACGGGGAGTTCCAGCTGATCAAGGACCGTCATGGCTTTGTTCTTGGTGGTATGGAAATGTCCAAATATCGGGAATATGAGCTGGAGCTTGGACAGGGCGGTATCCTGCTGGTTTACACCGACGGAGCACCTGAAGCCACGAATGGCGAGCTGGAGCTGTTCGGAACCGACCGCATGCTGGAGGCGCTGAATTCCCGCTCTGGTGAGCATCCGAAGGATGTGGTTGAAAACCTTACGCAGGCCATAGCCGAGTTCGTCGGAGATGCACCGCAGTTTGACGATCTGACCATGCTCTGCGTTAAGTTCAACGGATAATGTGGATTTCGAGTATTCCCTTTACGCAAGACTCCCCACCTTTTCAGGTGGGGAGATTGTTATTTTTGATTTCGCCTCTGGTCCTTCTCGGGATGGGTCCGGTAGTACTCGGCCTTATCCTGGTACATCCGTCCGTCGGCAACATTCATGGCAACCCGGATGTCATAGCTTTCCGTGCAGAACTCTGTCCCAATGGCGAAGCTGACATCCGAAGTGTTGTCTGTAAGACCGCGGAGCTGTGAAACTCTGAGAGCCAGATTCTCCTCTGTACAGTTCGGAGAGATTACTACGAATTCATCTCCTCCGGCACGGAAGATCTCGCTTCCTTCAAATGCGATCTTCATAAGTGAGGCGGCGCGGACAAGCAATTTGTCTCCGGCCTCATGTCCTTCTTTGTCATTCACAACCTTTAGTCCGTTGATATCTGCAAAAACGATTCCCATTGTCTCGGGAAGTGCGTCCTCTCCGGATACCAGCCGGTCCACCCGGTCGTTCATGGCATTTCGATTTCCTACCTGCGTCAGAGCATCAACCACACTTCGATACTCCAGCTGGGACATCAGCTGGTGGTTGGAAATGACGGCTGCGATCAGGAAGGTGGAAAGCTCCAGTGTTTCTTTGATCCGTTCCATCTCGGCCACGTCATAGTTTGCAGCCCAGATGAAACCCACCAGCTCCTGATTATAGCGGATCGCATACAGGATCAGGTTTCGGATCTCATGATCTGTCAGTGACTGGAACCACGCAGGATCCCGTTCCCTGATCACCTCCAGGTTGTCCAAAAGCAGGCAGTCGCTGAGAGCCAGATCTGCTTCCCATGCCTCCGCGATCTCATAAGGGGTTCGGCCCATTGCCTCGGCGAAGGCTTTGAGATATTCCTCCTGCACGCCATTTTCATTGATAAAGGTACATTGCCGCGTGCTCTTATCTACCGTGTAAAGGGAACATTTTTCTGCATGACAGATGTTCCTCAGTTCTTTGGCAGTATCCGCCATGGCCTGGTAGAAATCATGGGTTTCATGCAGGCGGATACTGAGATCCATGATGGACTTTGCAACCTCAGAGGACTTCTGCGACATGGAATCCGCTTCGGCCTTATCAGAGTAGGATATGATATAAAGGCAGTAAACGGTTCTTGTTCCATCTGCGTTTTCTTCGGAGACGGATGTGCCGTCGATCTCCTTCACCGGGAGATAGAAGCCCTTCAGCCACACACCCCGCGCATTTACATAGGAATACAGCGGCTGCGCGGTGGAAGCGGCCTTGTAGACAAAGCTTTCAAAGTTCAGGTCCATCCAGTAGTTTCGGTAAGGGATCCCGGGATAGAACTCCGGTGCATTCGGATTCATCTGCAGCATACCCACATTCTGGCGGTTCACAGCCATCAGCCGGATCTCACTGTTCGTTCCGTCCGGCAGAATATCAAATGCATACAGGCTTGCCAGCCCGTTGATCCCTTCAATCCATGTTTGAAAATCCATAACCAACCCCCCTGATTTTGTTTGTCGATCATTTTGCCTTGATCTTGGCGGTCTTCGGTGCTCCGGCCTTTTGGATCATGGTCGTATACTTTTTCAGCTTTGACTTTGGAACCAGGAAGGTTCCTTTGGCTTTTGTTCCGGTAAATGCGCCTCCGTAGATCTTTGTGAGACCGATTGCCTTGATGGTCACGGTCTTAAGATTCTTGCAGTAATACATGGCCTTCGTACCGATGGTCTTTACGTAGGTTCCGATGGTAAGGGCCTGCACGGTGGTATTCTTGCTGAAGGCATTTGCAGCAATGGCGGTGATCTTAAACTTTACGCCGCCCAGCGTTACCGCGGCTGCGACGGTCAGGCTTTTCTTCGAGGTGTAAGGTGCCATATAAGCAACCGTACCTCCGGTCACCTTTCCGCTCTTCTTTGTCACAGCAGTGATCTTGTACTTTCCGTTGGTTTTCTTATCGAAGACCTTCAGTCCTTTCTTCAGCTCCTTATTCGTGTAGTCGATGGAGGAGAGATACCCCACTGCCTTCGGATCCTGCTTGATCGTAAAGGTTTTCTTCACCGTACCGGAGTAGTTTCCTTTTCCCGTGATGGTAACCGTTGCGGTTCCGGGACGCTTGTTATTCGTATACCTCACGGTATAATCGGTGCCGGCTCTCAGCTGCTTTGTTCCGTACTTCACGGTCACACCCGGCGTAAAGGCTTTTCCTGTGTAGGTATAACTTGTCTTGGACAGAGTTACCTTTGCATTCGATAAGGGAAGCGGGTTTACACGGACCTTCAGGTAGGAGGTTCCAACCTCGTCCGAGCGGATCCTGGTATTTACGGTCACTGTGGATTCCCCGGCCTTCAGAGCAGTGAATACGCCGTCCTTGATACTGAGTACGCCGGTATTTCCCGACTGATAGGTGGAGACAAGATAGATATTTGAGTAAAAGGTTCCCTGGATAAAGGGATCGATATTGACGCTCTTGGTGGCGCCGACAAGCATCTCCATATCCTGATAGTAATAAATGTCGCCGGTGGTAAAGAGATCATCCGACAGCTCGATCTGATATCGGGTCTGCTTCTCCGGATAGTCAATTTTCGTTGTGTTGGCAGAGGTAAATTCGCTCTTATGTCCGAACTCCTGTACCCAGAACTTTCTTCCGTATGCCTCAACGCATGCGATACCTACGGCGTTACATTTTTGGGTCAGCATGTTTCTTCGATGTCCCTGGCCGCTATAGTCCTCGTTATCCTCACGAAGGCCCAAATAGGCTCTTTCTGCCGTAGCCTGACCTCCGGCCAGGTTCTCAGCCTTCGCATCATAGACCTCATCGGGGAAGGCTGTCCAGCAGCTTTCTCCATTGGGTCTCTGATGCCGAAAGGCAGCAACGATCTCCTGTGCACGCTGAAGTGCAACCTTCTCCAGCTCATAATCGTAGGTCAGAGGTTCCAGATCGTTGCAGTAGGTCTTTGTCTGATTATCCTCATTCCAGTACCAGGCCATGGTGGTATCTGCCCGGAAGGCGTTGATCATGGCCAGCTGTGTTCTGGCTTCCTCCATCCGGGGAGTTCCATAGAAATACCCGTAGAACGGTTCCGGCTTCTCCCGGTTCAGGATCTCACAGATCGTCTCGTAGATCGTTCGGGCGGACTGGGCACCCTTGGTGACCTTCCGTACCGTGCCGTCGGCATCGATGTAGGCTACCAGCGGAAGGGTGTAGGAACCACCGCCGCTCAGTGAATATAACAGATTGTTGTATCTTCCGTAGCAGAAGGTGATATCGGAAGAATAATTCTTTGCGAAATCAGCCACGGTCTCTTTTGCGGCGTTATCAACATCCACATAGTAGAAGCCGATCTCCGCATCGCTGACCCAGTCTTTCTTGCTGATGGCTTCCAATGTGAGCTTGGTATTTCCACAGGTGGTACGTCCGCATACAAGAACGTTCAGCTTCTTCGGTGCCTGCGGTACCGTATACTTCGTTTCGTCACTGATGGTTGTCAGGGCTGTCCCCTGGGTTCCGTCCGCCTGTGCGGTAAAACCGCCGGTAAAGAACAGGAACATCAGAATGCTGACCATCAGCAGCATCAAATGCTTATAGCTTCGTTTGCTTTTCATCCCACTTCTCCTTTCCACCAGGTGCCTGGTGAAGCGTTCGTTTCTACTTATTACATCATACAACTGAAAGGGCGGGTTCACAATAGCAGATTGCGGGCTGACGGGAAAAAACGGAGGCATCATTCGGCGAGGGTTTATGGTATAATGAGAGAGTATTCGAAACGATGTTCCTGCAGAGTGGGAGATCGTCTGATGGGAAATGTGGAGAGTACGGAGAATTCGGGAAATACGGGGATACCGTAAATATGGGAGATACGGGGAAAATGGAGAGTACGAAAAAAACGGAAATGAATGAAAAAATACAGATTGAGGCGGTGAAGACTGAGGGCTTCACCATGGAATACTGCAGATTCGGCAAGGGAAAGAGAACATTCGTGATCATCCCGGGGCTGAGTGTTCAGAGTGTCATGCCGCTGGTGGATATCATTGCGGATGCATATCGGGAGTTGACGGAGGACTTTACGGTCTATGTTTTTGACCGCAGGAAGGATCTGCCGGAGGTTTACAGGATCGAGGATGCTGCCCGGGATACGGCGGAAGCCATGGAGAAGCTGGGGTTGGAAGATGCGGATCTGTTCGGCGCCTCCCAGGGAGGCATGATCGTGATGAAGATCGCCATGGATCATCCGGAGCTTGTACATAAGCTGGTGGTGGGATCCTCCTCTCCTGTGATCAGTGACGGACTGTTCAACCGCTTTGAGGAATGGATCCGGCTGGCCGAACTCGGGGATGCGGAAAAGCTCTACCTGTCCTTTGGTGAGATGGTATATCCAAAGGAGGTGTTTGAGCAGGCGAGGGTAATGCTGGTCAACACAGCAGCTACGGTGACAAAGGAGGATCTCTCCCGTTTCCTCACCCTGCTGAATGGTATGCACGGGCTCGATCTTTCAGGAGATCTTGGCAGGATATCCTGCCCGGTTCTGGTGCTTGGTTCAGAGGATGACAGGGTGCTTGGCGTGGAGGGCTCGAAACAGATCTACGACGGTCTTACGGATCAGGCGGAAAGTGAGCTCTATCTGTACAATGGATACGGACATGCGGCCTACGACTGCGCACCGGATTATAAAACCCGGATCCACCGGTTCCTGTGCAGGAACTGAGGATTGTATTTGTCAGTTTCGGAGGGCAGAATAAATCATGAAGAAGTATATCTTTTTGGATCTGGACGGAACCATCACGGAATCTGCGGGTGCGATCCTGACTTCAGCGGCCCATGCCTTTCGGACGCTGGGGGTGAAGGATGATGATCCGGAGAAACGCCGCGCCATCATCGGTCCGCCGCTGACGGTGGCCTTTGGTGAGATCTACGGCCTTTCCGGGGAAACTCTGAAGGAGGCCATGCGGCTGTACCGGAAGTATTATATCGACGGCGGATATAAGGATTCTCCGCTTTACGAAGGGATCGAAGAGACGCTGCTCCGGCTGCATGATGAGGGACGGATCCTGATGATCGTCACCTCCAAGCCGAAGCATATCGCTGAAATGGTGGCGGAGTATCACGGGATGGGGAGGTATCTCGATGCAGTGATCGGCCCGGTGGAAGAGAAGGTGAAGGCCGGGAAGGAGGATCTGATCGAGACGGCAGCCCGGGAGGTGATCCGTCAGCTGGGGGATGCTTCTCTCACGGTTTCCGACATTTATCAGGAAGCGGTCATGGTAGGTGACCGAAAGTATGACATGGAAGCGGCGAAGCAGCTGGGACTTCTTGCCATCGGTGCTCTGTACGGGTACGGAAGCAGGGAGGAGCTGGAGCTCGCCGGAGCGGACTATATCGCAGAGAAGCCGGTAGATATTCTGAAGTATCTGGACTAAACCCGGGACGCCCGGGCAGGATGAAACGGAGACAGAGTGTAGAAAATGAAAATGTGCCAGGAGGGCGATTCCTTCTGGCACATTTTTGGTTTATTGTCGTAAGCCGGGTTTACTTGCTGCACAGGTCCTGCAGCTTCTCCTTTTCAGCGAGGATGGTGCCCAGCAGTTCTGAGTAGTCCATGGCTTCCCGGGCCCGCAGGTGCTCCGTGATCTCTACAACGGGCTGGTAGAGCGGGGTCAGGGACAGATTTCCCACAACACCCTTTAATGCATGGGCCTTCTCAAAGGCTGTATCCAGATCGCCCTCCTGCAGGCTCTCCTGCAGCTGCTGAAAGGTTATTTCGGAAGGAATGGTGGCAACCAGACGGAGGTACAGCATTTCATTTCCCATGCAGCGCTTCAGACCATCATCTACGTCCGCGCCATATTCTTTTAAACAATCTAAAGTGATCATGACGGGTTCTCCTTTCAATATAACAAGTCAATATAACAGGATTCGGCAAAAGTGCGTTCCTCTGTTATGAGATAAACTTTGTGAATTCCTCAGGCGGTACGGGTCTGGAGAAGTAGTAGCCCTGGATGATATCGCAACCGCGGGCCTTCAGCAGCTTCAGCTGCTCCTCGGTTTCCACACCCTCGGCGATGACGGGTACCTGCAGGAATTTTGCGATATCCATTACCAGCTCCACCAGCTTCATGCTTTTCTCGTCCTTCTGCATGTTTCGGATGAACTTCATGTCCATCTTCAGCGCATCCAGAGGGATGGAGGTGAGCATGTTCAGGGATGAGTAGCCGGAGCCGAAATCGTCCATCTCGATCATGAAGCCGTCGCTTCGAAGCTCCTCGGTGACATTTACCAGCTGGTCGGCGTTATCTGCGTAGGCGGACTCGGTGATCTCCAGCATCAGCTCGCGGGTTTCCAGATGATACCGGTCCAGAAGACTCTTAAAATCATCCCTCAGCTTTGGGTCGTAAATATCCATCCGCGATACATTTACGGAGACAGGAACAGAGACACCGAAGTTTTTCTTCCAGGAAGCGACCTGCTGTGCGGCTTCCTGCCATACATAACGGTCCAGCTTCTGGATCAGTCCGTTGTTCTCAAACAGGGGGATGAAGTCGCCGGGGCTGATCATGCCCAGCTCCGGGTGCTTCCAGCGGATCAGCGCCTCGGCACTGCGCAGGGCGGGCCGGTCTCCCGTGATGTCGTATTTCGGCTGATAGTAGACGATCAGATCCTTCGCGGCAATGGCGCCGTCGATGTCGTTGATCAGCTTCTCCTGATACTTGGTTTTTTCATAGAATTCGTTGCTGTAGTATTCGGTGTGGCGGCTGTAGTCGCCCCGGATCCGGTCGCAGGCGGCCTGCGCCCGGTCGATCCAGTTCTCAGGGGTGAGGGACTTGTCCACATCCTGATATACACCCAGCCGCAGACGCACATTTGCCGATGGGAGCTTGCTGTTTAGATCCTCCTTCAGAGTGCGGAACAGCGCCTCGTAATCCGTCCCATTTTCGCAGTACATGTAGAAATAGTCTGCGGACGGCCGGCAGCCGATGCCCTGTAAACGTTCGAAGAGGCGGGAGAGTGTATTTGCGATGCAGATCAGGACCTGATCGCCCTGTTCTCTGCCGTAGAGCTCGTTGATCAGATGGAAATGGTCCACGTTCAGTACCATCACATCCATTTTGCGCTCCGGTTTGTAGGACTCGATCTGCCGGATGTATTCCGTGAAGAAATCCCGGGTGTAAAGACCTGTCAGATGGTCCTTTTCAGCCGCATGGATGATGCTTTTATCCTCCTGCAGTTCGATGATGCGTTCGCACCGGGCCAGGATCACCTCAGGCATGTCATAGGGCTTGGTGATGAAATCGGAGGCGCCCATTTTGATGCTGCGCACCTCGGCGTCCTTCTCCGAGGTCATGACGATGACCGGAACGGAACGCAGCCGGTCGTCCTCCTTCAGAATGGACAGCAGCTGAAAACCGTCCATGACCGGCATCAGCAGGTCAAGAAGGATAAGAGAATAAATGTGATCCCGTGCCCGCAGGATGTCCAGTGCCTGCTGACCATCCTCGGCAAAATGTACCTCGTAATCCGCCTTTAGCAGATTCCCCAGTATCTCGCGATTGATTAATTCGTCATCAACAACCAGTACGTGTCTTTTGAGTCCGATGTTTTTCCTGTAGTTACGCATAGTTCCCTGACTCCTTCTCCATGATTTTTCTGATGATTCTATTGATGATTCTATTGATGCTTTTATTGATGCTTTTTCGATGTTACCCCTACGAAAAATACTACCATAGCAGAGGGGGCATGTCAAAAGGAGCATATCAACCGAGATGACAAAATGTAAAATATAGTTGACAAAATGTAATGCGCGTGTTAAGGTATGGTCAAAGATTGGAAGACGATGGGTAAGAGAGAGGATGGTTGATATGGGTAAAGGGAGATTTGGGATCGTTGCTGCGGCGATCGGCATTTTGCTGATCGTGGGTGGACTTCTTCTGGCAAACAGTAAGGGTACAAAGGGGCTGGAATGGAATTCCCAGTGGAATTGGGATGTAACCGTGAAGGACGGAGCGGCAGATCCGAAGTATACGAACGGTAATTTTACCGTAGATCAGGCGGGAACCTATACGCTGCACCTCACCTGGGATCCGAAGGGACCGGATGAATCGGATGGAAAGACGGGATTTGTTACAGGATGTGTTATCATGGATGAGAAGGCGCATTTGATCTATGCGTCCAGTGATATCCAGGGTGACGTCAGTCCGGAGCTTGAGCTTAAGGCCGGAAATTATCATCTGGATTACTGGTATCTGACAACGAAGGAAGATTTCGTCAGCTTTGCGAAGAAATGGATCTGCGGGCAGTACATGACGGGAGATCTGGCGGAGCAATATCCGTTCCGGGACTTTGCGAAGGATGGAACCTGGAACGTGGGCTACACGCTCCATGCGGAGAAGAAAGGCTCATTCAACCTATGTACGGCAGCGGCGCATTTTGCTGTAATCATCGGTGCGGTGCTGGTGGTTCTGGCCCTTGTGCTGGTGGTAAAACGCCGGGGACTGTTAAGGCATCGGTATGACGAGCGGCAGGAGCTGGAGCAGGGACGGGGCTTCCGATATGCGTTCTTCACATTTTTGGTTTCTGTGGGAGTTGTTCTGATGCTTGATTCCACCGGGGCAGCGGCTGGAAAGGGCTTTCTTTTCTATGCGGCCAGCATCTTTATCAGCCTTTCCGTTTATGCGATCTACTGCATCTGGCATGACTGTTATATCGCACTGAACGAGAAGCGGGGCGCGAGTATGGCGGTGCTGGGAGCCATCGGAGCGGTCAATCTTGTCATCGGCCTTTCAAGCACACTGTCGAACGGCTTTTATGATGACTCGGGCAGGATCTCCGTCAGCGTGCTGAATCTCATGTGTGCGGCCACCATGCTGGTGATCGTCATCGCCGGTGTGATCAGGAGCTTCGTCGAGCGACATGAGGTGGCGGAAGAGGAGGATGAGGCATGAAGAATCTGAAGCTGAAGTCTGCCCGGGCTGCCCTGGATCTGTCCCAGCAGGAGCTTGCAGAGCGGGTGGGGGTTTCCCGGCAGACCATCAATGCCATCGAGAAGGGAGACTACAACCCCACCATCAAGCTGTGCCGGGATATATGCAAGGCGCTGGGGAAGACACTGGATGAACTGTTCTGGGAGGAAACGTGACAAAGGGGACAGTCCCCATTGTCACGTTTTCCCGGGAAAACGTGACAAGCGGGACTGTCCCCTTTGTCACGCGCTCCCTGCCACGCGAAGCCGTTGTCACGCGCAGCCTACACATTAAGGAGGTTTATTATGAAACAGGAGATCATTCTGCCGGGTGTCAGGAATGCCCGGGAGCTTGGGGGGTATCCCGCAGCGGGTAAGACCATTCGAAAGGGTGTGTTCATCCGTTCGGGGGCTCTGAAACAGATCAGTGAGGAAGGAATCGAACGTCTGCAGAAGGTGTATCGTTTGCAGACGGTGGTGGATTTCCGCATGAGCATGGAACGGGAGAAGCTGCCGGATCCGGTCATTCCGGATTGTGAGAGTATTCCGCTTCCGGTGATCGAGGTTGAGGATTATCCCGTTGAAAAGTATTCGAAGGAGTTTCCGGAGCTGATAAAAATGCTCAGTGACCCCAAGACGGATCGGATGGCGATTTCTCAGAAGGTCATCGAGACTGGACTGGTGGATGACCGGATGTATGTGGGTTTTCTTATGGGCGATCGGGGAATGCGGGCGTTCCGGGCCTTTTTTCAGGCAGTCCTCTCCCTGGAGGAGGGCCGGGCACTGCTGTGGCACTGTTCGGACGGAAAGGACCGGGCCGGATGCGCGGCCATGCTGCTGCTTTATGCCCTGGGTGCATCGGAGGAAACCGTCTATCAGGATTATCTCCTGACAAATGAGTATAATGAGGATGTGCTGGAGGCTTATCTCCTGACAAATGAGTATAATGAGGATGTGCTGGAGGCGGCCCGGAAGAAAGTAGAAGCCATTCATCTGCCGCCGGACAAGCTGGACCTGTTTCTGATCCTGTCCGGTTGTGTCAGCCGGCTGTATCTGGAGAATGCCCAAAAGGCCATGACGGAACATTTTGGCTCTGTGGAAGGCTATCTGTCCGGTGCCCTGGGTATCGGTGAAACGGAACGGGACCTGCTGAGAAGCAGATTCCTGGAGTGATTTGAACAGAACATAGGCGCGCAATCCCCTTCCTCTTTAGGGAGGGGTTAGCGTCAAAGCCATCTAACAAAAAATACAGACTATAAACAAATGTCCGAATACACGAACAAATGTTCTTGCCTGAAGTGCGGAAGTATAGTATAATAAAGATGGTTATTCTAACGGAAAGAACCGCATTTTCAGGGGGCAGGATATATGGC
>CADAXW010000033.1 GCA_902792005.1 uncultured Lachnospiraceae bacterium
CTGGAAGAGGAAGAGGAAGAGAAGAAGAAACCCATCACGGACAACATCGCAGTGATCATTCTGACCGGTCTCTTCGTAATCGGCGTTATCGCAGCCATCGTATATCTGCTTCCCTTTGATGACGCGGTTCGAAAACTCTTTATCATTTTCACCGCCATCTTTGTTATCATCACCATGCTGGATGGTTTCCGTGCGAAGGGATTCTTTGAGGATGATGATGTGGTCGTCCCCACGGAGGATGACTTTAATAAGGTTCTGGAAGAACTGGAAGAGGAAAACGAGAAGCAGGAAGAAGCGGAATTTGATATGACCTTTGCCAAGGAATACTCGGCAAAGAAGGATCAGCTGAAGGAGGAAGAGGCAGCTCTGCTCGAGCGGAAGAACCGCAGAGACAAGCTGAAAAAAGAGTTTAATCTGGTATTTAAAAAGAAGAGTGAACTGGAGGAAGAGGGCAGAGCGATCCGCCTTGCCATCGGAACGATCGAGAACCAGTCAAAGAGATTTCAGGAGAAGGCGGCAAAGACCTTTGTGCCGTATATATCCGAGTATGTCGCACCTCTGACAGGTGGACGGTTTGATGAGATCAGTTTTGATCCTGCTGAAGGACTCGTGGTGAATGGTGCAGGTGGAAGTTTTGCGGTGGATGTACTGCCGGAGGAGCTTGCATGCCGGGTATACCTGGCAGTGCGCCTGAGTATCGCAAACCGGCTGATGAATGAGCAGCTGCCGCTTGTGATCGATGATGTAGTCCGTTTTACAGGAGAGGTGGATGCAAGTGCTTTCCTGGATGTGCTTGCGGAGATGAAACAGGAACAGATAGTTCTTTTGACATCGGATTCATATTTGAAGCGCGCACTGGATGCCAGAAGTATGGCATACAACAGCGTGGCTTTGTAGGAGAAGAAAGCACCCCCGCCGGTTGACGGGGGCGCTTTGTACGTACAAGAGGAGTCAGGTTATGGAGCTAAAGCATGATCTTTCGGGGATCCTCCCTTCTTCGGAGGAAATGGACCGTCAGCTGGAGGAGCAGAAGATGCGGAGAGAGGTTGCATTTCAAAGGCTGAAGGATCGTTCCGATTCGATCCGGGTTGTGGATTTTCATGTGCATACATTTCCGGAGAAGATCGCGAAGGCAGCTCTGAAACAGTTGTCGGAGGACAGCTGCACGACCCCGTTTACGGATGGTACGGTGGATCAGCTGACGGCGTCCATGCAGGAGGCCGGCATAGATCTCTCCATCGTCCTGCCGGTGATCACCAACCCGGCGAAGGTGGCGCATATCAACCTGGCTGCGGCCCGGCAGAATGAAACCGTGGATCAGACGGGGATCCTTTCCTTTGCAGGGATACATCCTGCAGCGGAGAATTACCGGATCCTGCTTCGTGCGGCCCGTGAGATGGGTTTTCAGGGGATTAAGCTTCATCCGGATTATTACAGGATCCGCTTTGATGATATCCGGACCAAGCGGATCATTGCACTTGCCAGTGAGCTGGATATGATCGTTGTTACCCATGCGGGTACGGACATCGGTCTGTATCCTCCGGTCTACTGTCCGGTGGACAGTATCGTAAATGTGCTGGATGACGTTCGTCCCACAAAGCTGGTTGCAGCACATATGGGAGGATGGAATAACTGGGATGAGGTCCTGACCAAGCTGGCGGGACGGAAGGTCTGGGTGGATACGGCCTTCTCCATCGGAGATATCCACTGGAAGTCTCCGGAGCAGAAAAAATACAATTTCCATCAGCTGTCAGATGAGGAATTCGTACAGCTGGTCCATGCCCTTGGGGTGGAACGGGTTCTGTTTGCAACCGATTCTCCATGGGCAGAGCAAAAAGATTATGTAAACCGTGTTTCCGCCATGCCGTTTACGGAGGAGGAGAAAAGGTTTATATTTGCAGACAATGCAAAGCGACTGCTGGGGCTGATCCCCGAAGAGGGATGAGGAGCCATGCAGGCATGAGAGTGCCGAAGACAGTCAGATAAATGCGTTCCGGAGCATGCCGGAACATCAGGAGGTTTTATTATGTCAAAGCTGTTAGAGATACAGGGCTTACATGTAAATGTAGGCGAAAAGGAGATCCTGCATGGTGTGGATCTTTCAGTCGGAGCCGGGGAGACCCACGTGATCATGGGACCCAACGGTGCCGGAAAATCAACTCTGGGACATGCGCTTATGGGAAATCCCAACTACGAGATCACAGAGGGAACCATTCGTTTTAATGACAGGGATCTGACGGAGGAATCCGCGACAGACCGTGCAAAGGCAGGTATGTTCCTGTCCTTCCAGAACCCGATAGAGGTACCGGGCATTTCTCTGTCCAACTTCATCCGGAACGCACTGGATCAGCGCACCGGAAAGCGGGTCCGTCTCTGGGACTTCAGAAAGAATCTGGAAAAGCAGATGCAGCTTCTGGGAATGGATAAGTCCTATGCGGATCGTGATCTGAATGTGGGCTTCTCCGGCGGCGAGAAGAAGAAGGCAGAGATCCTTCAGATGCTGATGCTGAATCCGGCTCTTGCCATTCTGGATGAAACCGACTCCGGTCTGGATGTGGATGCAGTGCGTATCGTGTCCGAGGGCGTGAAGGAGTTCCAGAAGAATACCGACGGTGCTCTGGTGATCATCACTCACAGCACACGGATCCTGGATTCTCTGAAGGTGGATCATACCCACATTTTAGTGGATGGAAGGATTGTGAAGACAGGAGACGGAAGTCTGGTAGAGGAGATCAACCGGGGCGGCTTCGAGCGCTTCGTCGGCGGAAACGCCTAGAGGCTTCCACTTGATCCCTCAGATAGAAAGGATTAGACATGAGCAGTGAGAAGACATACGTGGAGGACGTGGATCGTAATCTCTACGACTTCCGATATGGATATAATGAAGAAGATTACTACCAGGTGGATGCAGGACTGACTCCGGAGATCGTTGAGCAGATCTCCACGGAGAAGAACGATCCTGAATGGATGCGGAAGTTCCGCCTGGAGTCACTGAAGACTTATCAAAAGATCAGGATCCCGGACTGGGGTCCCTCCATCGACGGTCTGGAGATGGATAATATCATCACTTACATCAAACCGAAGGGAAAGATGAGCGCTGACTGGGAGGATGTGCCGGAGGAGATCAAGGATACCTTCGAACGTCTGGGAATTCCCAAGGCGGAGCGGGAATCTTTGGCCGGTGTCGGTGCGCAGTATGACTCGGAGCTGGTTTATCACAATGTCCGGGAAGAGGTTGCTGCCATGGGTGTTGTATATACGGATCTGGAGTCCGCCATGCACGGCCCCTATGCGGAAATGATCGAAAAGCATTTCATGAAGCTGGTACCCCCTTCGGATCATAAGTTTGCGGCGCTTCACGGCGCAGTATGGTCCGGCGGATCCTTTGTCTATGTTCCTCCGGGTGTTACGGTGGAGATACCGCTGCAGTCTTACTTCCGGTTAAATGCGCCGGGAGCAGGCCAGTTTGAGCACACTCTGATCATTGTGGATGAGGGGGCGAATCTGCATTTCATCGAAGGCTGTTCGGCGCCCAAATATAATATAGCTAACCTGCATGCAGGCTGCGTTGAGTTGTTTGTCGGAAAGAATGCAAAGCTCCGGTACTCGACCATCGAGAACTGGTCCAAGAATATGTATAACCTGAATACCAAGCGTGCCATCGTTGAAGAGGGCGGCGTTATGGAGTGGGTATCCGGTTCCTTCGGATCTCACGTGTCCTACCTGTACCCCATGACCATCCTTAAGGGAGACCGTTCCAGGATGGAATACACCGGCATTACATTTGCGGGAGAGGGACAGAATCTGGATACGGGTATGAAGGTGGTTCACACCGGGAAGAATACGACCTCCGCGGTGAATGCAAAGTCCATCTCCAAGTCCGGCGGTATCAGTACCTTCCGGAGTGCGGTGGTTGTGAATAAGGACGCCACCGGCGCGAAGTCGGCAGTGGATTGTTCTTCTCTTATGCTGGATGATCAGTCCCAGTCGGATACCATCCCGGCTATGGATGTGCGCACCAAGGATGCACAGATCGGACACGAGGCGAAGATCGGAAAGATCAGTGATGACGCAGTGTTCTATCTTATGTCCCGCGGTATCTCCGAGGAGGATGCAAGAGCCATGATCGTCAGCGGCTTTGCGGACAATGTGTCCAAGGAGCTTCCGCTGGAGTATGCGGTGGAAATGAATAATCTGATCCGTCTGGAAATGAAGGGCAGCATAGGATAAAGCGTCCGCCGAGGGCGCAACAGAAAGGAAATGAAATGGAGAATATGAAGATCCGTGTCAACCCGCTTCCGGCCCCGACCTGGCGCTGGCTGCGGATCAATGACACTGAGATACAGCTTCCTGACGAGGTGACGGAATCTCTGGTGGAGACCAGTGTTCCGGAGGTGAAGACCGGCACCTTTGATGAAAGAGAATTTGAGATTCTGCAAAATGTAGAGACCGGTATGGGCGGCGCATTTAAAGAGTTTACTTCAGCCGCTCCGGTGGATCCCTTCCTCTTCAAGATCGCTGAGGGAGAGAAGGCAAAGGAACCCCTTTCCTTCCGGATCTATCTGACCGGAACAGAAAGTACCGTGAACCGATTCTATTTCTCTGCACCGGAGAATAGTGAATATACAGTGGTTATGTATCTGACTGCCGAGGAAGCAGCAGGGGAGGCCGCCGGGCTCTCTGCCACGCTGGATGCCCGTTTCTTTGTGGGACAGGGCGCGAAGCTCAGACTGGTCCAGGTTTTTGACCAGCCGGAGCAGATGTCAGCGTATTCGGATGTGGGAGCGCATGTGGAAAAAGCAGGAAGCTTTGAAGTCCTGCAGATCGCTCTGAAGGGCGCGAATACGTTTCTCGGGATCGCAGCAGATCTCGCAGGGACGGAGGCCCATCTGGGGATCGAGACCGCATATCAGGCGGAAGCCGGGCAGCATGTGGACCTGAACTATGTGGCACGCCATCGTGGGAAAAAGACAACTACGGATATGGAGGTGAAGGGCGTGCTCTGGGAGGGTGCATCCAAGAGCTGCCGTGCCACCGTCGACTTCATTCGCGGATGTAAGGGGTCTAAGGGTGTTGAACGGGAGGATGTGCTCCTCCTGGGCGAAAATGTGGTCAATAAGACCATCCCTCTGATCCTTTGTCAGGAAGAAGATGTTGAGGGTGAGCATGGTGCGACTATCGGAGACATGTCAGACGAGATCCTGTGGTATTTCCGCTCCAGGGGAATCGATGACGAAACCGCTTATCAGCTGATGGCCCGCGGAAGACTGCTGGGCAGCATTCGGAAGATCCCGGAGGATGATCTCCGCAGAGAACTTCTGGAACGTCTGCAGGAGTCGGAGGCGGACACCGCGGAAGAAGCATAGGACAGAAAGGGTTTTTCTCATGAATCAGAAGGTGGAGGAGATCCGCCGGGACTTTCCCTTTTTCGGGAAAACGGACCTGGCGTATCTGGACAATTCAGCAACCTCACAGCGCCCAAGGGCAGTGATCGAGGCTGTCGATACATTTTATTATCACAGGAATGCGAATCCCTTCCGGGGACTGTATGATCTGTCAGTCGAAGCAACCGAGGCATACGAGGCTGCAAGAGAGCGGGTGGCAGGGTTTATCCATGCACGGACGGCCCGGGAGATCGTGTTCACCAGGAATGCATCGGAAAGCCTGAATCTCGCAGCCTTCAGCCTGGGAGAACTGCTTCTGCATCCGGGAGACGAGATCGTATGCAGTGTTGTGGAACACCACAGCAATCTGCTCCCGTGGCAGCATGCAGCGAAGCGGGCAGGGGCAAAGGTTGTGTACCTTACACCGGAATCAGATGGATCCTTTCATGTGGAAAAACTGAAGGAACTGCTTACAGAGAAGACACGGATCGTGACACTGACAGCCATGTCAAATGTATTCGGTCAAACCTCGGACGTGAAGTCCCTGGCCGCTGCAGCCCATGAGGTGGGGGCTATATTCGTAGCAGACGGCGCACAGAGCGTACCTCACGGACGGACCGACGTACAGGAACTGGATGTGGATCTTCTTGCATTTTCAGGACACAAAATGCTGTCCCCCATGGGGATCGGTGTTTTGTACGGAAAAGAAGCTCTGCTGGACAGGATGCCGCCGTTTATGACCGGCGGCGAGATGATCGAGACCGTATCTCTGGAACAGGTCACCTATGCGGAACTGCCGCACAAGTTCGAGGCGGGGACAGTCAATGCAGGAGGTGCCGTAGGCCTTGCCGCAGCCATAGATTACATCGAATCCATCGGGATCGACTGGATCGTGGAGCGGGAGGCGGCGCTTTCCAGACTTGCCTTCGAGCGCATACGTGAGATACCGCATATTCAGCTTCTGGGCGCAGACACGCCGGAGGGACATCATGGTATTTTTACCTTCAGGGTAGACGGAGTACATCCCCATGATGTGGCAGCGATCCTTGCAGATCAGAATCTTGCAGTCAGGGCAGGACATCACTGTGCCGAGCCCCTGCATCAGTATCTGGGGATCCCGTCAACCACCCGGGCCAGCCTCATGTTTTACAACACAGAGGAAGAAGTGGAGCGTCTGGCAGAGGGTATCGCGAATATCCGGCCTATGATGGGCATGCGGGACTGACCGCCGGAGCCATGGAGATCCGGCGTGGACGCACCGGAAAATGAGAAAAGAAAGGGAACGCTATGCAGAACCGTACATTTTATAATGAAATATTAACCGAACACAATCTTCATCCGACACATAAGCATCCGCTGATCCAACCCTCAGCATCCCTGCGGGGCGTGAATCCCTCCTGTGGAGACGATATCACGCTGCAGCTTAAGATGGCGGACGACGGATCCATCGAGGACGGAGCATTTGTGGGAGACGGCTGCGCGATCTCACAGGCCAGTGCTGATATGATGCTGGACCTTGTTATCGGACGGACACCAGAGGAGGCTCTCGCCTTAAAAGATACGTTCATGAAAATGATCAAAGAGAAGGTGTCAGAGGAAGAATTGGAATTATTAGAGGAGGCGTCAGCCCTTCAGGACATATCACATATGCCTGCCAGGGTAAAATGTGCCGTTTTGGGATGGCGAACCCTCGAACAGATCCTTGAAAAGGGAGACGGAGAAGTAACGACGGAAAACGAGTAGTTGCTTCTGCCGGAAGAGGAATTTGATTTATGCAAGTGATTCGGCCGGTCTGACCGGATCGCTTCTGCGACTATATTTTGAGAGGTGGTTAAAATGTTTAATAAAATTAAAATCGGTTTGGGGGCACTCTGCCTTTCCGGATCGCTTCTTTTTGGTGCGCCGTTAAATGTTGATGCATGCAGCGAGATTCAGATCAACGCAACGAATTTTCCGGATGCGTCCTTCCGGAAAACCGTGTCAGAGGAAGCTGACAGCAATAAGGACGGAAAGCTGAGCCGGGATGAGCAGCTGGCACTAAAACAGCTCTATTTAAATCCCAATGTGACTTCACTGAAGGGAACGGAATACTTTACGAATCTGGAGACGCTTTTTGCACGCCACAGTAAGATCACAACCGTGGATGTCAGAAAAAATAAGAAGCTGACTTATCTGGATGTGAAAGGGTGCGAGAAGCTGACGAGCATTACTCTGGGCTGTCAGAAGAATCTGGAGAATCTGCAATGTGATAACTGCAGTCTGACGTCTCTGGATGTGACCGGATGTCCGGAGCTGAACACTCTTTTCTGCTACGCGAATCAGATAAAGAGTCTGGATCTGTCCAGAAACAAGAAGCTGTCGATCCTTCGCTGTATGGGAAATCAGATGGACAGCCTTTCCCTGAGAAACAACAAGGAGCTGACGATGCTCTGGTGTGACGATAACAATATCAAGACGCTGGATCTGGGTAGTGCTCCGGCGCTGCTTAAGACATTTGCCTCCGGTAAGAAGGTGGAGGGAGGAAAATATACTACCTATCAGTTTGACGGTACAAATAACCTGATGATGGATAAGAATGTCACGGTTACCGCGAACAGAAATACCTGGTTCCATGTGGGAAGCAAATGGTATTACTTCGGAACAGACGGCTCAGAAGCGAAGGGCTGGAAGCAGGTGGACGGCAAGTGGTACTACTTCAAGAAGGACGGCCTGATGGCAACCAGAGAGTGGATCGGTGGCTACTGGCTGGAAAAGGACGGATCCTGGGACGGTAAGAAGGCGGCATCCTGGAAGAAGACAGCCAAGGGATGGATGTATAAAACAGCTGCAGGCAAGTGCATTAAGAATTCAAAGGCAACCATTGATGGAAAGAAATACTCCTTTGACAAAAAGGGGTACATGAAGTAACAGCATAGTAAGATGACAGGAGAGTAACATGAGACGAGGAAAACGCCATAATCCCATACTGACGCTGATGATCGCAGCGTTTCTGATGGGCCTTTTGCTTACTACAGGGCTCTCTGCAAAGGCAGAGGGGACTGAGGACATAGGTCAGGAAGGAAAAAAGGAAGGCGCTACATTTACGGTAGGATTTGATGCGGAATTCCCACCCTATGGATATAAGGACGAGAATGGGGAGTATGTGGGATTTGACCTGGATCTGGCGGATGAGGTATGCAGGCGCCGGGGTTGGACACTGGTGAAGCAGCCCATTGACTGGGACTCCAAGGATATGGAACTTTCCTCGGGCGCCATTGATTGTATCTGGAACGGGTTTACCATCCAGGGAAGAGAGGGTGATTATACCTGGTCCAAGCCCTATGTGGATAACTCCCAGGTGACAGTGGTCCGTGGGGATTCCGAGGTGCAGAAAATGTCGGATCTGGCAGGGAAGGTGGTTATCGTTCAGGCTGACTCCTCAGCTCTGGCAGCCTTCACCGGTGAGGATGCAACGCCGGAGAATCAGGCTCTGGCCAAGTCCTTCGGAGAACTGCAGCAGGTGGCGGATTATAACTCTGCATTCATGAATCTGGAGGCAGGTTCCGCCGATGCGGTGTGTCTGGATGTGGGCGTGGCCATGCATGAGCTGACAAACCGCGGCGCGGAGTTCCGGATGTTGGATGAGATCATATCCACGGAGCAGTACGGAGTAGGTTTTAAGCTTGGAAATACAGCCCTTCGGGATCAGGTGCAGGAATCGCTGGATGAGATGGCGGCCGACGGCACATTTACAAAGATAGCGGAGAAATGGGAGCTTCAGGATAACGTCTGTCTGAAGGCGGATCAGGAAGAGTCCGCGGAAGAGGAAGAAGAGAAAAAGGAAGAAGCAAAAGAAGATGCAAAAGAAGATGCAAAGGAGAAGAAATCCTTTGGAGAGCGCTTTATCAATGTAACAAAGCAGCTCGGTTCCGGTATGCTGGCTTCACTGGGGATCTTTTTCCTGACGCTGATCTTTTCCATTCCTCTGGGTCTTCTGCTTTCGGCGATCCGTATGTCACGGTTTGCAGTGCCCAGGTGGATCGCAAAGATCTACATCTCGATCCTCAGGGGAACACCGCTGATGCTTCAGCTTCTGGTGGTATTCTTCGGGCCACACTTTATCTTTGGTCTGGAGACATCCTCCGGTTACCGTTTCATCGCGGTGATCATTGGCTTCTCCCTGAATTACGCGGCTTATTTTGCGGAGATCTTCCGCGCCGGAATTGAGGGAATTCCCGTGGGACAGCGGGAGGCCGCAGATGTTATGGGATATACCAGAACACAGACCTACTGGAAGATCATTTTCCCGCAGATGGTGAAGCGTGTCATTCCTCCGGTGACGAATGAGATCATCACCCTGGTGAAGGATACGTCTCTGGCCTTTGCCCTTGCCTATACGGAAATGTTCACACTGGCCAAGCAGGTGACAGCAGCGGAGTCCAGCATTATGCCGCTCTTTGTTGCCGGTCTGTTCTACTATTTATTCAACTTCATTGTGGCTGCCTTCATGTCGTGGGTAGAGAAAAAGATGAAGTATTATGAAAAGAGACCAAGGGGGACAGGACATGGCAGTACTTGAGATCAATAATATAAGAAAAAGCTTCAGGGGAAGAGAAGTGCTGAAGGATATCTCCATATCCGTGGAGGAAGGAGAGGTGATCGCAATCCTGGGTCCCTCCGGTTCCGGAAAATCCACTTTGCTTCGATGTGCCACCATGCTGGAGACCATGGATGACGGAAGCCTTGCCTATGACGGGGCTTACGCCTGCACCAGCCAGGATGGGCATGCAGTATATGCCGGCAAGAACGAGCTTCGGGAGATCAAAAAATCCTTTGGGCTGGTATTCCAGGATTTCAATCTGTTTCCCCATTACAATGTTCTGAAAAATGTATGTGACGGCCCAGTCACGATACTGAAGAAGGATAAGAAGGAAGTGGAGGAATATGCGAAGAAGCTTCTGGATAAGCTTGGACTTTCCGATAAGCTGAATGATTACCCCTTGCAGCTTTCGGGGGGACAGTGTCAGCGGGTGGCTATCGCCAGAACTCTGGCCATGAAGCCCAAAATCATCTTCTTTGATGAGCCTACCTCTGCGCTGGATCCAGAGATCACAGTGGGGATCCTCCGGGTACTTCGCCGTCTGGCGGAGAAAAAGAAGACCATGGTCATCGTAACCCATGAGATCTCATTTGCAAGAAAGGTGGCTGACCGGGTGATCTTCATCGATAAAGGTGTCATCGTAGAGGAAGGACGCCCTGAGGATGTGATCGATCATCCCAGCAATGAAAGAACAAAGGAATTCCTTCGTAAGATGGAAATGTGATAAAAAAACGCCGGTCGGTGAATTCCGATCGGCGTTTTTTAATTACAGAGGTGCGGAGTAGTTATCGCTGATGGTATGGAACTGACGGTACTCGTTCAGTCTTGCCTGGATACGTTCTCTCGGATCCAGAAGGTCACTGAGAGATGCGTCATGGTTCAGGTGGTCGATGATGATGGCGATATACTTGCTCATATCAGCGGACTCATACCATTCTCTTTCCTTAAGCTCCGGCTTCTGATAGGTCACATTTGTGGTGATGACCTTCTCAATGATGCCTTCTTCATAGGCCTTGTCAAAGACATCCAGACCTGCGGTGAAGAGGCCGAAGGTGGAAAGGCAGAAGACACGGTTTGCATGCAGGCTCTTCAGCTTTCTTGCAACGTCCAGCATACTCTCACCGGATGCGATCATATCATCGATGATGATCACGTCCTTACCCTCAACGTCGGTTCCCAGGAAATCATGGGATACGATGGGGTTCTTTCCGTTCACGATCTGAGAATAATCTCTTCTCTTGTAGAACATACCCACATCAACGCCGAAGTGGTTCGCGAAGTAGATGGCGCGGTGCATAGCTCCCTCATCCGGAGAAATGACCATCAGATGTTCCTTGTCGATGGTGATGTCAGCGGTAGAACGGAGGAGTGACTTGATGAACTGATAGGTGGGCATGATGTTCTCAAAACCGCTTACAGGGATCGCATTTTGCACCCGGGGATCATGTGCATCAAATGTAATGATGTTGGTCACGCCGTACTGTACCAGCTCCTGCAGTGCCAGGGCGCAGTCAAGAGACTCACGGCTGGTGCGCTTATGCTGACGGGACTCATACAGGAAGGGCATAATGATATTTATGCGGTTTGCCTTGCCGGCAGCGGCTGCGATCACACGCTTCAGATCCTGATAATGATCATCCGGAGACATGGGAACCATGCGTCCGCCCAGATTATACTCGATGCTGTAGTTTCCGACGTCCACCAGGATGTAAAGGTCCGTACCACGTACAGATTCCTTGATGGTTCCCTTGGCTTCACCTGAGGCAAAACGGGGGCATTCGGATTTCACGATATAGGTGTCTCTTTCATAACCGTTGAAATGCAGATCTGTGTTTTCCGGCTTGGAACGCTCTTTTCTCCATTTTACGAGATAGTTGTCTACCTTTTTTCCAAGCTCCTCACAGCTCTTCATGGGAATGATCCCGAGACGTCCCACAGGTACGGTGATCAGTTTGCTAGCATCAGGCATTGTTTAGTCCTCCGTGTGTTTTAATTGCTCGGTCTTTTTCTTTGACCGTATATTATTTCCATAAAAATGGCAGATATCATAACGCTCTATGATCCGGGATACGATACGCTCCTGGTACTTATCCCTGAGCTGCTTTAAGGACAGATTTGTGGAAATGAGCGTCGAACGATCTGAGAGCATCCGACGGTTGATAACTTCAAAAAGCTGGGACAAGGTAAATGAGTTCGTCATTTCGGTTCCCAGATCATCCAGCACCAACAGCTCTGCATTATACACCAGTTCATATACGGATTTCAACCGTTCTTTCGCATCCGGTTCCACAAACATGATGTAGGGAGCGAGGATGTTCTCAAAGAGCTCATTGGCGGTAACATATAATACGGAATGTCCCCGGTCCATCATTTCCTTGGCGATACAGTGGGACATAAAGGTTTTTCCGGTTCCGGCGCCGCCGGTAAACAGGAAGCTTCTTCCGTCAGCTTTAAAGTTTGTAGAAAAGTCCTTTGACTTGGCGAAGTCAAAGGAGAAGGTGTCGAAATTCTCCTTTTCCAGTACATTTTCCAAAGAGGACTGACGGTAGAGCAGCTTCAGCATGTGCTTCTGATAGCAGATGCAGCGTTTTCCGTCAATGATGCCTTCATCCTTGCAGATGGGGCAGTCATAGGAAAGCTCCAGATCCTCCGGCTTAATCCCGTGTTCCTGCAGGAATCGGTTCCGTTCCTCCCGGCGCTGCTTCACAAGCTGGAGCCGGTCCTTCTTTGCCTTCTCAGCCTCGGAGGGAGAGAGGGTAAGGATCTTGCGGATGGTCCGGGTATTCGCCTCTGTGATCTGCCGGTCCATTTCCGCCAGCTCAGGCCATTCGGTATACAGCTTCCGCCTGCGCTCCACCAGCTCACGCTCATGGGTGGTACGGATACGGCTGTAAATGTTCGAGACGTCGTTTTTTCCGATGGTGAAGTAGTTGACCATGTGTTTAGGATTCCTTTGCTTTCTTTAATGATAACTGCTCGATCACATCAAGATCATCTGCCAGTGAGCCCTGAATGAAATCGGACTGGCCGGACTTTGCCGGAGAAGCCTTCCGGCTAACCTTGGAATGATCCAGTTTCTCAACGTCCTGCGGGGTCTTGAAGCCCTGCTTATACCATGATTCCAGAATACCCTGCACATAATCAAAGCTTACGGAGGAGGGTCTCCGGCGAAGGCCGGTCTCGCAGGCAAGGATGAGCATCTCATCGGAGAAGCCGAATCTTGTTCTCCAGTCCTCCAGCATGCGGATCTCCGCATCGGTGGGCATATAGCGGTCCCGGATGCCCAGAGCACGAAGGATCTGAGTCCCAAAGAAATGTCGGCTTGTGGCAAGCTTTGCATCCGCCTCGGTACGAACCTCCTGTTCTGCCCAGGTGGTGGCGATCTTCTTATAGTACTCCGCGTTCATGCGCTCCGGATGCTTCTCCTTGTCATCGGCGCAGTACTCCAGAAGGCACTCGCATACCTCCAGAGGAAGCTCCAGTGTGGAGTAGATGTAGCTGAGAGTATTGATATCCTTATTCGTAAGTGCACGGGGCTCAAAAAGCGCTGCGGCATGATCGATCAGGAATTTGAAGTTCTCGTCTGTAAGGAGTCTCTCCAGCTCTGCAGCAGAGGGCTGTGCAGCTTCGCGGGGCGTTCCGGCAGAACGTCCGGAAGAGGCTCTCTTCTTCACAGGTGCGTCAGCGGTGGCGGAGGAATCCGATGCAGAGTCCGGCCGCATGTCCTGGCGTATCAGCTGGAAATCAACGATACGGGTCGGCTGTGCGGAGGCAGGCTGCTGGGGCTGACACAGGATCAGACCCACCGGTCGGCCGGCGTCATCCAGACTGTACTGAAGAAGATCCTTGCCGATCCAGTATTTGATGGCACGTTCTACATCATTGTCCGTGCATTGCAGATGGTCTGCAATCTTCGATATGGAGCAGGCTGTGTGGCTGCCCTGCTGTAAGCGCAGAAGGTACAGATAGACCTTTACGAAATCTCCGTTTGCCTCAGGCATATAGTAGTCGATAAATGTATTTGAAAGGATGGAATTGCTTCCGGAATCCTCTGATGATAGTGTGATCGTTCCCATAAAATTATTACCTCTCCTTTGGTGCAAATGCATTATAACACATGTCTGAGGAAATGCAACTTGTCTGCAAGGGGTCGGAACGCTTGTGGATAATGTGGGTAAAATGGTTGACAGCTTCATTATGTTGCAGAAAACCGTTCATTTTTTACCCCCGAAAAATGGGCGATTATTAAAATAAAACCGCAGCCGGGGCTGCGGATTATTTTGTGGGAAATGTGGATAACTATTCTGAAAGCAGGTCAACTCCAACAGAATCAATGGTTCCCGCTCCCATAGTTATTAACATGTCATTGTTTTTGCAATGTTCGGAAAAATATTTTTCAATTGTTGCAAATTCTCCTAAATAGACTGCATCCGTGCCCTTTGCAAGCAACTTTTGCTCCAGATCACGGGCATGAATGGTTCCGTCCGACTTCTCGCGGGCAGCATAGATGTCGGCAAGGATCACATGATCTGCCGGCGCCAGAGCCTCTGCAAAGTCATCCAGAAGCGCCTTGGTCCGGGAATAGGTGTGGGGCTGGAATGCGATCCAGAGCTCACCCTTTACCACGGAACGTGCCACAGCAACAGTGGCTGCGATCTCTGTAGGATGGTGTGCATAGTCGTCGATGATGGTAACGCCGTCCTTTGTGGTTCCCTTATACTCGAAACGACGCTTTGCCGAGGAGCAGGAGCGAAGACCGGAAAGGATCGCCTCCATGGGGATATCCAGGGCCTCTGCAGCGGCAATGGCGGACAGGGAGTTCACTGCGTTGTGCTCGCCGGTAACGGAAAGTACGACCCTCGGGCCGGCACCTGCGATGTTATCTGCCGAAGCAGCACTGTCCGTGCCTGCACCGTCCGCTCCGGCACTGTTCGAAGCTTCAAGGATCCCCGGCTTCCTGATCAGCGTATAGGTGGGATGACCGCCCTCGTCCATCAGGATAGAGGTTGCACGGTAATCATTCTGTTCTCCCAGACCGAAGGTGATAAATCTGCAGTTCTTATCTGCCACAGCGGCACGAATGTCCTCTACGTAGGGCATATCCCCGTTTACGATGAGGACGCCGCCCTCCTGCAGCTTGGTAGCAAATGTGGCGAAGGACTTCACAATATTCTCCATATTGTGGAAGAAATCCAGGTGATCATTGTCGATATTCAGGATAATGCTCACGAAGGGGCGGAAGGAATGATAGCTGTTGGTATATTCACAGGCCTCCGTAACGAAATAGGGAGAAGCGCCTGCACGGATATTTCCGCCGATGACGTCCAGCATACCGCCGATGGAAATGGTAGGATCCTTTTCTCCGGCCAGCAGGATGTGGGACAGCATAGCGGTGGTCGTGGTCTTACCGTGGGTTCCGCTGACAGCGATGCTGTACTTGTAGTTGTCCATGATCTGTCCCAGCAGCTCAGCACGGGAGAGAAGAGGAAGTCCCAGTTCCTTCGCATACAGGAACTCGGGATTGTCATCAGAAATGGCAGCGGTGTAGACCACCAGCGCCGTGTCCGGCTCCTGCTTCAGATTCTCAGCCACCTGACCGTAATAGATCCGGATCCCCTTTGCTTCCAGCATGCCGGTCACCTGGGAGGGACGAAGGTCCGAACCGGTAACGGTAAAGCCTTCTTTATTTAAAATCTCGGCAAGTCCGCTCATGCTGATCCCGCCGATTCCGATAAAATGTACATGACAAGGTTTTGTAAAGTCTATCTTATACATATAGGTTCCTTCTTTTTATTCATAATTTTCAGCGAAAGACCCTGTGCCATTATCAGGGTCAAACCGTAAACCTTATTTTAGCACGTTTCTTCCGAAAAGGGCAATCATTACTTAGAAAATTCTTGACATTCACGGTTTAGAATATAAAATATTAGTTAGCGATTTATTTCGGTTTTTAAGAGAAAAGTCCTAAAATTTTAATGAATGGAGATGATTCATCATGGAGAAGAAGAACATTGACTGGGGTTCCATCGGATTTGGATACATTCAGACAGACAAGGCTTACGTATCCAATTTCAAGGACAACGCATGGGATGAAGGAACTCTGACAGAGGATCACACCATCACCATGAGTGAGTGTGCCTGCGTTTTGCAGTATGCACAGACCTGCTTCGAGGGTCTGAAGGCATATACGACTGAGGATGGAAGGATCGTGACCTTCCGCCCGGATCTGAATGCAGACCGTATGATCGATACTGCAAAGCGTCTTGAGATGCCGCCCTTCCCGAAGGAGCGCTTTCTGGATGCAGTTCGTCAGGTCGTAAAGGCGAACGAAGCATGGGTTCCGCCCTACGGTTCCGGTGCAACACTGTACCTGCGCCCCTTCATGTTCGGAATCAATTCCGTTATCGGCGTTAAGCCTGCAGATGAGTATATGTTCCGCTGCTTCGCAACACCGGTTGGTCCTTATTTCAAGGGCGGCGCTAAGCCCATCACCATCCGTGTCAGCGACTTCGACCGTGCAGCACCGCACGGAACCGGCCACATCAAGGCAGGTCTGAACTATGCCATGAGTCTGCATGCCATCGTTGACGCTCATAAGAACGGCTTTGATGAGAATGTATATCTGGATCCGGCTTCCCGTACAAAGATCGAGGAAACCGGTGGAGCAAATGTGATCTTTATCAAGGGCAACAAGTTCATCACACCGAAGTCAAACAGCATCCTTCCCTCTGTAACCCGCCGGTCTCTTGAGGTCGTTGCAAAGGATTACCTGGGAATGGAGGTTGAGGAGAGAGAAGTACTTCTGGAGGAGGTTCCCTCCTTTGATGAGTGCGGTCTCTGCGGAACAGCAGCTGTTATCTCACCGGTTGGAAAGATCTATGATCATGGCCGTGAGATCTGCTTCCCCAGCGGTATGGAGGAAATGGGCCCCACCACAAAGAAGCTGTACGATACACTGACAGGCATCCAGATGGGCCGCGTTGAGGCACCGGAGGGATGGATCTTTGAGATCGCATAAGTATGCTGATCCGGTTAGACAAGCTTCTCGCTGATGCGGGGTACGGTACCAGAAGTCAGGTCCGTGGTTACATTAAGAAGAAATGTGTCACCGTTGACGGACAGCCTGCTCAGGGACCGGAACAGAAAGTTGACATAACATCAGTCTCCGTGGAGGTGAACGGACAACCCGTTTTCTATGAGACTGAATCATACTACATTTTAAATAAACCGTCCGGAATCCTTTCTGCATCCAGGGATGGAAGGGAGAAGACGGTCGTGGATCTGATCCCGGAGCCGAAGCGGAGAGACCTTTTCCCCGTGGGGCGTCTGGATCGGGATACGGTCGGACTTCTGCTTATCACAAATGACGGCAGGCTGTCGAATCGTCTGCTGGCCCCCGGGAAGCATGTGGAGAAGACCTACCGCGCCATCGTGGCCGGGGAGCTTCCGGAGAACCTGACGGAGATTTTTGCAGAGGGCATCGACATTGGAGACGATGCCCTGACTGCGTCTTCCGGCGTAAATGTGCTGGAGGCCGTAGAAAGAGAGGAGTATCTGACCTGCTGCACGGAAAACGGTATTTCGGCTCCTGCAGAGGTAGAAGAAGGCGAGGCACTCCATAGAGTAGAGGTTGTGCTGACAGAGGGAAGATACCACGAGATCAAGCGCATGTTTGAAGCCCTGGGATGCAGGGTGGTATTCCTGGAGAGAACGGCCATGGCGGGGCTTACACTCCCGGCGGATCTGGCCAGGGGACAGGCCCGGAAGATGACCAAAGAAGAACTGATCAAAAATCTGGGTATATAATGTAAGAAAAAACTCTGAAGCCCGCGAGAATCCCCTTGACATTCACCCTCTACTATGCTAATCTAACCCTTGCCGGCCAAAGCGGCCTTTTTTTGGTGCGCCCTGAGTCGGCTAAGGCGAATAGTTCCACAAAATCTACGGAAATGGAGGGTAAGCTCATGCGCGTGAAGATCACACTGGCTTGTACAGAATGTAAACAGCGTAATTACAATCTGACAAAAGAGAAAAAGAATCACCCCGAGCGAATGGAGACAAAGAAGTATTGTCCGTTCTGCAAGGCGCACACAATGCATAAGGAAACGAAGTAACCAGAACCAAGGGAGGTAAACATGTCAGATAACAAAGAAAAAGAGACATCATCCCCAACCCTGAAGAGAAGCTGGTTTCAGGGATTAAAGGTTGAGTTCAAGAAGATCACATGGCCCGACAAGAAGCGTGTGGCTCGTGAGACGACAGCGGTTGTTATCTCTGCAGTGATCCTGGGAGCCCTTACCATGGGCATCGATTTCCTGCTTGAGTACGGACTTAGTTATATTCATTAGGCAGGTGATCGAATGGCAGAGATGAAAGAAGATATGTTCGATAATACAACCGGTGAAGCAGCAGAAACTGCCGCAGAAGCAGCAGAGACCGCAGAAACAGCTGAGGCTGCTGAAACAGCTGAAACAGCTGAAACAGAAGAGACTGCACCGATTGAAGAGGCTTCCGTTAAGAAGGTTGCACCGGTATCTTCCAATATCAAGCAGGGAGGAGACAACGAACCGCACTGGTACGTCGTTCATACCTATTCCGGCTATGAGAACAAGGTAAAGGCTGATATCGAGAAGACCATCGAGAATCGTCGGCTTCAGGAGCAGATGTTTGAGGTCATGGTTCCCGTTCAGGACGTTGTTGAAGTCAAGAACGGAGCAAAGAAAACTGTTTCCAAGAAAATGTTCCCCGGCTATGTTCTGGTTCATATGATCAAGAATGACGTTACATGGTACGTGGTACGTAACACCCGCGGTGTAACAGGCTTCGTAGGACCTGGATCCGAACCCGTTCCGCTTACAGATGCGGAAATGCGCGTTCTGGGTGTTAAGAAGGACGACTTCGTGATCGATGTCGAGATCGGCGATACCGTAAAGGTTATCTCCGGTGCCTGGGAAGGAACTGTGGGAACAGTCAAGCTGATCAATTCGGGCAAGCAGTCCGTAACGATCGATATGGACATCTTCGGACGGTCTACCGATGTGGAGATCGGTCTGGGAGACATCTTAAAACTGTAAAGGTTTGTTTATTAAGTGGAAGGGAATAACCCGCTAATACCACATTTAGGAGGTACGCTAAAATGGCGAAGAAAGTAACAGGCTACATCAAATTACAGATTCCGGCAGGAAAGGCAACTCCGGCACCCCCGGTAGGTCCTGCACTGGGTCAGCACGGTGTTAACATCGTTGAGTTCACAAAGCAGTTCAACGCTAGGACTGCAGATAAGGGCGACCTTATCATCCCCGTTGTTATCACAGTGTATGCAGACAGAAGCTTCAGCTTCATCACCAAGACACCGCCGGCTCCGGTTCTGATCAAGAAGGCTTGCAAGATCCAGAGTGGTTCCGGTGAACCGAACAAGAAGAAGGTTGCAAAGATCACAAAGGCACAGCTGAAGGAAATCGCTGAAATGAAGATGCCGGATCTGAACGCTGCATCCATCGAGGCTGCTATGAGCATGATCGCTGGAACAGCTCGTTCCATGGGTGTTGAAGTTGTAGACTAAGCGTAAAACGCTGCATAAAATTGGTGGAAGGAGACGAAATAGACGAAATGTCTCCGATAATACCACAGGAGGAATATCATGAAAAAAGGAAAAAGATATTTAGAAGTTAAAAAACTTGTTGAGAAGAATAAACTGTACGATCTGGAAGAGGCAGTTTCCATTCTGAAAAAGACTGCAAATGCGAAGTTCGATGAGACCATCGAGGCTCACCTGAAGCTGGGTGTTGACGGACGTCACGCTGATCAGCAGGTACGTGGTGCGGTTGTACTTCCCCACGGAACAGGTAAGACCGTTAAGGTTCTCGTGTTCGCTAAGGGAGATAAGGTAGATCAGGCTCTGGCTGCAGGCGCTGACTATGCAGGCGGCGAGGAGCTGGTACCGAAGATCCAGAATGAAGGCTGGCTTGACTTTGACGTTGTTATCGCAACTCCGGATATGATGGGTGTTGTAGGACGTCTGGGTCGTGTCCTCGGACCGAAGGGCCTTATGCCGAACCCGAAGGCCGGTACTGTAACCATGGACGTGGTTAAGGCTATCGAGGAGGTTAAGGCAGGTAAGATCGAGTATCGTCTTGACAAGGCTAATATCATCCATGTTCCCGTAGGAAAGGCTTCTTTCGAGGAAGCTCAGATTGTGGACAACTATAAAGCCTTAATGTATGCTGTAGTAAAAGCAAGACCGTCAGCTGCAAAGGGACAGTACCTGAAGAGCGTAACAATTACCTCTACCATGGGTCCCGGAATCAAGCTGAATCCCATCAGATTCACAGAGGGCTAAGCTTTTTTATACAGAGTACGAAAAAACCGAAACGTTGCGGCGTTTCGGTTTTTTTGTGCTATTTTTTTTAAGAGGGTGTTGATTTTACTATTGCGATTTAGTAGAATATTCATAGATGATTTTGTTCAAAATGGACAAGGAGAAGGGAGAGTTACAGAGTATGGATAAAGAGACAGTTGAAAAGGAATTGTTGGAACTGATCGCGGATGTTATGCCCGAACTCGAAGATGTTGATCTTAAAAAAGATTTTATTACCGAATATGGGGTGAATTCGATCTCTATAATTCGTCTGATCGTTGCGGCAGAGGAAAAATTCCAGATCAGCTTCACAGATTATGAATTGTCACTGGATGGATATGGGTCATTCAGCGATCTTGCTGCAGTAATCTTTGCGAAGCTGGAAGATAAGGAATAAGGGGGAAGATGACATGGAGAATAAGAAGATACTTGATGTTACGAAACCGATGATCACATCCTGGCAGTGGCATGCTACACTGTTTTCCATTCTGTCGGATGATGATAATGCGAAGCGTTGGATCTTCAGTAACTATATTCAGCTGAGATGCTACGACATACAGGAGATTTTCACCGGAGATGATATGCTTCTGGCTGATATCATGCCGGGCAGCAGTTCTCTGAAGGAGTGTCCTTATCTGATCACATCTCTGCTTACCAAGGAGCAGATCGAGAGCTATTGTGGAAATATCATCGATTTCATTATCAAGACCATCAACCTGAACGGTTATGTATATGGCGTTTTTGATGAGGCAAAGATCCTCAGTGATGTAGATGTTGAGGTTGACTACAAGTTCCCTCACGAGCTGTTCATTTACGGTTATGATCTGGAGAAGGAAGTGTTCCATGTAGGAGACTTCACATTTAAGGATCATTACTCACTGAATACCGTATCCTTCAAGGATGTTCAGAGAGGATATGAGGATATCACAGCATCCGATGACCATATGTTCAAGGATGATTACAAGGGAACCAGAGGACTCTTTGTAATCCTGAAGAACACTTCCGTATGATGCGGAATCGCTTCTCCGATACTACATTTGGTGTAGATGTATATGAGAGAGTATATAAGCGCATCATGGAGCAGATGGGCAAGGAAGAGCCGGATTACGATATCCGTGCACTGCATGTTATGTATGACCACAAGGTTCTGATGCTGGAGCGTATCAAGTATCTGATGGCGAATGGTTATCTGAATTATGACGAGACTCTGATCAAGAACTACGAACTGGTTGTAAAGAATATGCAGACCGCTCGTAACCTGCTGATCAAGATCTCCATCAATGATGATGTGAGACAGGCCAGCAAGTTCAAGATGTACTTTGACATTGCAAAGGAAAAAGAGGTTTCTGTTCTGCTGGAGGTTCTTTCCAGACTGGATCAGAGAGCAAAATAATCGGAAGCCGGATGGCATAGACAAAGAGCGCGGGAGTCAGACTTCCGCGTTTTTTGTTCCTGTCGGGCTGACAGGATAGAGTCGTTAGAATGGAGTCATTAGAATAGAGTCGTTGGAATGGAGTCATTTGCATGGAAATGAAGGTCTACCTGTATAAACTGGATCGGGCTGCTCTGGATGAAAAAAGGGAGCGTGCGCTGGAGTTGCTCCCGGCATGGAGAATAGAGCAGTATGAACGGATGAGGTTTCCCGAGGGGAGGCTGCAGCAGCTGGCGGCGAGTCTGCTGCTCCGTCATGCCCTTTGGGACGCAGCCAGGATCGATCTTTCTGCAGTGGAGATCCGGAAGAATGAATACGGAAAGCCGGAACTTTTTGGCTCGGAGGTACATTTTAATCTGACGGATTCGGGAGATTATGTGGCGGCCATCGTTGCGGATGCACCGGTGGGGATCGATCTGGAAACAAAGAATGATCCGGATGGCAAGATCGCAGAGCGGTTCTTTTCACCGGAGGAGGTGGAGTATATCCAAACGGCTGAGAATAAGGACAATGCCTTTCGTTATCTCTGGACCAGAAAGGAAGCCTATTTGAAATGTACCGGCACGGGAATCTCCGTGAATCTGAACGGAGTACCGGTGCTGAAGGAAGCGGAGAACGGGACGCTCCTTTCAACTCCGATCCTGTCGGAAGAGTATGCTTTATCCCTTTGTGTAAAAAACCTGTGGGAAGCGGAAACATTTCCAAAGTTTTCCCTTGACACTGTCGAGGGTTTTGATATATAATAACTTGCGTTGTGAACAAGCGTGCTTAGCTCAGCTGGATAGAGCGTTTGGCTACGGACCAAAAGGTCGGGGGTTCGAATCCTCTAGCACGCACACATTTAAAAGGGAATCCTTAGTAAATAAGGGTTCCTTTTTTGCATCAAATTCAAAGGTGTTCATTGACTATATCCCTAAGAATCAGTATAATATCGCTTGGATATTTTTTAATTACGAGTGGAGGTATGGAAATGTCAAATGAAGAGATGAACAACAATTCAGAAGACACCAAGGTGGCAATCAAAGAAGCCGTCAGAGAAGCTCTGAAGGAAGCGGAGGCTGCAAAAGAGGCAGAGGCTGCTCCGAAGAAATCCTTTATCGGAGAGGCCAAGCTGGAAATGCTGATCGCGATCTTCCTTGGTATCACGGCAGTACTTACTGCATGGGCAACCTGGATCGGTTCTCTGCATGGCGGAAACCAGGCAACCAATTATACGAAGAGCGGCAATGCATCTTCGGACGCAAACTCTATGTACAACGAGGCATTTCAGCGTTTCATGCAGGATATGATGGTTTGGAACGCTATCACAGAGTACACCTTTGATCAGGAGCTGGCAGAAGCAAAGGGTGATCAGAATCAGGTGGAAATGATCAAGGATAAGATCGATACCATTCGTTCAGACAACTGCTCTGAGGAGTTTGACAAGGCCATCGACTGGGCGTTTGAGAACAATGCAACTCCCTTTGATAAAGAGGGATATGAGGAGTCCTATTACGCAGAAGCACAGGAAAAGTTCGAAGAAGCAGAAGCGCTGCTGAAGGAAGGTATGCAGGATAACAAGAACGGAGATACCTACAATCTGGTAACCGTGATCTATTCACTGGTTCTGTTCCTTCTTGGTATTGTTGGAATCTTCAAGAACATCCCGAATCGGTTTGCAGTATTTGTAATCGGTGTTATCCTGATGATCGCAGCAACGATATTCATGTTTACGATCCCGATGCCCACAGGCTTCAGCCTTGGAAACTTCTTCTAAGAAGAGGGACCGGAAACCGACGCTTAGTTGGTCGGAGAAAAATAGAATATGAAGATGCTCAGAGAGGCTGTCGCAGTTTGCGGCAGCCTCTTTTCTGTTTTCAAAATCCGGCATGGGCGACCATATATACTATGAAGATGAACGATGAGAAATGCAGGAGATAATAGAGAAAGAAGCACGGAAAAAGAATAGAAAGCAGAATAGAGCGAAAGAGCTTACGAAGGGAGGAGTTTCTATGAGTCTCATTTTAGGAGTACGTGATAGAGAAAGGAATAATTTAGGAGAGAAAACCAGAGGAGGAAATGGCAGAGGGAAGAAAGCTGAAGGAAAGAAAGCTGAAGGAAAGAAAAAACTCAGCAAGAAGGAGCTCCGGGCACTGCAGGAGCGGAAGGAGAAAGAGAGGGCAGAGGAGCTGGAGCGGACCTTCCGGCTGTATCATTTTCCGTCGGACCGGTGGCAGAATATCATGGCCCTTCCGCTGCCACATCAGGATGTGGTCCTTCGTTTTACTGGTCTTTATGATGGGAAGCCCATGACGGTGGGAGAGATCGCAGAGAAGATAGACAAGGAGATCCATTATCCGCTTTCTTCTGCGCATGTGGAGGCGATCCTTTCGGATGCACTGGAGATGACGGAGTTTTCACCGGATGTGATCCCTGAAAGGGACCGTAAGATAACGACAGTGGCAGGGCTCTCGGAACGTGGCTTTGAAAGGCTGTGTGAAGAGGTGGAACAGGAGGGCTGCAAGGCACTGGTCCGCTTCCACTACATGCTTGAAAAGAAGGGAAAGAAGGAAAAGAAGATAAAGGATACAGGCTTCCTGGTTTCCTCCAAGGAGGGCTTCCAAAGCCTGCAGGAGATCCGGGAGAAAAGCCGGGAACATTTCTTTGGATTTGTAGATTATGATTATGCCATGGAGCATAGAAAAGGACTTATGACGGAGATGCGTTTTGGCTGGCAGGATGCGGACAGCCTCATAGCGCTTTCCGAAGATGAAGAGCAGCTGCGTGATGCGCTGCGGGAGAGGTATCAGGATGCGGATATCGTCCGCTTCCCCAGTATCATCTATCTGTATGATCTGGCCGGATCCGATAAGTATGAATATCGGCAGGAAACTCCGGCTGCATTGATGGAACGGATCCGCCTTCGGAAGGAGACAGCACGGAAATGCGCCGTCCTTCTGGAGGAAATGGGAAAGCCCGTGATCCGAGGCTTTGATCTTTCCAGGCTTCCCCTTTCAACTTCATATGAATTTGCCTATCTTGGCCGGGATCTGGCTCGAAAAGCCATTTCGGATACACCGAATCGTCTGGCGAAGACGCTCCCGGATTTTGACCTGGACGGCCCGGAAATGCAGTCCCTGAAACTCAGGGATGAAGGTTTGCCGTGTATGGAAGCCTTCAGACGATCCCGTAGCCAAGGCTCCGCATCCCGGAATCGTTAGCCTTTCGCATGTAGGCCAGGGTTTTATGGATATCCTGTTTCGTGATCCGGATGCCGGACTTCGGAATGCTGGACCGCTTTGCATACCGGGAAGCGATACTGCGCTCCACATTTTCGATGAAGACGCGTGCTTCCCGGCCGTTGCCGAAGGTCCGGAGGGACACGCGCTCCCGGAAGTAGCTGCGGATCTCGGCATCCGCCTCGCGGGTCATGATATACTTCCGCTGACGCGCCATATCGTGAATGATGGTAAGCATTTCATCTACATTGTAGCTGGGGAAATGTACCACCACGGATACGCGGCTTTCGATGCCGGGGTTGGCCCGCAGGAATTTCTGCATCAGGTTGTCGCCGGAGCTGACATCCTCACCGCCGTAGCCTGCAAAGATAACCACCTTGTCCGTCGAGTGCTCCTCCAGCTCCAGAGCCAGCTGGGCAAGAGCTTCCTGTGCATAGCTGTCGATCTTGTTGTTGTCTGAGGAAGCAAGCGAGTAGGCCTCATCGATCAGAATGATATCATAATCCTGAAACAGCCGGTGTACCTTTGCGGTGGTCTGCCCCATGTACGGGGCCTTGAGCTGTGCGCCGCTTACGGAGATGAAGCGGTCATTCGGAAGGATGTGCTGCTCCCGAAGCATATGCCCCAGTGCCTTTGCTGCTGTGGTCTTTGCGGTTCCGGGGGCACCCTGGAACATATAAACGTTATGCGGTGCAGAGATCTCATAGCCCTGCTGTTTGCGGAGACGGTTCATATGAAGAAGGTCTACAATGCTGTGCAGCTCCTCCTTAACGGTTTCCATACCCACCAGCTGGTCCAGAGTCACATCATCCACAGGATCCTTCCGGATGTTCAGGATGCCCATCCGGCGGAGCATTTCCATGGTAAGAACCTCGGTGGAGGGATACTCGTGGAGCATCAGCTTGATGGTCTTTTCCATATGCTCGGAGGGCTGTTCGGGATCGATGGAAACGATGGAATCCACCAGTTTCCCCAGGCTGGCCGGGTTCTCCAGAGACAGTCCGTACTCGGACATCCATGAGGAGAGAAGATTGCAGTGATAGGTGTGCCGCGTGGTCTGGGAACAGGTGACATCGATATAGTTGGCAGTGAACTCCAGGATCATACGGGTAATGACCGGATCCCGCTCATAATGTTCGAAGGACGAATCGAACCTCATATCCCCTTCTTCGCAACAGGGATCAGATGCGAAGGAGTACTCCGACTGACGGATGAAAAGGAAATAGGTATCTGAAAAATCATCGAAGTTATGAAGGTAACGCATAAACCGGCCATTGTTTGCGACCAGAGAATCCTCCTCACTCAGTACGATACAGATGGGGCAGTTTGCCAGTTCGGTCCAGTAGGGAGGAGGAGTGACAGGCTGGGGAACGGCATGCATCTTGTTGAATTCCGGGATCATGGTCATGTCATTTCTACCGTAATACCGCAGGATGTCCCAGGTGTCGATGATAGGGATGCTGTTCTGCTGGCTGGCGATATACTCGGCGGTCTGCCGTTCTTCGTCGCAGACGGCATCATCCTCTTCGTCGATGGTGTAAGCCTCGTCATCAGGGATAAACTCCTCATCGATTTCCTCATATACGGCAAGGCTGTGATAAAACTCCCAGGCTTTCTCCTTCTCATGCTCCTGCTTCATTCCCTGCATGTAGGACACGGCCAGGAGCGCCTCTTCCAGGTTATCTGCCTGAATGACAGTGTGTTTGTTCCAGGTTTTCCGAAGAACCTGGGCGCAGTCGCGGAACTGCCGCGCACCTGCCGCTACGTCATTCTCATAGACGTCCTTGGTGATCCAGGGATCCACCTGAAGGAAATTGAAGCAGCCGTTACGGGGATCATTTCCGGAGAGGGTGTCCGGCTTCTTCAGCCGGATGTTGTTTGTAAGTGTAGAATGGTTTTGTGTGTTCATAATAAAATGTTCTCCTTTTCGTGAGTCATATTTTTGTTGCCATGCTAGGCTGCTCCGTTGATGAAGGCCTTGCACAGCTTCGGATAGGTCGTATTCTTTGCGGCTACCAGGGCCTTTACGATCCTGGCATCGCGATTCAGAAGGCCGAAGAGCCGTTCGGTGACCAGACGGTTTCCAAGCTTTTCCAGGAAGAGAAATGTATGATCGAATGTTCTGGAAAAGTCCGGCTTTTTGGATGATCTGGGGGACACCATCCGGTGGGAAAGGGCATGATACAGATAATCGGTCATGAGCCAGAGGGCGTTCTCCGGCAGAGAACGTAAGCTTTCGGCCAGCCCGTCATCTGCAGTGCCATTCATGATCCCGTCCATGTCCTCCTTTGTACATCCCAGCCGGCACAGCGTCAGGTAATCGGTAAAGCCGCAGACGATCCGGTCTGACTTGATGAACTGTGAGATCAGACAGGGACTGACAGGCTCCCCGATCTGATCCAGGACATACAGCATCCGGCTGAGGTTCTCCCAGCCTCTGGCTGTGACGGCCGTGATCTGATCCTCCTGCTTTTCCAGCAAGTAGGAATCGCCGGGGTTCTGCTCCAGATACTCTATGACAGAGGGGTGGAATTTCTTCTCCCTTGCATAGGCGAGAAAGACCTCTTCATCATATTCCACTTCGATCATCCGTACCCGGTCCAGGAGTGCCATATCCAGTGCCCTGGCGCTGCGGTTGTCCGCGGAGGGATTGCCTGCGAGGGTAATGATCCATCCCTCCGGAAGATGAAACTCTCCGATGTTCTTTGTCTGAAGAAAGGCAAGCATGAGAGGAAAGACGGTTTCGGAAATGCTGTTAAACTCATCCAGCATCAGGATCCCTTCTTCGAACCCCTGCGCCCGTGCCTTCTCCACTGCCGCGATGATCTCGGACATGGTGAATTCGGTATAGCTTCGTCCATCCTCCAGCTGCCGTATCACAGGCAGCCCGAGAAGAGAATTTCTGGTGTGATGGGTCAGGCTGAAGGATACATAGCCGATCTCCAGCTCTTCTGCAACTTCCTGCACGACCTCGGTTTTTCCTATGCCGGGACGTCCCAGCAGGTAGATGGGAAGTCGCCCCACTGCAGGCAGAAGATATTGGTTATTTTTGTCCTTGCAAAGATACGCCTTTATGGCAATGGCGATCTGCTTTTTTGCTTCTTCAATGGTTACTTTCATAGGTAGATCCTCTCTTTCTTGGGATTAAAATTCTATATGTTTAAACCTGAGTGTCAGGTTGTTTCGCGTATTCTCACCGGGGTGATCCAGGAGGGAAGACTTCGGTTATCCGGCTTTCCTGTTTTCCCGTTGAAATGTTCCGCTTCCATGACGAAGTAGGTGCGAAGTGCTTCGCCCGTGGAGCGGTCAACAGGAGTCTTTCGCGGAAATGTGCCGTAGCTGTCTGTCAAATAGATCAGGGCATCCACAGTTCTGTTCTGCATGGAATACTTCTCTGCGTATTTGAAAACCGGGCGGAAGTCAGTCCCTCCAAAGCCGGCAAGGCGGAGCCGGGAATCAATGGAAGAGAAGGCTTCCGCGGAGGTGAAGTGGTACTCCCCCGTGATGGCAGCGTCGCAGGTAAGCAGGATCACCTCACGGAAGCTGCCGGTCTGTTCGATATCGGACAGAAGCTTTCTTGTCTCCCGGAGAAACAGGGAGGCCGTACCCCCGCTGCAGGAACCGCTGGTGTCGATGGCGATGAGCAGGGTGTCCATTTTCAGGGAGTGGGTTTCATCCGCAGGTTCGATGAGAGGGACATCCTCATAAAGATCAAGTCCGTACAGATACAGCATGGCATCGATGCTTTCCGGATCCTCACTGCGATCCTCTGCGATATGGTAGAACTCACGCAACATTTCCGTATAATCCATCCCGGGACCCTTGGCCTGGGTCACCGTCATTTCCGTGTTCCCGGGCATGGTTCCATGTTCCTCTGAATTATGGGGCTTGGCCCAGAGGAGTCCCTTTTGTTTTGCCTGACCGGAACTCTGGATAAAGCTTCTGGCAGAGGACCAGAAACGATGAATCTCAGCAGAGAGACTGTTCGAGTCGGGGGCACTGTCATGGCCGGAGGCTCCGGTTGTGCCGTTCTGGTTGGGAGCTCCGGTCGGGCTGTTCTGGCCGGAGGCGTTATTTTCCGGCAGATACCAGAGGGAGTGATTGTCAAGCTCTTTTAAGCTTCCTGCCATTTTGATATTCGTTGCAGTCAGCTTGTTGGAAAGGCATTTCATATAGAGTGCGTGGGGAAAGGCGGAAGCTCTGCTCAGTTCCCTCATGCAGGACGGTACATTTACGTTGGCTCCTTCAGCGACAGGACGAGAGAAGGGGTTCGGAGAAGAGGCTGTCTTTGGGCTCGGAGGGAAGACAGCGCTTCGGACCAGTTCTGTCTGAAGGTCCATCATTGCCCAGGCCAGCTGAGGATCGGCCATGTGATCCTTCTTTGTTTCAAAGTGTCCCAGAAGACCATGAAAGAGGATGTGAAGCAGGAATTCGCTGACGGTTGGCTCCGCCTCGGCATCCCGCATCCCGTTCTCCCCGGTGGGGGAGGAGGAGCGGATCACAAATTCCGGATCATAGAAGATATGAAGTCCGTCTGTGGAGAGTCGGATGCTTTCTTTGACAGGAATAAACTGTATGGTTTCCAGAGGCAGGAGCAGTTCCGGATACCGGAGCTTACAGATCCGAACCGCGTCTCGAAGATGATTTTTGGCAAGCTGAAGGCGATGTCTTCCGGCCTCGGAAAGCTTTTCTTCCTGTATTCTTGTGATATGCTTAATGGTCTTCATGTTCTCATTCATTCCTTTCTACGGTCATGTCTTTCCTCGTGTTCTTTCTTCTTGCTTCGCTTTGGCTTCGTGAGTGTGTCGTGCTCGAATGCATTCCATTTTGCAGCATTGCACGGGTTTGTTTAGGTTGCAGCATATAAGAGGGGGATGATCTGGGTGCAGTCCAGCTCGGCTGCAACGGGAACCAGAGACTCTGCCTCGTCTGCAGGGATGATCCCTTTCTCCAGAGCGAGGGACAGAAGCTCGGGACTGTTTCTCTTGATGATATCTTTCGCAAGTGAGAGGGCTGCCTTCTTTGGTTCGTACTCCATCCGATCCACGGATGAGAGAAGAACGCGGACGGCCTTCTCCGGGGCTTCTGTGGTGACCAGGCAGTGCAGGATGGACAGTTCTTCCTCGGAGCTGCCATCCCAGAGGACCTTGTCTTCACTCAGTTCCGCAATAAACAGCATCAGATCTGAGGCAGAGATCAGGTAAGGGAAGACAGAGAGAGAGTACGGGAGGCTGTCGCTTCGCTGCTTCCACAGGATCTGCATGATATCGTGGATATCCAAACCTATATCGCGCATGACCTTACGGAAAAGGGAGGTCCCATTTTCGGGAGAGATCAGAGACGCATTTGCTGATGTGGGGATATGCGGGGTCAGATAGGTAATGAGATATTCCTTCAAATGCTGGGAGTGTCTGCAGATCTCGATCATCATATTCACTGTGTTCGGCTGATAAGTGTAGGTTCCGACACGTTCGGTCATGGCTTCCATGAGCTGCATGGCGAAATGTTCCTGTATGTCAGAAGGACGATCCGACAGGGGCGTTCCCTGTACCAGTCGATTCTCCTGATGGAAGATATAATTTCCGGTCAGGAGCGCGATCCCGTAATAGTAGAAACATTTTTCCATGAGTACACCGGGGGTTCGTTCATAGAGCAAACCATATCTGTCCAGCGGGGGAGCCAGGTGGGGGACCGGCTTCTGGATCAGAAGATCAAAGCAAAGCGGGATGGGAGGGGCCCCTTTCTGATTTTGCCGGGTGATTGTCTCAAGTATAGAGAGATACCGAAGCAGCAGAGCATCGTGACCGATGGATGCCATGGTATCTTTTCGGTTTCTGAACAGAAAATCGGTAAAGAAATAAGGGCTGGTACGCATGATGGAAACGAAGCTCTTTCCGAAGCAGACAGGAGAGCTGTTCTCGTTTGCCTCCGGCTGGCGCTTCCGCATGTCCTCCAGGATCAGATCGATCAGATCCCCGCGGGGGTTGTGAAGGACCAGATAGTATTCCGGGTTTGTAACCTGCAGACGATGTATGTTGCAAAAGGGCGAATGGAAGGGAGTGGTGCCGCGATCACTCATCTCTACATGGTAGATCTCTGTGCAGGATTCAGTTTTCCAGTGAAAACCTTTCTCCAGAAGCGCATGTACAAGCTCCGGGTCGTTCATATGCACAGCGGCAGCAAGGGGTGTACCGATGATGACGGTATAGTCGCTGCAGAGTGCATTTTCTACAGTGAGGCCGGACGTGCTGCCGCTTCCTGTGGTGGTAATGCCAGACGGCGGCTCCTGAACACAGAGCGTGATCAGGGTATCTGTCTTTATGCCATTCTTTTCCGGCTCTGACAGCAATTTGCGAACGATCACGGAGTTGTCTCCGGCATTGATGATCTTTTTCATTCGGTTCTGGGTGGACTTTGGGATTTCCTTCCCAAACCATACATTTGATTCCTGAAGGGTCATGTTCTTAACTCCTTTTCTAAATTATTGATTATGATCGTTTCCCGAAGGTACTCCCCGGAGCCGGAATGAGGTATTGCTACAACCTCGAGCTCACAGGGAGAGGAGGGGAAATGTGGGAACTCGTACAGCATGTCCACCGTGGCGGTGGTTCCGGGCATGACCGCCCGAAGTGAGGATCCGGTGTCATGATACGGACAGGGAATGTAGTGATCCCGTGTGCAGGGAAGTCCGTTCTGATAGACACTTGTGTGACATGCCTGAGTGAAGGTAAGGGGGGCATCGCTCTCGTTGGTAAAATCAAAGCGGATCAGAACCCCCAGGTCGATGGTTTCCTTGTTCAGGAAGGGAAAGAATTCCCTGATCCTGATTTCTACCCCTGTATCCTTAACTGTCGCCATCATGCGCCCTCCTTTGTTCTTCTTCTTTTCACTGAGCCCCTATTACGGATCGGAGCTTTAATGATCTCGTCCACGATACCGTAACCTGTCGCCTCATCAGCATTCATCCAGTGATCCAGCTCCGTATCCTTTGTGATCTCCTCCAGGCTCTTGCCTGTGCAGTCGCTGAGGATCTGATTGAGCACCTGCTTTCTTTCCCGAATATGATCTGCAGCAATCAGGATGTCGGAGGCTTTGCCGGCTGTTCCTCCCGAGGGCTGGTGGATCATAACCTCTGCGTGGGGCAGGATATAGCGCCGATCGCCGCCGGCCAGGATCACAGCAGCCATGCTGGCAGCCATACCGACACAGACGGTATCGACAGGGGTCTGCAGGGACTGCATGGTATCGAAAATGGCCAGACCTGCGTCAACGGAGCCGCCGGGGCTGTTGATGTAGATGCGGATCCGATCATTCTTCTTGGCTCCGTCATGATAGCGGGCATCCATTTCGAACAGCTGAGCCATGATTGAGACAGCGGTCAGGTCTGTGATCTCACCGGTAAGATGAATGATGCCCTGTTCCAGGTTTCTTGAAATAATATCAATGTTTTCCATATGCGTTCTCCTTTTTGTGGAATTCTAATTTAATCGTATCAATACCCTCCAAATCCGAAGTGTCCTTTGTTTTTCGGAAGGTAGGGCTGTTTTCAGGATCTGTGGATCCTTTTTCTTTTGCTGTGGATCTGTTTTCACAGCAGGTGTGTGTAAAATTCATAAACCGAAATTTTACCCATATTTTTTTGAAAATCGTGGAAGTGCACAGAAAATGCGCAGAGCAGCCGAGCTGTTTCTGCGCATTTTGTACAAAGTGTGGTGGGACGAGGATTGGGTCATTCATAATCCTCGTCCTCCGCTGAACCGTCTTCGCCTTCCATGCTGCGTTCGGCATCCAGTCTTTCTGCGTATTCGTCCAGATGCTCGCTATAGGTCATCATGTAGCGTACGGCCAGTGCAAGCAGCTTAAAGACATTCTCGTTTGCCTGATTGTCAAAGAGTGCCAGACTGATGCTCTTCATGGGGGACTGTCTGTCCGTATATTCATCATCGGACAGGTGATTATAGTTGCCGGCCTTCGCCTCCTCAATGAAGTCCCCGTAGGGGTTATCCACCAGAAGGGCCTGGGCCGCGTTGTAGAGGTAGTCTACATTTTCATCCTGGCCGGGGGCAATATACACGTCCGTGACCAGATTATAGGCGTCGTAAAGTGATACAATGTGCATAAGTGGTTCTCCTTTCTAAATGCAGATCTCATCGGCACCACCATCAGAGGTGTCGAAGGAAGTGAAGAGTGCCTCGTCGACCTGACGCTTCAGTGCGGCGTAGGCGTATCTCACTCCAAGGCCGGACTCGTAGGCCTCCTTTGCCAGTGCCTTCAGCTTCTTGTTGGTGACGCGGATCGGTCTCATGTACTCAGCCTCCAGCTGCTTGATCGGGGAAGCGTCATGCTTACAGAGCATGTACTCGAAGTCCTTTACGGTCAGAGTGTTGATGTTGATGACATCGGTGAGACGGGAAGCAATCTCCGGGATGACACCGAATTCCATGATGTCATTCAGCGTCAGCTTGCTTTCGTAGGGCTTCTCGATATGCTCATCTGCAAGGAAACCGAAATGTCGCGTGGAGTTAGCGGCAGCCTTCTCGGCGGCGCAGATGGCAAATGAACCGCAGAAGATGAAGCTCATCTGGGAAGTGTCGATGCTGTACTGCTTTCCGCCCTTGTTGACGGTGATTCTCTCTCCCTCGATCAGCTTCAGAAACTCGCTCTGTACCGTTGCGGAGATGTTCTCTCCCTTGGAATTGTGCTGGGGCACCACCATCTTGTCGAACTCATCAAAGACGACGATATAGTCCGGGGAGGCAGGGTCGACCTCATTCAGGAAGCCATGGACCTTACGACTTCCACTCCAGCCCTCTTTGGACAGGGTGGAAGAGTCAATGATGATGGTTTTCGGCCACAGGCGACGGATGTACTGAGCCACATGGGTCTTTCCGGATCCGGGAGCTCCGCAGACTGCTGTGCGGGATCTACGCCCCATGATGTGGTTGTAGAGGATCATCGCGGCCTTCTTGCAATACTCGTCCTGCTTGTAGACGTGCTTCAGCAGATAGCGATAGATCGCCTGGGGGTTCAGCAGATCAACATACTCGCTCTCGCTGACGAGATCTGCTGCTTTGAAGTCATGATCGTAAAAGTTTTTCTCGTTCATAGGTAATGTTTCCTTTCTAAAAAAAGTGTTTTTTCTGTCGGTTTCAGTGTGCGGATCATGAGCGCTCAAAATGATCTTTTATAGACACTGTATCCATTAGGAGATTTTAGCGGGAACAAAAAAAGGCCTGAAAGCCCTTGAATTATAAGGCTTTCAGACCTGTGGAGTATCAAAGAGGAAAACAAATTGGTGTAAAAAACCGGTTTTTACGGTTCATTTTCCTCCAGCGTTTTTTCATAAACATCCCCCCAGAGGACGATCTCATTTTCGCCGGGAGAATTCGGATCACCGGATGATTTGTATTTCAGCAGAGGCAGCTTCTTGTCCTGTTTATCCTTTATGCATGCGATGGCAGGATCCGGGATTTGTTTCTTTTCTGCCATGTATTCACCAATCAGAAAAAGGATACCAAGATACTTATACTTCACGGAGTTGTTTGCAAGTTCGGGATATCTATAGTCTCCCTTTTTGTGTATCACCGATTCTTCACCTGTCTCCGGATCTGTGAATTCTATATCTTTCTTGTATTTGGCAAAGGCATAGTGGAACAGTTCTTTCATGACCTCCGGGGTGAAGGCTTTGGAAGAAACCGTACTCAGGAAGTTCTCCAGACAAAGGTCTTTGGCATCCTTCTTTTCGGTCTCATCCATATCCATATCCTTATCGAGCTCAGTCAGATCCGGAAGGAGCTCACGGAGGCCCATACGAAGTTGACCCATTAGACGGGTGTTGGGGTTTCTTCCTTCAGGGGGCTGAAAGAACATTTCCAGATCTATCGGGTTCTCGTTGGTATTAGTATCCTTTTCTGTGGATCTTTTGGCAGGCAGCAGATGCTTCTTTAACAGAGGTTCGATCTGATCCACCGGTGTGTTCCAGTATTTCTCCGGGATTACTGGCTTTTTTCCATCCGAGAGAAGGGCCATAAAATACGGAACGTATGGGTCTACTCCGTTTGTTTTAATGATGTGAGGTGGCTTTACATCGGTTGAACTGTCCTTATCTGGATAGGTCTCGATGAGGATTTTATTCATCTCATTCTCCAGAGAGATATTTATCTTATGCTTTGCCTTGTCAATTTCAAGTTCATTCAGCATAGAGAGCTTCAGGATACAGTCATATACTTTTTTCAGATAATCCGTGTTTGGCTCGCTGTCACTCTGCTTGTTTGCTTTCTCTGCGTATTCATTCTTCATGTATTCATGCCAGAAATAGGAGTTGAAAAGCTGAGCGTTATTTGAAATCTGACCAATGGTTATGCTGGAACGAGCCAAACCCGCGTCCAGTTCAGCCAGTTCGTCCTCATTATAGGGGCTTTTGTTGGGTCCCTCTTTTTTCAGAGCCTTGTCATCTGCCAGGGCTACCGGCAATCCGTCCGGACCGGGATTCAGGAAGGTAAGCTCATTTAATCGCTTTGCTGCGGCCTGGATGGTCTTATCCTGGATGAAGAAGGCGGTGTCCGAGTCGAAGTCTGCCCCGCCCAGTTTGACCTGGACGTTGCTGTTCCATGGGGAAACGATCACGATGTTACTGCCGTCTCCATTTTTCAGATTGAAGTATTTGTTTGTAGTTTTGTTGTCATCATAAATGGGCTGCAGAGCCTGCCGATATGTGCAGACAGAACCCGAATTCATATGGGGGTATCTGCAGAGCACGATATCATCCCCGGGGATCGTCCCCTGGATATAGGCGGTATCCGGCTTCAGATAGGGATGGATCTTGTTTACGTCTCTATGGACCGAGTACTCCAGCATTTCCATGGGCATACTGCAAAGGACATAGAAGTCTCCGCGGATCTTTATCTCGCCGATGCATAGATGCTTCCGCTTATAGGCGTTGATCTCTGCAGTTTTGAATTTCTTATAATAATCAAGCTCTTCAAAACCGGGAGCATATCGCAACATGTTGGCGATAAAGTATTTCTTTCGTTCTGCCTGGGTGGTATTTTTCAGATGATCGTACATAACGGAAGGATCGTCCCGGAGTTTTTTCACGTAATCGATCTCATCTGTCAGTATTTTTTTGAGCTCATCCTCCTTGAGAGGCAGAGTGTTGAGGATCTGATAGCTGATGGTATGGTATTTTCCATGCCCCAGGTAGGAGGCGTGTTCTTCCTTTACGATCCCGAAGTTGTCGTCGATACGCTCCAGCCAATGCTCATAAAGTGCCTTGCGCTTATCTGAAGCGTCTTTAAGAATGGGATCGTCCTTAAAGGACTCCACGAACTTATCCAGCTTCAGACTGTCGATGGTGACGATCATTTTGATCTTGTCTGCCTGCAGGGTTCGGCCGAACATGTCCGTTACGGTTTTCACCTTTTGATCCCTGTAGTACTTCTTTATATTTGTGTTAAATGCGCATGCCTTGAAGAAGCTGTTCCGAAGCAGCATCATGGCATGGGGATTCTTCTTATCATAGCCGGCTGCCTTAAAGATGCTTTCATCCACCAGAGCCTGTCCGTCCCATAAGATGTTTCTGTGCTCGAACTTCGTTTTCTTTTTCGTCTTGTTCTCGAATTCCTCTCTGTCCATCAGAGTCAGCTTCCTGTTTTTGCGTGTGAGGATCTTTATATTTCCGTTGACCGGATCCTTCGCCTTTACGCTGTCCAGCATCAGGATGCTCTCGGACGGGTTGCTGATCCGAACCTGTCCGATGATGGAGGACATGACCAGGGCCTCATAGGCCTTGACGGAGGTGAGGTCATACAGGGCATTTTTTTCCAGCTTCAGTCCCAGCCAGGTATAGTCCATCATGGGCTGATAGAGAGCTTCGTAGATGAAGATCACATTTCCCTTTTTTGCCTTGCTGGCAGAGCGCTTGTAAAGCTGGTAGTGACGTACCGTGCCCTGATACGCTACTTTAAATCCTTTGTTGTAGATGTATTTCCGGACAGCTTTGAGGAAGGAAGAGGATTTGTCGGCATCCGGGACCCCGAATAAAAAGAGGGCAAGCAACTCCGTAAAAAAGGAGATAACCTGTCTCATGGTTTTGGAGCGAAAACGATTCATCTGTTCCAACTGAAGGAGTTCTTCTGACTGGATGTGCTGATCGATCTCTGCTTCAAAAGCAGGATCGTCGATGGTATAACGGTAATTTGCAAGCTTTTTATTCGTATAGAATGCGATGGCAAATTCCTTGTATTTGTCACGCAGGTCCTTATCATCGATCTCGACTGAGGAAGGAGAAGGAACATCCAGACGGTTGATCTTACGGAGTTCTGGACGGGAGAAGGATACATTGATCACGGCTTCCGTTGCTTTCAGCGTAGATTGTTTATAGGGATAAAAGGGAATAAGCCCCTTGCAGTTCTCAGGTCCGATCCTATCCTCAAGCTTCGTGCTTTCCTCGATCACCCTGAGCATATCCAGCGACATGGGAGCGGTTCCCTGATATCTTTTGTAGATATCCCTGGAAAAGGGTCGGTTCAGGATCATGTTGAAAAGAATCTCTATGGCTTCGATATCTATGATACGGATGGGTTTAAAATCGGGTTTCAGCTTTGGCATAGCATGTACTCCTTTTTTCTTCTTGGTTCGATTTCTTCTTACTTCAATTTCTTCTTGATTCGAGTTCTTGTTTTCTCAGCCCGCTTCATCCAGGCCAGCGGTACCAGCATCATGCCGGAAACGCAGAGGAGAGTAAACCAGAAAGTGGGAGCAGAGGGATCGTCTGTACGGATGGTATTATCCGGTGATCCTTTTTTCTTTCCGCCGGATTTTGAACCGGGGTCGCCGGACTCTTCTGTATCGTATTCTGTACCGTGTCGTCCTCGATCACATCTTCTGTATCGTCTTCCGTCACGTCCTCCGTGTCCGGTTCCTTCTTTTCTTCCAGGATCTTCACGGTGATGGGACCGTCGATATAGTCGATATGGTTCTTATCCCCGACAAACTTATACATCACCGGATAGGTTCCTGCATCTGTCGCTGCAGGAAGCTGGGCGGACCAGGTTTTTCCGTTGTTCAGACTGTACAGGACTTTTGTGTAGCCTTCGGGAAGTTGGGCAGGAGCCTCCACCAGAGTCTGTCCGGTTCCGTCCTCCACCAGCTTTTTCCTGGCAGCGGGTTTTTCTTTCGCAGAAAGCTCCGAGGCCTTCAGCTTTTTCCGGGGAGTCC
>CADAXW010000034.1 GCA_902792005.1 uncultured Lachnospiraceae bacterium
CGGAGAGTAATCTATGGTCATCCTAAGAAGCCGAAGGTGACGAAGGATATTGGCAGGAAAAGCTGAAATTAAGGGGTAGGTCATTAGGCCTGCCCCTTGATGTAAATTATGTATTATTAGCATAAGAGGCGCTATGTGCCGTACTACGATGCTTTCCGAGGTCATTTCGGGTCTCGGTTCTTAGCAATCCGCAAGCCGTAAGGCGAAGCGGGAAGCTTAGAACCGCAAGGGGTACCCGAAACTAAGGCGCGAGCCGGGCCGAGGAAAGCATCTGTAGTTAAGGCACAGCGCCGACTACAGGTGAGAGAATTGGATTTATTTACATATGTCGCCCCCTGCCACTTCGGCCTGGAGGCAGTTCTGAAGAAAGAAATACAGCAGCTGGGTTATGAGATCCTGGCGGTGGAGGACGGCCGCGTGCCTGGGTGACGCCATGGCCATTGCACGCAGCAACATTTTTATCCGCACGGCAGAGCGGATCCTTTTGCTGTGCGGTGAGTTTACGGCCACCACCTTTGATGAACTGTTTGAAGGGACCAAGGAGATCCCGTGGGAGAGGTATCTCCCCCGGAATGCGAAGTTCTGGGTCACAAAGGCAACCACGAACCGGAGTGCCCTGTTCAGCAGCTCCTCGATCCAGTCCATTGTAAAGAAAGCTATGGTGGACCGGCTTCGTGGAACCTACCATGTGGAACATTTTGCAGAGGACGGGGATGAGTATCCGGTGCGGGTGTTCATCCTGAAGGACCGGGTGACCATCGGCCTTGATACCTCCGGGGTGTCCCTCCATAAGCGTGGATACCGGAAGCTGGTGGGTAAGGCCCCCATCTCCGAAACTCTGGCTGCGGCACTGCTGCTTCTGACTCCCTGGCGGGAGGACCGGATCCTGGTGGATCCCTTCTGCGGCAGCGGTACATTTCCGATTGAGGCGGCTATGATCGGTGCCAGGATCGCACCGGGCGTGAACCGCGAGTTTACGTCGAATCACTGGCAGAAGCTTCTTACGAAGAAGGACTGGTATGCAGCCTATGACGAGGCCCGGAGCCTGGAGCGGACAGATATCCGGATGCATCTGCAGGGCTACGATCTCGATGGAGAGATGGTGAAATGCGCCATGCAGAATGCCCGGGATGCGGGAGTTCTGGAACACATACATTTCCAGAGGCGGGACGTGAAGGATCTGAGTCATCCGAAGCCGTACGGTTTCCTGATCACGAATCCTCCATACGGTGAGCGTATTTCTGAGAAGGAAGAACTGCCGGCACTGTACAAAACCATCGGTCAGGTCTATGCGGGACTGGATAAATGGTCCATGTATATCATCACATCCTACGAGGAGGCGGAAAAATACATCGGTCGAAAGGCGGATAAAAACCGGAAGATCTATAACGGAATGATCCGTTCCTACTTCTATCAGTTTATGGGGCCGAAGCCGCCGAAGCGTACAGGTGCAGCAAGTGCAACAGGTGCAACAAGCTCAACAAGCTCAACAAACGCAAATGAAAGGAACGAAGGTAAGGCAGGTAATTCGGATTGAAGAAATGGATCGTGATCCTGCTTCTGATCTCTGCGGCCGGAGCTCTTTTCTTCCTGTTCTCAGGTCAAAAGCAGCTTACAATTGAAAAGAACGATTCCTACGAGGGAAGTGTGGAGCAGTTCCGTAAAGATACGGTGAAGCGTTCCGAGGAGGACGAGATCGAGATCCTGCTGGACGGCATCAGCCTGAAGGACTTCGGATATCATATCCGGCTCAGCGACGATCTGCGCCTTCTCTGTCAGGAGAGGCTTCTGGAGGATGTCATGGGATGCTCCATTATCCGTTATGCGAATGGGGAGGTTTCTCTGGAACGGGGCAGCACCCATATCCTTCTCCGGGAGGGCAGCAGCACGGCAGAGGTGGATGGAAGCCCGGTGCAGCTGGAAACACCCTATCAGTACGACAGGGATCAGCGTCAGGTCTACATCCCTGTGAAGCCCCTGTTCAGTGCCATGGGATATGAAGCAGAGCTGTCCATGGCTGAGAATCAGCTGAACATTAAGCAGATCGTCTCCAGTGATCCGCTTCCTGCACGTTACGACATGCGTGAGAAGGGGCGGGTGACCGCGGTGCGGGACCAGGGAAGGTACGGTACCTGCTGGGCATTCGCATCTCTGGGGGCTCTTGAGACCACATTGATGCCCGCTGAGGAAAATGTGTACTCTGTGGATCATATGGCTCTGAACAACAGCTATAAGCTGGCGCTTTCCGCAGGCGGCGGTCATACCATGAGCATTGCGTATCTTGCGGCATGGCAGGGACCGGTGTATGAAGAGGATGATCCCTATGACGGAGAGACCGTAGATGGAATTCCTGCCGTGAAGCATCTGGAGGAAGCCATCGTGATCAATGAGCGGGATGACGAGATCCTGAAGAGTGCCATTTACCGGTATGGCGGGATCGAGACCTCGCTGTATCTGGAAATGGAGTATATCGGTTTTTCCTCGGATTATTATAATCCCCAAACTGCAGCATACTATTACAGCGGTGACAAGCCCTCGAACCATGATATCGTAGTGGTTGGCTGGGACGACAATTATTCAAAGGATAATTTTGCCATCAAGCCCGAGAAGGACGGCGCATTTATATGCAAAAACAGCTGGGGCGAGGAGTTTGGTGAAAAAGGATATTTCTATGTATCCTATGAGGATACCAATCTCTGCAGTCAGTCTATCGTTTATACCCGTCTGGAGGATGCCCATAACTTCCAGTATATCTACCAGTCGGATCTTCTTGGCTGGGTTGGTGAGATGGGCTTCGGCAAGGAGGAGGCATTCTTTGCGAACTGCTATGTGCCTGAGCGGGATGAGGAGCTGGCAGGCGTTTCCTTCTATGCCACGGGTCCGAGTACGAAGTTCTCCGTTTACTATGTCCCTGAGGTAAAAGATACCTCGGATCTGGGGAAGCGGACCCTTCTGGTGAGCGGAGAGACCAGATATGCCGGATATTATACGGTGAAGATCGCAGATCCTCCGCCGCTGAAGAAGGGCCAGAAATATGCTGTTGAGGTACAGATCAGTACCCCCGGCGCCAAGCGGCCCATTGCAGTGGAGTATGCGGCAGACGAACGCTCTGCAGAGGCTGACCTGTCCGACGGAGAAGGCTACATCAGCCTTTACGGAGAGGTGTGGAACAGCGCGGAGGAGTCCAGCTGCAATATATGTCTGAAGGCATTTACGAATGATATGAGTAAAGTAGAGAGCAAGGAAGCCGGAACGGAAGAAAGTGAGCAGGAAAGCGAGGAAGAAAAATGAAACTGATCTTTGCAACGGGTAATGAGAATAAAATGCGGGAGATCCGCCAGATCTTCGGAGATTTCGGATTTGAGATCCTGTCCATGAAGGAGGCGGGGATCGATATCGATATCGTGGAGGATGGTGCGTCCTTTCAGGAAAATGCGCTGATCAAGGCCAGGGCAGTCCATGCCGCCAGCGGAGCGCTGGTCCTGGCAGATGACTCCGGTCTGGAAATCGACGCACTGAATCGGGAGCCCGGCATTTTCTCTGCACGCTATATGGGTGAGGATACATCCTATGATATCAAGAATGCAGATCTGATCCGCCGGGTGGAAGGGCTTCCGGATGAGAAGCGGTCTGCCCGCTTCGTCTGTGCGGTAGCAGCGGTTCTTCCGGATGGAAGAGACCTGGTGCAGACAGGAGTCATGGAGGGAAGAGTGGCATATCAGCCGGCAGGCGAGAACGGATTCGGTTATGATCCCATTTTCTTCCTGCCTCAGTACGGAAAGACCTCAGCCGAGATCTCACCGGAGCAGAAGAATGCCATCAGCCACAGAGGACAGGCACTTCGTATGATGAAGCTGGCACTGGAGGCAATGCTGTAGAGCCGGTTCTTCTTAGATGAGGGACCGGGGCCGAAGAATTCCAAGGATCGGAGGAGAAGCATATTGAATCCCCATAAGATACTCATCATGAGCGATTCTCACGGAACCGCCCGGACCGCGATCCAGGCGATCGAAAAGGAAAAACCGATTGATCTTCTGGTTCATCTTGGAGATGTTCAGGGACACGATCAGGAGATATCGGTGGCGGCAGGCTGTGTCTGCTACTTTGTCAGAGGAAACTGCGACTATGACCAGAATCTGCCTACATTTACGGTATTTCAGATCGGAAGCCATAAGGTATTTGCGGCCCACGGCCACAGACAGCATGTGGGCTACGGGACGGAGTATCTGGAGTCCTCTGCCATGCAGTACGGCTGCGATATCGCCATGTACGGACATACACATGTGCCGGATCTCCGAGAGAAGGAGAAGATCACGATCCTGAACCCGGGGAGTATCAGTCTTCCGCGGCAGTCGAACCCGAAGAGGTCCTATGTGATCATGATACCAGACTATAAGACCGGAAAGGTAAGTTACGAGCTGAAGTATTTGTGACTATTCACGTCTTACGCGCGACAGGCGGAAGGTTCGTGATCGAATTGAAGGGTATGTGAATAGCTACAAACGAAATAGATAAGGAAGAACGAATGAAAAAAGGCGATATCATCGAGGGCAGGATTGAAACCTACAGCTTTCCAAACAAAGGAAGCTTTCACCTGGAGGATCGAAAGATCATTGTGAAAAATGCGCTTCCGGGTGCTGAGGTCCGCGTCCGTATCATAAAGAAAAAAAGCGGATATGCAGAAGGGATCATTGTGGACACGCTGAAACCGTCGACCTATGAGACGAAGAAGCCGGTGTGTCCTCATTTTTATGAATGCGGAGGATGTACCTATCAGACCGTGGGTTATACTAACCAGCTCCGTCTGAAGGAGCAGATGGTGAAGGATCTCCTTTCGCCTGTGGTTCCGGAGCTTCCCTGGGAAGGCATCACCGGGTCACCGGATCCGTTTCAGTACCGAAATAAGATGGAGTTCTCCTTTGGCGATGCGGAGAAGGACGGGCCGCTGACACTGGGGCTTCATCGGATTGGATCCTCTTATGATATCCTGGAGATCCGGGGATGCGCCATCGTGCGTCCGGCCTGGAATGAGATACTGAAATATACACAGAAATTTTTCCGGGATCATAAGGTTTCCTTTTATCATAAAATGCAGCATTACGGTATCCTCCGCCATCTGGTGATCCGTCAGTCCTTTGCGGACGGCGGAATCCTGGTGAATCTTGTGACAACAACGAAGCATGAGCTCACAGTACAGGAGAAGAAGAGCGAGTGGGAGGAGCTGGCAAGTGAGGGTGTAAGGAATCAGATTATCGAGGAACTACATTTGCCTGAATATGTGGCAGGCCTTGTGGCGCTGGAAGGCACCGGGAAGTTTGAGAATCTGAAGAGCCACAGTCATCTGGCAGGAATCCTCTATACGGAAAATGATTCCCTTGCAGATGCGGTGAAGAGCGACTCCACCACGCTGCTCTATGGACAGGACTATCTGATGGAGGAGGTGCTGGGGCTGAAGTTCAAGGTGTCCCCATTCTCCTTCTTCCAGACCAATACAAGAGGCTGTGAAGTGCTTTACAGCAAGGTGCGGGAGTATGTGCTGTCGGTGTATGATGAGGCCGTACTGGATTCGGCTTCTGAAACAGATACGGGAGAAAAGATCGGTAACGATAAGGATACTGAAGGACGCAGGGCTGGCGTCATCTATGACCTGTACAGCGGAACCGGAACCATTGCTCAGCTGATGGCCCCCATCGCTGAGAAGGTCTACGGGATCGAAATCGTGGAAGAAGCAGTAGAAGCAGCTCGTGAAAATGCAAGGCTGAACAAACTGAAGAACTGCGAATTCATCGCGGGAGATGTGCTGAAGAAGTTGGATGAGATCGAGGAAAAACCGGACTTTATCATACTGGATCCGCCGCGGGAGGGCTGCACACCCAAAGCACTGGAAAAGATCATTGACTACGGAGTTCCCTACATGGTCTATATCAGCTGCAAGCCCACATCCCTGGCAAGGGATCTGGAGATGCTGCAGGCAAGGGGATACCGTGTGAAGCGGGCCTGCGCCGTGGATCAGTTTCCGAATACACAGCATGTGGAGACCATCGCGCTGATCGAACGGATGGATGTGTGCCAATATGGAACACATCCCGGCGTCTGAATGTGGTAAAATGAGTCATAGTCTTATGAACAGATCAAAAACAGACAGTATAAGGAGGACAAGGATGAAAATTACTACATTTAACCCGCTGATTGTTACAAAGGATGCTGCCTCGACCATTGCTCTTTTTGAAGAGCTTGGATTTGAGAAACGTCATGAGAAGGAAAGCATCGGCATCAATAATGTTACCGATGTACGGATGAAGGACGCCAATGGATTCCATGTGGATATTTCACAGGGCGACGGAGAATGGATGATGATCCGCATGAATGTGGATAATCTGGAAGAGGCCATCGCATTTCTTGAGGAGCGCGGCTTCCATAAGGCAAGGCATGAGGCTGCGAACAAGACGGTGGATACCGGTTCATCAAAGTTCAACATCATGGTTTCATCCACCGGGTTTATCATCGCTGTATCTCAGCATATAAAGGATCACGACTGACACACGTAACCCCCGCCGGCTTCGGCGGGGGTTCATTCTTTCCGGCCGGGACAAAATTCATGAACAGGTCATGAACAGAACAGACTCCTTAAGCACCCACAAGCGAAGAAATGTGATACAATAGTATCGCAGTTTACTAACAGTCGGTTTGGCTGTTTCATGGGGATCGTATGAGATACTTAGGAAATAAAACAAAACTGCTTGGCTTTATCGAAAGCGTGATAGAAAAGTATGGGATCGAAGGCGAGGTGTTCGCGGATCTTTTTTCAGGGACCTCCTCGGTGGGAGATTATTTCAAGGACAGATATACCATACTTGCCAATGACTATATGGGCTTTGCCAGCGTTATCGCCAAGGCAAAGCTTATGAATGCAGGGGAACCTGCATTTGAAGGCTTTTGCAAAAAATATGGGATGTCTCCCTTTCTTTGGCTGAACCAAAAGGAATATGAGGCGTCTTCGGAATGTTTTATCTACAACAACTATACGCCTGTGGGTGGCAGGATGTATTTTACGGAGTCCAATGCCCTCCGGATCGACGGGATGAGGATCGATATCGAAAACCTCTATCAGGAGGGATCAGTTACAGAGGCGGAGTATATGTATCTTCTGGCCTCTCTTCTGGAGTCGGTCCTTAAGGTATCGAATACCTCCGGCACCTATCAGGCATTTTTCAAATTCTGGGAGCAGCGCTCCTTAAAGGAGCTGGTGATCGAGCCTCTGGAGCTTTGCGAGAAGGAGCTCCATGGAGTGAATACCGTTTATAACGAGGATACGAATCAGCTGGTGAGAAGGATCTCAGGAGATATCGCATACATCGACCCGCCATACACCATCACACAGTATACGAATTCCTATCACATCCTGGAGACCATAACGAGATATGATGCTCCGGGGATCTTCGGAAAAACGGGCAGAAGAAAGAATCGTGAGCTGTCCGGATATTCCAATCGCAGGCTGGTGCTCTATGAGTTTGAGGATCTGTTCAGACAGATCGATTTTACGCATGTGCTGATCAGCTACAGCAATCAGTCGCTGATCTCTCTGGATGAGATGGTGGATCTGGCAAGGCGGTTTGCCATAGACGGCGAGGTCTATGTGGAAACCAGCGAATACAGGGAATATTCCACAAATAACCCAAGCTATAAAGGGGAATCGGATAAGCTGAAGGAGGCGGTGATCTATTTCAGGAAGGACAGGATGATCCACAAGTCACCCCTGAATTATTCCGGCAGCAAGGACGTGATGCTGCCGATGATCCGAAAGCAGTTTCCGAAGCACATCGGAACCTTTGTGGATGCCATGGGCGGCGCATTTAATGTAGGAGCAAATGTGGTCGCCATGGATAAAGTGTATTATCTCGAGTACAACCCATACGTTTACGGGATCATGGACATGCTGGTAAATCAGCCGAAGGAGGAGACCGTTGCAAAGGTCGAATGGATCGTATCCAGGTATGGGCTTGCGAAGAAGAACAAGGGAGCCTATCTTGCGCTTCGGGAGCATTACAATGAAGAGGAAAAGACGGCAATGAATCTCTTCGTTCTTCAGATCTATGCGTTCCAGAATATGATCCGCTTTAACGGGAATCAGAAGATGAATACTCCTGTGGGAAATAATGAGTACTGTGACAGCATCAGGGACAGGATCAGGGAGTTTCAGATCAGGACGCCGGAGTATGAAATGATCTCCGGAGCCTATAACACCGTTGATTTTCACACATTTCCGGAGGATACCCTGTTTTATTTTGACCCGCCCTACCTCATCACAACTGCGGAGTACAATGATGGCAGGCGGGGACTGGAGGGCTGGACGGCAAAGAACGAGATCGAACTCCTGGCCTATCTTTCGGAGATCGACAGGGCCGGATATAAGTTCATGCTTTCCAATGTTATCCGGCATAAGGGGAAGGTTCACCACGTACTTCTTGATTGGATCCAGGCTCATGGATACCATATGATCACTGTCGGAAAGACGGGAATAAAGTATCCGAGAGAAGAGGTTGTGGTAACGAATTATACGATATGATCTGGGGAGGAACATGACGAAAGTCATATCGGAAATGTATCTTTTTTCACTACAATACAAAATATGATTTTTTTATAATGAGTGTGTCAGATGAAAAGTGTCGTTTGACACACTTTTATTTTTCCAAGGAGATAAGAGATGGGAACAATTCTTAAAACAAAGGATCTTACGAAGAAATATGACAATAAGGTTGTGGTGGATAACCTGAACATCGAGATCGAAGAAGGCGAGGTTTTCGGCCTTCTGGGTCCCAACGGAGCAGGAAAGAGTACCACCATGAATATGATCTGCAATCTGGTGAAGCCGGATTTCGGGAGCGTGGAATTTGAAGGAAAGGACTTCCGGAAGAACAGGAGAGAGCTCAGCGCGAAGCTAGGATACATCCCTCAGCATCTGGCGATCCACGGAAGCCTGAAGGCCTGGGAAAATGTTGAACTGTTCACCTCTCTCTACGGGATCAAAGGGGCAGAGCTGAAGGAGCGGATCGATGAGTCTCTCGAGTATGTGGGGCTTTCCGAGCGGAGAAATGATTATGCGAAGAAGTTCTCCGGAGGTATGAAGCGGCGACTGAATATCGCCTGTGCCATCGGCCATCATCCGGACCTTCTGATCTTTGATGAACCCACGGTGGGGATCGATCCCCAGTCCAGAAATTTCATTCTGGAGAAGATCAAGGAGTCCAACAAAAACGGAGCGACTGTGATCTATACCAGTCACTACATGGAAGAGGTCGAAGCAATCTGTACCCGCATCGCCATTATGGATAACGGCAAGATCATTGCCAGTGGAACATCGGAGGAGCTGAAGAAGCTGGTGGTGGATGACACGGAATCCATCACCCTGGAAGAGGTATTCCTGACGCTCACGGGAAAGAAACTGAGAGATATCTGATTTATTGCAAGGTGATAAGCGTGGCATGATGCTTCAGAATGACAGAACTTACTATGGAGAGTTTATAAAGAAAGTGCAGATGATACGATGATTAGATATTTGATAAAAAACAACTTCAAGATCATGTTCCGGAGTCCCGTAAATATCCTGCTTTATGTGCTCTGCCCGATCCTGATCTCTGCGATCCTGATCAGCGCCTTCTCTACTCTGATGGAGAGCTATGAGGCACCGGGGGAATTTGAGGTGGGCTACACCGTAGAAGAAGACAGTCCCTACGCAGGTATTGTCTCGGCTCTGGCTCCGGTAGGAAAAGAGAACGGGATCATCTTTAACCGTTATGACGGGGGGACGCCGGAGGAACTCCTGCAGTCCCGTGAATTGGGTGGATTTATCACATTTACAAAAGAAGGCTACACCATCTATGAGTCAAAGAACCGGCAGGTAGAGGGAGCGAAGCTGGAGTATATGATCTCTGCAGTTTATAACAGCATGATCAGCGGAAATGTTTCAGATATCCGGATCCCCACCGAATCTCCGGAGGTGGCGCCGGCCATAAATTCCACCGATTATTACGGAATGGTCTATATGGTCTACTTCGGCTGGTGCGCCATCGTCTGTGCCGCAGGCCTGTTTGCCCAGGAGAAAAAGCATCAGATCCTGGACCGGTTCCGGGTGTCGGATCTGTCATCGGCCCAGATCTATTTCGGAAGAGCGATCCCCATCGTAACCGTGGTAGCCATAGGCATCGGACTTGCCTCGGTGATATCGGCGGTGGTCCTGGGAGTGCATTGGGGAAATATCCTCATTTCGGGAATGCTGCTAATTCTTTCCATCATAGCCGCCACTGCCTTTGAAATGATGATCTATGAGATCTCCCACAGCATGATCGCCACCATCATCCTTAGCTTCGGTATCGTATGGTGGCTGGGTTATATCGGCGGGACCTTTGAAACCTATATGTTTTCCTCCTGGTCTGAGTCAGTAAAGCTGATCTCGCCGCTGTATCATACCAACCGGGCTCTGGTGGAGCTGTCAAGCATGGGACACAGTGATTACATCTTAAGCTCCGTGGTCTTCCTCATCGCCATCACAGTGATCTGTTCCCTGATCGCAATTCTTGCAGGATCTGTTCGTAGAAAGGAAAGAGCATGAAAAGCATTATCAATTCAACAATAAAACTTCTGTTTCGGAACGTCGGTTTCTGGTTCTTCATGATCGTAACTCCGATCCTTTCCACACTCATCCTGAAGGTGGAGCAGACGAATCTGTCATCCTATGAGCTGAATGGTTCTGCTGCCGCATCCAGTGTCGTGGAGATTGAATCTGCCGATGAGAAGGTGGCTTACTACAGCGGAAAAGGGCGTTATGTGATCAAGGTATATGATGCCTGCGGCAGTGAGCTTTCGGAATATATGCTTTCCAAAATGACGGAGAGCGGTGCGTTCCTGGTCTGCAGGGTGAAGGTCCCCGGCATGACGAAGGAGGAGTTAGATGAGCGGATCAGCCTGGATGCCGAGAAGGACAGATTGGGAGCAGCGCTGTTCCTGGGAAAAGACTTCGATGCAGAGGCAGCCGCAGGAGCAGTGAAAGACGGAATGAAGGTCTTTATCCTTTCTGAGGATGAAAGAAAGTCACTGATGAACAGTGAGCTTACCATGATCCTGGGTCAGATCCGAAGTGCGGCACAGGGCGGCGGAGATATCCTCGGAACGCTGAAGAGCATGAACGACAACCTGCCGAAGAAGACGGTAGAAACTCTGGCGGCTAAGGATGAGATCGGTCTTACCAATGAACAGATCGATCAGAGAACCCTGATCGGCTATGCCTTCGCCTTCATGACGCTTGGTTTTGTCTTCGCGGGGATCTTTATCGCACATACCGCCATCAATGAAAAGAAAGACATGGTACTGACAAGGATCCGGCTGACCAGGCTCAGCAATGCGCAGTATTTCACGGCGAAATTCATCTCCGGAGCCATCGTATCTGCGCTTCTTACAACCATTATGGCTGGCTGCAGCTTCCTGATCTCTGAAGAAAAGCTGGGGATTGACCGACTTACATTTGTTGTGATGATCTTCCTTCTGGGACTGATCTTCTGCTCCCTCAGTCTGCTGCTTGGGATTCTGTTTGACAACGTCATGAGCGCAAACATAGCGGCGTTTTCCCTCTGGAGTCTTTCCGCCATGTTGGCAGGACTCTATTTTCCGCTGGACTCCGCCACGGACACGGTAAAAACGATCTCTTATCTCATGCCTCAGAAATGGTTCCTCAGTATTACGGAAAATCTGATGACAGGAGATGGGAAAGGCTTTATAATGTTACTGGGTGTAACGGCCGCCTATATGGTCATCATCCTGAGTCTGGGAAGCGTGGGGATCAAGTTCAGAAATAATGAATGATCGGATCAAAGACAATTATTTTGTATTCGCGCGACTCGCAATCCTGCTGGCTCTTGTTGCTTACAGCATTATGAGCCACATGGAAATGAGCAGCGGTAAAACAACAGGGGTATCCATTCGGGTACTCCTGCTTGTTTCGCTTTTTATCGGGTTTATGGCGGTAAAGGAGTTATTCAGTGTTCCGGTGCGGCGATATCTTACAGCGGCAGGAATGCTCACCTGGGCACTGCTCATATCCCTGGAGGGAAAGGCATTTTGGGTGCTGGGCTTTTTCTGTGGCTTCGAGTTCCTTTCCCTTTTTCCGAAGCTGGATTATAAATGGTATTTTGCGCTGCTGATCGGTGTTTTCGTGGAGACGCCTGCAACCCTGCCTCTAAGGCTGGTCATCATCCTTATGCTGGCCATCCTCTATGTTCAGCATAACTATGTGGTTGTGGACTACCGGAGGAGGATGAAGGAGGATGTGCTGACAGAGCAGAGTCTGAAAAAAGATATGCGCGAGAGAGAGGTGGCCACCAGGGCCGAGCTTGCGCGAAGCGCCCTTCTTGCGGAAAACCAGATCCTGGAGGAAAGAGCGAAACTCTCCCAGACGCTGCATGATAAGCTGGGGCATAACATCAACGGATCCGTGTATCAGCTGGAAGCGGTGAAGGTGCTGATGGAGAAGGATCCGGAGAGGGCGAAAGAGATGGTTCAGGCCGTGATCGACCAGCTTCGTACGGGTATGGATGAGATCCGGGCGATCCTCCGGAAGGAACGACCGGAGAAGAAGGATCTTGCTCTCCTGCAGTTATATAAGCTGTGTGAGGATTGTAATAATAAGGGCGTGGAGACCGAGTTTGAGAAGGAGGGAGACATCACCCAGATCCCGGATGATCTGTGGGAGGTGATCCTGGACAATGCCTATGAGGCTGTGTCCAACGCCATGAAATATGCGCGCTGTACGAGGATCGATATTCGTATCGTGATCATGAACCGTATGGTGCGGTGCAGCATCCGGGACAACGGCATCGGATGTAAGGAAGTGAAGGACGGCATGGGGATCTCCGGTATGCGGCAGCGTGTCCGCGCCGTCGGAGGAACCATTGATCTTGAGACGGAGGCAGGTTTTACCGTGAACATGCTGCTGCCGCTATAAGAGGAGAAGGCATATGGAAAAAATAAAGGTGATCATTGCGGATGACAGTGATTTTGTACGGGATGGAATGAGGATCATCCTGGATGTGGATGATGATTTTGATGTTCTGGGCTGTGCCGCTAACGGTAAGGAGGCCATTGCACTGGCAGAGAAGGGGAAGCCGGATGTATTTCTGATGGATATCCAGATGCCGGAAATGGACGGGATCGAGGCGACGAAGTACATCGTGGAGCATGATCTGGGGAAGGTGCTGATCCTTACCACATTTGATGATGACGACCTGGTACGTCAGGCCCTCAGCAGCGGAGCAAAGGGATATCTTATCAAAAATCACACGCCGGAACATTTGAAACAAATGATCCGGTCTGTCTATATCGGAACCGGAGTTATGGAGGAAGGAATGCTGGAAGCGCTGGCCGGAAAGGCGGCAGGCGGAGAAGCAGATGGCACGGGAGGAGCCGCAGGAGGATTCGATCCCACGGGATATTCCGAACGGGAGCTGGATATCGTCCGGGCGGTGGCGGAAGGACTCTCCAACAAGGAGATCGCGGCGAAGCTCTTCATCTCCGAAGGGACCGTGAAGAACTATATCACCACCATCCTGTCGAAGGAAAACCTTTCCCATCGTACAGCGCTTGCGGTATACTATCTTACCGGACGAAAATAGAAGGAGGATATGAAGTGGCATCTTATGTGATCTCTGATATCCATGGTGCATATGATCTGTTTATCGAGCTTCTGGAGAAGATCGATCTCGCGGACACAGACACCCTGTACATTCTGGGGGATGTGCTGGACCGCGGACCGAATCCTATAAAGACTCTGAGGAAGCTGATGGAGATGCCGAATGTAATCTGCATTCTGGGGAACCATGAGCTGATGGCCGTGGAGTGTCTGGATTTTCTGATGCAGATGGTTACGGAAGATTCCATTGACGGTTTGGACGCACATGTATATAATAACCTCCTGACCTGGCAGTTTAACGGAAGTGCATCGACCATAAATGAGTTCCGGAAACTGACCATGGATGAGAGGGTGGATGTTCTTGAGTTTATCAAGGACTTCAGCATTTACGAGGAAGTGAAGGCCGGAAAGAAGAAGTATCTTCTGGTGCATGCCGGCCTTGGAAATTACAGCCCGAAGAAGAAGCTGGATGATTATTCTCTGAAGGAGATGGTTTGGGACCGGGCGGATTATGATACACAGTATTTCCCGGATACCTATGTGGTGACGGGGCACACGCCCACCATGCTGATCCCGGAGAATCCGAACCCCGGTTTTATCTTCCGGAAGAATAATCATATCGCCATGGACTGTGGTGCCTGCTTTCAGGGAGGACGGCTGGCGGCCTTTTGTCTGGATACGGAGGAGGAGTTCTATTCCTCTGTGAATAAGGGATGAGTTTGAGCCTCCGAATAGGGGTTGAGGCAGGGTCTCCCGGCAGGCGACCTTTTTTTCAGATGAATATCCTATAATAAGCCCAACAGAAAAAGAAAACCCCGAAGGGGAAGAAAAAAGGAGGGCTTTATTATGAAAAAAGGTTTAACAGAGGTTGTATTCATTCTTGACAGAAGCGGTTCCATGAGCGGGCTGGAGGCGGACACCATCGGCGGGTTCAACTCCATGATCGAAAAGCAGAAGAAGGAAGAGGGAGAGGCTTATATCTCCACCGTACTCTTTGATGATCAGTCAGAGGTTCTGTATGACCGGGTTCCTGTAAACAAGGTAGAACCCATGAACGATAAGCAGTATTTTGTAAGAGGCTGCACTGCACTGCTGGATGCCATCGGCGGTGCGATCCACCACATTTCCACGGTGCATCGTTATGCTCGGGAGGAAGACCGGCCGGAGAAAACACTCTTTATCATCACCACGGACGGTATGGAGAATGCCAGCCGGAGATATGATTATAAGCAGGTGAAGAAGCTGGTGGAGAAGGCAAAGAAGGAGCATGGCTGGGAGTTCCTGTTCCTGGGTGCAAACATAGATGCCATCAGTGTGGCAGGACGCTTCGGCATCGATGCGGACTATGCAGTGAATTACGAATGCGACAGCGCGGGAACAAGCCTGAATTTCGAGGTGATGTGTGAAACGGTATCGGCAGTCAGAAAAGCCCGCAGCAGGAAGGAAGCTTCCATGGCAATGAAGGCCTGCACAGCTCCCATCCGTGAGGACTATGAGAAGCGTCACGGGAAATGATCACAGGAAGGAAGGCGGAGAAGAATGGAAGATCAAAGACAGAAAACTAAATCACGGTTTCGAGTTCTGCTCCTGATCGCTACATTCTTCCTGCTGTTCCTCCTGCTTTCCGGCGGAAGAGCGGAGGCGGCTTCCGGAAAATGGAAGAAGACGGCCGGCGGACGCCGGTATGTATATGTTGATGGGACCTACGCAAAGAGCAGATGGATCAAGGTTAATGATAAGTATTATTATCTGAACGCCAGGGGATACATGCTGACCGGATGGAGGACCATCGGCGGGAAGCGGTATTATCTGAATGATAACGGTGTAAGACAGACCGGCTGGAAGACCATTTCGGAGAAGCGGTATTATTTCGGGAAGAACGGAGTGATGCGCACCGGCTGGCAGAATATCAGCGGGAAGCGGTATTACTTCGGGAAGAACGGGGTGATGCGCACCGGTTGGAAGACCATCGACGGAAAGAAGTATTATTTTAATACGAAGGGCGTTCTGGCCAGAGATGAAATGCTGGGAGATCGTTATGTAAACCAGGATGGAGCCTGGACCTTCACCTATCAGAAACCGGATTACGAGGTGATGGATTATTTTAAGAAGCCTCTTTGCAGAGTGGTCTCCGAGTTAAATGCGCTGGGCTCCGACTGGGACTCCTTTGTTGTTGCATCGGACTTCCACGGGAACTGGGACAGGCAGCATTCCCAGGCGGTGATCCGTTATCTCCTGGAGAATTCATCTGCGAAGAAATGCTTCCTGCTGGGAGATTATAATCTGTTTGGTTATCAGTATTCGGCGTCGAAATACTTCGAGCAGTATACGAAGTCCCTTCTTCCGGTGAAGGATCAGATCTACGCCACCATCGGGAATCATGACCGGCAGTCCGGAAATGAGTATGACAAAAGCTATATGAAGGTGGTTTACGATACATTTCTGGCAGATAAGGATTATCTGAAGGGAGATCCGGAGGATTACTATTTCTATTTTGATATTCCGGAAAAGAAGCTTCGTTATCTGGTGCTGAGCACCTCCAATCATCCCGAGAGCCAGAGGAGGATGACGGAGGAGGAGCTGGAATGGCTTCAGCAGGATGCCCTGGTCCTCCCGGGAGAGGACTGGACGGTTATGGCCATGGGCCATATCGATATGGATCCGGATATTACGATCCGGTATAAGGGCAAGCATAAGGATGCACCGCTGGTGGCACATTTGCTTGCCAACTGCAACGGAAATGTGGCAGGATATATCAGCGGGCATCAGCATCAGGACTACCAGAGCTATGTGAAGGATTCCTTCTATCAGACCGTTGTGAACTGTGATTTTTATCAGGAAGGTATGGAGGGGCGCTCTGTCGGAAATGAGACGGAGCAGACCGTGACTGTGGTCAGTGTGAACACGAAGACGGGTGAAGTAAGATTTCAGAGGATCGGTCCTTCCTGTGGGGATCTGATCAAGGACTATAATTACTACGCAGGTGAATGAGGATTTATTTTGAAAAGTAAGATAGATAAGAAAATGATCATTGGCGGTCTTACGATCCTGCTTGTGGTTGCAGTGGCGACGGTGATGATCCTGTGCTTTTCCGGAGACGGAAACGGGAGAAAGTCCCGCCAGGCGGAGACAGCGAGTACGGCAGANNNNTCCCAGGGGTCATCGGACGGGCTTGCCATAGGGGATCCCGGATCCGGTGAGTGGATCATGGGAGAGAACGGTGAGCAGCAGTTCCGGGAGCCCACCGGTGAGATCCGTAAGAATCAACTGTTCCGATATGACGGCAGCATCTATTATGTGGATGTGACCGGGAAGAAGATCACGGGCGTTTATACCATTGCAGACCGGCTTCGTCTGTTTGATGAAGAGGGCAGGATGGTGGAGGAGCCCGGCTGGAAGAAGATCGACGGAAAGCGTTACTATGTGAACGGGCAGGCAGCGGTTCTGGCCGGCGGAAAGCATAAGGTGAAGAATAAGCAGTACTACTTTGACTCGGAAGGCGTTATGCAGACCGGCTGGATCGATATCGGAGGACATACATTTTACTATACGGGCTCGGACGGAGTTATTCTAAGTGACCGGGACTTTACCGTGAAGGACATCTGGTACCACGCGGAAAAGGACGGTACGGTATATGTGGGCACCCAGTATGAAAAGGCCCAGGGGTACCGGAGTGATACGGATTATCTGATCCTTCTCAATCTGGATACCCAGACCACCTCGGTGTATAAGGGGTCCCAGGGAAAATGGAAGCTGCTTCGGGAAATGATCGTTTCCACGGGACTTCCCATCAATCCCACGCCCAAGGGGGAGTACAGGACTACGACCCACTGCCTGAAGTTCAACAATTACGGAGTGCGTGCATGGTATGCCACCGGGTTTATCGGCGGGCTTTATCTGTTCCACAGCTCACCCTATGTGATCGATTCGGAACCGAAGGTGTGCACGGATCCGAGGCTGGGATATCCTACCTCCCACGGCTGTGTCCGTATGGCTCTGGAGGACGCCAAGTGGATGTATGACAATCTGCCTCTCAGTACAAAGGTGATCATTTATGAGGATGAATCTCAGTAAAAAACCGGACAGTAAGGAAAGACTGCATGCCGGTCGGAACCTGCAGCTGTTTACAGCAGTTCTGATCACCGGCTTTTTTCTGCTGTTCTTTTCTTTTTCGACCTTACGGGCAGAGGCGGCTGCCGGAGTATGGAAGAAGGATGCCAAAGGCTACTGGTACGAATATGCAGACGGTTCCTATGCGAAAAGCAAATGGATCCGGGACGGGAAGAAGTATTATTATCTGAATTCGGCAGGCTATATGCAGACCGGCTGGAAGACCATCGGAGGTAAGAAATATTATCTGGGTAAGGACGGTGCCAGACGCACCGGCTGGAAGACTGTCGGAGGCAGGAGCTATTATTTCGGAAGCAGGGGTGCCATGTGTACCGGCTGGAAGAAGATAGAGGATAAGAGGTATTACTTCGGAACCAACGGAGTCCTTCGTACCGGCTGGAAGAGGATCGACGGAAAGAAATACTTCCTGGGAACGGACGGCGCCATGCGCACCGGCTGGGTGAAGGCAGAGGGCTTCTGGTACTACTTTGGGAAGAACGGTGTGATGCGTACCCTCTGGCAGAAGATCGACGGACAGACCTATCTGTTCCGCAAGGACGGAACCATGCTCACGGGCTGGAAGACCCTGGAGGGAAAGACCTACTTCTTCAAAAAAGACGGAGCCATGAGTCTGGAGTGGCAGAACATTTCCGGGAAAAAATACTATTTTGGAAAGAATGGTGTGCTGCGTACCGGCTGGCAGACCATTGACGGAAAGAAGTATTATCTTGGGACGGACGGAGCTGCCTGGAAGGGCTGGAAGACCGTGGATGAGAAGCGGTACTACTTCGGAACGGATGGAGCCATGGCCGTGGGCTGGACGGATATCGGCGAGGACCGGTATTACTTCAGCGAGGACGGATTGAAGCTGACGGGCTGGCAGACCATAGAGGGGAAGCAGTATTACCTGAATGAGAAAGGTATCCTTTCCCGGGATACCATGCTGGGTAACCGTTATGTAAACCAGGATGGGGCGTGGGTCTATACCTATGAAGAGACGGAATATGAGGTGAAGGACTACTTCCAACAGTCCATCTGCAGAGTGATGGGTGAGTTAAATGATCTCAGTTCCGACTGGGATTCCTTCATTGTGGTTACGGATACCCATGGGAAGTGGAATCAGCAGCATTCTCAGAATGTGGTGCGTTACCTGCTGGAAAAGTCTCCGGCAAAGAAGTGCTTTTTACTGGGTGATTTCAATGCGTTCGGCTACCAGCCCACAACACCTTACAACTTTGAAATGTATGCCAAATCTCTTCTTCCGGTGAAGGATCAGATCTATGCAACCATCGGAAATCATGACCGGGATGGGATGGAGGACTATGATAAGTCCCAGGTCAGCGTGATCTATGATTATTTCCTTGCCGATAAGGAGGGTCTGAAGGGAGATCCGGAGGACTTCTATTTCTACTTTGATGATCCGGACCGGAAGCTTCGTTATCTGGTGCTGAACACCTCAAATGATCCGGTGAATCGGGCAAATATGACGGAGACAGAGCTGGAATGGCTTCAGTATGATGGCCTGGTGCTTCCGGGTGAGGACTGGACAGTCATGGTTCTGGGACACCTGGATATCAATCCGGATATCCGTTTTTCCAAGGTGTCGCGGGACGGTGTGCTGCTCTCGCATCTCATTGCAAACTGCAATGGGCATGTGGCCGGTTATATGTGCGGCCATGAGCATAAGGATCATCGGTCTCTGGTGAAGGATACCTTCTATCAGACCATAGTGACCAGTGATTTTATCGCAATCGATCAACCAGAACGTTCCGTAGGAACGGAATCGGAGCAGGCGGTCACCATTGTCAGTATCAACACAAAGACCGGAGATGTGCAGTTCCGCAGGGTCGGTACTGATCTTGGAGAGCAGATCCAGGATTATAATTACTATGATTTGCCTTGATGCATTTTTGATGGATAATTGATACATTTCGTATGCATTTCTCTGTATAATCTAATTGAACGCTGAAAAGCAGGCTGTGAATTGTTATGACGTCACACAGACTGCGATCATCATTGTAGATCAGGAAGGTTAGTTCGAGAGGAGAATCGTATGAAGAAAAAAGGACTTGCACTGGCACTTGTTCTGATGCTGGGACTTACGGCTTGCGGAAATAAATCAGGTGATGCGGTAGAGGACTACGGAGGAACCACCGAAGTGGTGGAAGTGGGTAAGGTCCCTGCGTCGGAGCAGGGAAATACCACCGAGGCGTATGCAAAGGAAAAGGAAGAAATAAAACCCAGAAATGGACGTGATCTGGCGGAGCAGCTGGGGGGAGAGAACCTCAGCTTCAGCGGTACATTTAACATAGGACAGGTTTCGGGTGTGTCCCAGATCGAAAGCGTGATCAACAATACCAGCGTCCTTCCGTCCTACCGGGTGTCGGGTATGACAAAGGAGGCGGTGAAGGAGCAGGAGATCGTGAAGGCGCTGTTCGGGGACACCGCCCAGGAGGTAAAAAGGAACATCGGAAACGCGAAGGGAGATTCCCACGTGGTAACGGAGGTCTGCGAGCAGCTTTGTTATGAGTTTGTTGCAGATTATCAGTCCGATTCTCCGAAGAAGGAATTTCCGGCATGGCAGGATCTGGATACCAGCTTCTGGCACACCTATGAGGGAACCAGTCAGGGAATGGACTGCCAGCTGCTGATCGGATTTGACAGTAACGTAAACTTCATGTATCTCTCCTTCGGTCCGAAGAACTGGGGAGATGCCATTGACAAGGCGGATGCAACGGAAGTGTTGGAGCTGATGGATGATTCCATCCTGTCCCGCGGAGATGAGGACCGAGGTGTTGCTCCTCTGGACACAAATCTGAGTGTGCTGGCAGAACCCTCCAACCAGTGCACCAGAACGCCGGAGGAGCTGGCGGAGGAGGCGTCGAAGTTTGTCTCTGAGAAGCTTCTGGTAAAGCTTCCGAAGGAGCCGCTTCAGGTAAAGGAAGGTGAGCATTATTCACAGCTGCTCTTTTATCCGCCTTCGGCATCAAAATCGGAAACACTGGCAGGGGCGTCCGTGAACGGTTACCGGGCATGGCTTCCCTACACGCTTGCAGGCCAGGAATACTATGTGGATGAGTTTGGAACAGAAGCGAAGATCCGCATGAATCAGGGGAATGTATGGATGAATGATAAGGGCGTGATCGGAGCAAGCCTCTACATCGGATACCAGTTTGAGGAGTGTATCGCAGATCAGGTGGCGATCCTTTCCTTTGAGCAGGCCATGACGGCGACACAGGAGAATATCGCAGCAGAGCTGAACCATGCGAAGATCCCATCCTCCAGTGTGGAGCTTCATGAAGCATATCTCAGATACTATCCCACACCGTCACCGGATAAGCAGAATGAGTTTACCTACATTCCTGCATGGGTGGTACCGATACAGCAGAATGCAGCCGACCGGTTTGCATACTGCGTCACCAACGCCACGGACGGAAGTTTGATTGAGATTGGGTATACGGAGGAGTGACGGGTGTGACAACGGGGACAGTCCCCATTGTCACGCAGCATGAGCCATGCCGGCTCTCCGGCCACTTCGTGGCCGTCGATGTCGCGGCATTCGCCGTATACAACCGCCCCGTCATTGCCTTGCATG
>CADAXW010000035.1 GCA_902792005.1 uncultured Lachnospiraceae bacterium
GTCACGCTCTTAGTGATGGAACAGCCGTATACCTGAACGTGACATAGGGGACTGTCCCCTTAGTCACGCTGGCGCACCCTTAGTCACGCTGGCGCCTTGTCACGCTCTTTGCGCTCTTAGTGATGGAACAGCCGTATACCTGTAAAGCACATCACGATGCCGTACTTGTTGCAGGTCTCGATCACATTGTCATCACGGATGGAACCACCCGGCTGTGCGATGTAGCGAACGCCGCTTCTGTTGGCGCGCTCCACATTGTCGCCAAAGGGGAAGAATGCGTCAGAGCCAAGGGTTACATCTGTATTCTTTGCAAGCCATGCCTTCCGCTCCTCGCGGGTAAAGGCCTTCGGCTGCTCTGTAAAGTACTTCTGCCACTCGCCGTCACCGATCACGTCCTCATAATCATCGCTGATATAAACGTCGATGGTGTTGTCGCGGTCCGGACGACGGATCCCGTCCTTAAAGGGAAGGTTCAGCACCTGGGGCGACTGACGCAGGAACCACTTGTCCGCCTTGTCACCGGCCAGTCTGGTGCAATGAATTCTGGACTGCTGTCCAGCACCGATACCGATGGCTGCTCCGCCCTTCACATAGCAAACGGAGTTGGACTGTGTATACTTCAGAGTGATCATGGCGATAGCCAGGTCGATCTTTGCCGACTCCGGGATCTCCTTTGCATCCGTTACGATGTTGCTGAAGAGTGCATCATCGATCACGAGCTCATTTCTTCCCTGTTCAAATGTAACGCCGAAGACATCCTTTGTCTCAATGGCTGCCGGAACATACTCCGGATCGATCTGGATCACACAGTAATTTCCGTTTTTCTTCTGCTTCAGAAGCTCCAGTGCTTCGTCGGTGTAGCCCGGCGCAACCACTCCGTCGCTGACCTCACGCTTGATCAGGCGCGCCGTGTCCTTGTCGCAGACATCAGACAGAGCGATGAAATCTCCGAAGGAGGACATACGGTCTGCTCCGCGGGCACGTGCATACGCACTGGCCAGGGGAGAAAGCTCTCCCAGATCATCCACCCAGTAGATGGTCTTCTCGATGTCAGTCAGGGGAAGTCCCACTGCTGCACCTGCCGGAGATACATGCTTGAAGCTGGTGGCTGCCGGAAGACCTGTCGCCTTCTTCAGCTCCTTTACCAGCTGCCAGCCGTTCAGCGCATCCAGCAGATTGATATATCCCGGCTTTCCGTTTACAACCGTGATGGGAAGATCCTGTCCGTCCTTCATGAAAACACGGGACGGCTTCTGATTCGGGTTACAGCCATATTTTAATTCCATTTCGTTCATCTGATTTCCTCCTGATTTCTATTCCTGATTTCTATTTCTGATCCTGATTCGGGTTTACTGGTTCTTATTTACGATCCGTGTCTCCACTGCTCCGCTGGCAATATCTACGAAACGTGTAAAAAGTGATACCTTGTTGTCTGCGTCGATGGCATTCCAAACCAGCTCTGTAAAAGCATCGATATTCACATCCGGGATCTCCACCGGCGTAGGCTCGCCCTCATAGCTGGGAAGCGGGTTTCCGTCACCCATGTAGGTGTGGATGAAATGTCCCTCTCCTGCCTTCGGATTGTCATAGCTGAAGGTGTAACGGTTGCACTGGGAAGGATCTCCGTTGTTGGACTTCAGGATGGACATATCGTAGCTGTAAGCCTTGTCCGCCTCACCGAACTTCATCCATCCGGAGATACGGGGCGTATAGTTCGGTCCGTCCGGCTCGAACTCCCGGCTGCGAAGGGACTCTTCAAAGGTCTTTCCTGCAGACAGTCCGTCGTAGATCGTATCCGTCTGATCCCCGTTGGTAACAATGATATTTCCGTTCAGCACACGGACCGGTGCGTAAATGATCAGGCTGGGATCCTCCAGCTTTGCAGGATCAAAGGCTTCCGTACGGATCCCCTCTCCCTCGGTTACAAAAACACGGTTCCGGCTGTTCTCGGACCGGCCCATGATAAAGTAGGCACATACCGCTTTTGCTCCGTCCGGTGTCCGGCCGATCACGATACCTCTGCCCGGATAGGTGGTCAGGCCCAGTTCTGCTGCAAGATTCTTTCGTTCCATAGTATCCTCCTTGATTTACGGCCTGCGTCTTCTGTTAAGCGCAGGTGCATTATTTTGCATTCTCATTATTTTGCATTCTCATCATTCTTAACCCTGTTCATGGGTGTCGTCTGCTACTTATCATCTTTATACGTGCCGATGCCCGGACTCACATAGGTCCCGCCATACATATCGCCCAGCATCACCGAGCGCGCATTCAGCTCTTCCTCCAGCTGGGAAAGCTCCATCTGCTCCGTAAGAGTCTTCTGATCCGAATAAAGATTCGTTCCCAGCCCCAGCCGGTCGCCCTCGATGGTCACGCCCAAAGCAGCCAGTGCCGTGGGGAAAAGGTCCATGGTGGAGAACACCCGTTTTTCATTCCCCTTATTCGCAGTGTCTGCAGCATCAGCCGGGTTAATTATGCAGGTATAGGTCTTTCTCTGGTAGCTCTCCGGGACATCCTTCGTAAAGTTCTTATCCATGGTAGGATGGTCTCCCGTGATGATGATGGTGGTATTCTCGTAGAAGTCCTGCTGCTGCAGCCAGCGGACAAACTCCGTCACCTGCCTGGACTCACATTTCATCACATTTGCATAGATATTCCCTTTAAACTCCTTTGTACACTCCGGGCACACATAGCCGTCTTCAAAATGTGTGTCCATGGTCTGAAGCACCAGCTGGAAGGGCTCTGCGCCTGCTGCCAGCTCCAGTGCCTCTTCTCTGGCATATTCAAAGAGCTTCCTGTCCTCGTAGCCCCAGAATTCAAAATAATCCTTCGGGATCCGTCCCACCTTTCTGGCATAGTAGAGATCATGGATCTCAAAATCTCCGTGGGACTGATAATACAGGGCGCACCCGCCGAAGTCCGAAGCCGATCCCATGAGCAGCCGGTTGCGGTAGCCCTCCTTCTTCAGGATATCCCCCATGGTTATGACGCCCGGAAAAAAGTCATCCGACGCGGACATTCCGTTCTGCCCCAGCGGGGTTTTCAGCGGAAGTCCCGATGTGGTACCGAAGATGGCGCCCATGGTCCAAATGGTTCCCGGAAGCGAGATGCCTCCGTTCCGTACGCCGCTGTCACCGGAGAAGTCCTCATTCTCCTTCGCCAGTGTGGTGAGCTCGGGGATCACATTTTTCGGAAATGCGCCGCCGTTCTCTTCATCCATAAAGGTGGTCTCCATGGACTCGATGTAGATATAGACCAGATTCCGCTTCTTCTCCGGAAATGTGAGCTTCACGGAACCGGGATCCACATAATGATCCTCCACAAATGTGGATACGGTCATATAGCCCTTCAGGAAGGGACCCACGTTGAAACCAAGGAATGCGGAAACCAGCCCGATCAAAAGGATGGCTGTTGCCGCCAGCGTGGTGATCCGATAGACGAGTCTGCCCTTCCCGGGCTTCTTACGGTTGTTAAACATGAAGAACGCGCCTGTGGCTGTGGCCAGGAACGCAGCGCCCCCCACGATCAGCACAAAGCTTTTGATCATGTCCGGATTGGCATCCTTCATGGAAGACTTCAGATGCCACAGCAGCTCATCCATTTCCAGATAGCTCCAGGAGCCAAGGGCCCAGAACACCCCAGCCGTGAAAAAGGTAAATACCAGCAGCATGACCAGCGTGATGATGATCTTCCAGACCTTCACCGGAGCCGCTATCGCTGCAGCCTTACTATCTGCCTTACTATCTGCCTTACTCTCTCCCTGATTCTCTTCGATATGTTCTTCTGTATGATCATTCATCTGTTCACTCATGAACCGATCTTTCTCCCTACTGCCTGCCCGTACTTTACAGGGGTCTCTATGCCTTCCATGGAAGCCGCAAGGATCTCCGGATCGATCGCCACCTTGTCCGGTTCCACAAGCACGATGATGGTGGAGCCGCCGTACAGGAAGGTTCCCTTCTCCGTTCCGCGGACCACATTTGCCCTGCCGGTCTCATGGTTGGCGATCTTTCCAACCAGCATGGCACCCACCTCCATCTGGGTGAGGACGCCGAACTGCTCCGTCCGGATGCAGGTATACTCTCTGCAGTTCTCGATAAATACCGGACGGGCCTCCAGTGCGATGGGACGCACGGTATGCAGCACTCCGGGAATAAAGCGGTTCACGGACTTCCGTCCGCTCTCCACATATCCATAGCGATGATAATGATTGACACAAAGCCTGTATACCAGACAGAGTCCGTTCTCATACCGTTCTGCCAGTCTGCTGTCCCTGAGAAGCCGGCGGACCGAGTATTCGCTCTGCTTCACCGGGATCACCGTATCCTCCGAGATCGGCCATACGGAAAGCAGACCGTCACTGGGAGCGATCATCACCGATGGATCCTGCTCCACAGGGCGAAGCCCCTCCTTCACCCGTCTGCAGAAGCAGTCGTTAAAGCAGGTGAAACCGTCCATAATGTACTCCTCCGGATCGATCTCGGCCTTTTTGACAAAGCCCTTGATCAGCGGCTTTGACAGCCTGCAATCTAAAAACGCTCCGCAGACTTTGGACAGGGCCCGACTGCCGAGCGGATGAAGCAGCGCCCTTCCGGGCGCTGTATGATATAAAAAATGTAATCCGTCCATAATAACCTCACATTCCTCTGGTGAGCAGGAAATACAGCATGACGCCGAATTCCACGACTCCGATGCCGATCATGATGAAGATGCCCCGGGTTCCGGCCTTGGCAATACGGACACGGGATACAAACAGGAATGCTGTGATCACCATAACCGCAAAATAGATCGGTGTAAAGTCCACACGGGTGATAAAGCGGATCAGAAGCACTGACGGGAAGATCAGCGCTGATGAGGTAACCGGAAGACCGACATAGGTCTTTCTTACACCGCCCTCCGTTCTGGAGCGCTCCTCCTCTGTTACGTTGAAGTATGCCAGACGGACCAGAGCCGCCAGTGCATACATGATAATGATCACGATAAAGAGCACAGGATACAGGATGGCCTTATCCTGATCCACCGGATGAAGCACCGGAAGATCCAGATACTTCTCGCTGGCACGTACCAGCCCGAAGCCGATGGCACCCGGCAGAACGCCGAAGGAGATCAGATCCGCCAGAGAGTCGATCTGAATACCGAAGCTCTTCTCAAAATCCGTACGATTCTTCTTCTTTCTGGCCACCTTGCCGTCAAACGCATCACAGAGTCCGCAGAACAGAAGGAAAAAGCATCCCATGTACGGGTGTCCGTTTCCGTAAAGGGAAACGATGATCCCCAGTACGCCTGCCATGGCAGACAAATACGTCAGTATAACCGTGTAATCAAATACTCCTATCATTTCTTCTTTCTTCTCCCTAACGACATCAATCCGATCATCAAAGTGATTCCACTCACGATGATACAACAGTAGAAGGACAATCCACGGCTCAGCATCTGAACCTGGAATGCAAAATCATGTTCCATCAGATTCATATATCCCTCGATCATCAGGTAATCCGATATACCGATGGCTCCCGGGATCGGGATACAGGTTGCACCGATGGTCGCAAAGCACTGCGTCGAAAACAGTTCCCGAATGGGGCCCATGCCACCCAGTGCCCGGTAACTGAAAACCGTAACAGCGATCTGCACAAACCGCTGCAGGATATTCATAAGACAGGCATTAAACCACATCCCCTTATGGCCGGCGACCACATTTACGCAGGTCTTGTACTCCTCCATGACCTTTTCCAGCTTCTTCTGGATCCTCTCCTGACGCTTGACCAGGTGGATCTTATGAAGGAAGCCGATAAACTTCATGGCCAGCCGGAAGATGAGCTCCCGTTTCCGGATCATCAGCACACCCAGGATAAAGAGTGTCAGGAAGATCACGAAGCCTGCGATGATGAACGCCTTGCACATGGGACTGTAGTTCATGAATACATTTGGCGCCAGCAGGAACCCAACGACTCCGAAGAATAACAGACCCACGTTGAAGGCGATGAAGTTGATCACAAGCGTTGCGGTGATCACCGCCCCCGGGATGCCGTCCTTCATCATAAAGAATATGATGGCCGGCTGTCCTCCGGTTCCGGAAGGTGTGATGGCCGAGAAGTAGGTATCTCCTGCAGAATACAGGAAGCCTCTCCGTATCTTCTGGGGATAACCACAGGTCTTTACGATCTGCAGCAGGGACACACCTTCAAAGAATATAAAACTAAACATACATATGACGCCCAGTGACAGCCATCCCTTATTTGAGTTCGCGATGGACTCCATGAAGTCCGAAATGGACATACCACTCCGGTAGACCATGAACCAGATCGTAAACGCAGCCAGGAAAAGAGACACCACTGCCCAAAGGGCTTTTTTCTTCATATCCAAAGCAGTTTATCCTTTACCAAATACTCTCTACTTCTTTACATACAGAGTCAGTGTATCATAAATGCGCCGCAAACACAAACAGTTTTCGATCTGCCTCCCTTCCGGTCCGGTTTTCCCGCGGAATCGGTTGTTTACAAACAGGGGAAATATCGTATAATAAATAGGTAGTCTGTTATATAAACCATAACCTGAATTTCTACAGGAGGCTCCCATGATCGAGCATTATAATGCTTTTATCTCTTATCGCCACGCCGAAAAGGATATCGAGGTCGCGCGGGCGATCCAGCGGGATCTGGAACATTTTCATATTCCCAATAAGATCAAAAAGTTAAGCGGTATCAAAGCCATTGACCGCATCTTCCTGGATAAGGATGAGCTCGGAACTGCCAGCGATCTTTCTGCTGAGATCGCCTACGCGCTGGAGCATGCCGACTATCTCATCGTCATCTGCTCCACCTCCACGAAGGAATCCCTCTGGGTCCCCCGGGAGATCGAGTATTTCCTGCGCTTCCATACACGTTCTCAGGTCATGACAGTCCTGGTGGACGGAGAGCCGAAGGATGTGATCCCTGACATTCTGACGCATGAAATGCGCTCCTTCACGGACGAAACCGGCCGGTCCTATTCCGTTCCGGTTCTTCTGGAGCCCCTTTCCTGTGACTACCGGCTTCCCCGCAAGAAAGCAAAGCGGGAGGAGCTTCCGCGTCTTGCATCCGCTCTGCTGGGATGCTCTTATGATGAGCTTATGAATCGCCGGAGACAGTACCGCATCCGCCGCCTCTCTCTGATCTTCAGTCTGGTGACCCTGGCGGCTGTCGCTACCGGTATCTATTTCTTTGTCAGCCAGAAAAAGCTGCAGGAAGCCTATAACAAAGCACTGATCAGCCAGTCGAAGTATCTGGCCAACGAGTCCATTTACTCCATGCAGCATCAGGACCGGATCCTTGCCATGCAGCTGGCGCTGGCCGCTCTTCCGCAGGATGAGGACGATGACCGCCCTGTCATCCCCGAGGCTGTTCGCGCCCTGACGGACTCCACCCTGGCCTACACTACTCTGGACGGCATCAGCCTGGAAGCCGTATGGAATTACTCTATGGACAGCACCATGGCAGGATATGATGTCGCTCCCGGCGCCAACTATATCGTTGCCTGGGATTATGCAGGAACCGTGCGTATCTGGGACATCAGGACCCATACCATGACCTGTTCTATCACAATGAACGACATTATTTCCGCCATGATCCGCTTCCTGTCAGATGATATTCTTCTGATCCAGAAGAGAGCACAGATCGAAGCCTACGAGCCGAAGACCGGGAAGCTGCTCTGGACCCATAAAGCCGAGTCCGAGTTCACCAATCTGAATGAGTTCTGCTCCTTTAAGGACGGCACCTTCCTTGTGGGCGAAACTTCCGGCAAGATCCTCCGTTTATCCAGAGAGAACGGAAATGTGGTGGATACCTATGACACCGGCGCAGGAAGCCTTCCCATGCGTATCACCCTTTCTCCGGACAACGATAAGATCGCCTATGTATCTTCTCCGAATGTCAAGGACGTGGTAAGCGTTTATCAGATCTCCCAGAAGAAGGTCACCTCCACCAAGGAGTACGAAAGTTCCATCCTCCGGCTGGCCTGGGCTGATGATAAACACCTCATGGCCTCCGAGCCCCTGGATATCTACAGCAGCAGCACTTCCTTCAATTCCAATGCCTATCTGAAGACCGATCATATCACGATCCATTGCATCGATCCGGCGAAGATGGATGAGCATTGGAGTGCGGACTTTACAACCAGCAGCGTGGCTGTGGACAGTGGCTTTCTTGCCCTTCCCAAAACAGAGACCGTAGCCTTTTTCTCCGGCAACACCACACGGATGTACCGGATCTCTGACGGTGCAGAGGCGGCCACCTTCCAGGTAACCTCCTCCATCATCGACATCAGTGACAATGACGGAAACGGATGGCCTCTCCTGATCACGCAGGATGGAGGGCTTGCATCTCCCAGCGGGAAGGAAGCGGTCAACATCAATTACTACCTGCCGACGGATCTCAGCGATGCCAACATAGACAATCATATATTTGTGGCACCCCGTTCAACCAAGGATGTCATTCAGTACCAGCTGTATGTATCCGACCCGGAATGGGTTCAGTCCTCCGATACACCACTGTCTTCCTGTGATAAGTTCAAGCTGGACGACGGTGCCCTGGGACTGATCTCCGACGAGGAAGCATCCAGATTCCCGGGGATCAAGGCCGAGGAGGAACGGATCGATGTACTGACTCTCGTGGATCCCCTCACCGGAACCAGAAAGTATCAGATCCCCCTGTTGAACGAGGACACCGGAAAGCCCATCTTCGACAGAGGAGAGATAAATATGCTGGGAACCTGCAACGGCAGATTCCTGATCGCCGGCGTTGACGCCAGCTCGAAGGACATGATCCTGTTTACCGTTGATCTGGCCACCGGCGAAACCTCCCGGAAGGTACTGCGTGAAGAGGCATACTCCACCTCCACGGATGTATCCCGGGCCGGCGACACCATGTTCTACTACTCTGAAAATGAGGACCATCAGCTTTGTGTCAACGAGTATGATCTCGCAGGCGACCGGATCACAAACCATGTCATCTCAAAGGATCTCACCTTTGCAGTTCCTGTGAAGGAACCCATGTACCTTCAGGGTCTGAACGCCGTTTACTATGTGGGCAGCAGCGGAGAATGGATCGTGTTCCTTGATGATTCCGAGTCCGTGCAGGTCCCCCGGCCCGAGGGCCGGTCCATGGCAGTCAAAGCCGCCGGTGATCCGAAGACCGGACGCATAGCGATCACGGACAATTACACCATCAGCCTGCTCGATATCAAGAACAAACAGGCAGAGACCGTAGTGGATATCTCCTGTCCCGGAGCAAGTCCCCTTGGGCTTTCCTTCTATGAACCCAAAAACAGCAAGGATTCCTCCCTGCTGCTTGTACCCTTCAGCAACGGACGACTGTATCGATACGACGCAGTCACCGGCGCTTATGTGGGAAGCTCTGAGATGAGCAGCTTCCGCTCAAAAAACGGAGACGTCACATTTGACTACGCCTCCTCCGACGGACTTCTGTTCTGTCAGAATTCAATCATAACCAGTGTCATCGATCTGGACACCTGGTATGAGGAAACCTGTGTCGTAAACAGCTTCGGACACCACCGGCCCACCAACCGGTACTTTACCTACTCCTACAAGACAACCGACGAGTACTATATCGGCTACTTCAATCACTACTCCACCGAGGAGCTGATCCAGAAGGCCCGGGATATCCTGAAAGGAACCGAGATGTCCGACGAGAACAAGTCGCTGTACGGACTGGACGAAACACCGTAATGCGGCAGAGCGTGACAAAGGGGACAGTCCCGCTTGTCACATTTGCCTGGGAGCGTGACAGCCCATCACACCTTTCGGTACAGTTCCGGGAACAGCCTGGCCCGGATGATGTAGATATCGTGGATGTCGTCCTCCCGGCATGCGATGTAATCGCCGGGATTGCCGGAATAGTACTTCTCTTCGTCCCAGGCGGTGAAGAGCTTCACATGCCGCTTCAGCTGCATGGCGCGGATCCTGGAGCCGCCGGAGCTTACAACGCCCATGGCGTACTTCATGATCTCTCTTCTCTCACCGGTGGCGGCGCATTTCAGGGTAGGATCATAGTCAAATGTTCTGGTGTAGGGCTCTCCGGTCCGGACGTAGCTCTTCTCCAGCTTCTCCCGGGTGATGGGGTAAACCTCCCCTTCGATCCCGATCATAAGGAAGAGATCCTCCTTCACGGTCACTTCCACATCCCCCTCCAGCGTACGGATCTCAACCCTGGTTCCCACAGGGAAAATGTCCGTCAGCTTCGCGCATCCAAGCTCCTGGGGCAGCTTCTCATAGGTCTCCAGCTGCTCCGGATCCAGCGTCGTATCTTTCGCATAGAGCACCTGATATTTCTCGTAATACTCTTCTATCCGTTCCATCAGGATCCGGTCCGCAAGGGTATAGGTATCTTCCCCTTCCAACGCATACTGATCCAGAAGGTCCGGCCGCACCGTTCCGCCTGCCTTCAGCACATGTCCGCCGCCACCGCCGATGCCGTCGGTCAGGAAGGCTGCAACCTCATCCGCATGCACCTCCTTCACACAGCTTCTGACAGATAGCTTCACCTCAAAGGGGCTGACATAGTAAGCCAGACTGACGTCGATCCCCTCCGTCTCCATAACAAAGTCACTGATCACCCCGAGAATGTTGGGGTCACAGGGTTCCGCCCGGAGTACCACATATCTCCGGTCCGGATGGTATTCATACTGGGTGATGGTCTGGCCCGTAATGGTCAGCTCATCCAGGGAAATGTTGGAGTTCCGAAGCTCGGTGATCACACTCTTACTGATCTGCAGGCTGTCCAGCATATCGCGGTCCAGCGGATGCGACACCTCGGACAACCGGTTGGTGTCCATGAAAAGCCCGTAATAAAGGGCCGTGGAAAGCTTTCGTTCCTCCGAAAGATCCAGTCCCTCCTCCCGTATCATATCCCACAGGATGGTGGCACAACTTCCGATGCTGCTTCTTACTTCACTTAACTCCGGCAGCTCTCCCATCACCTGATGATGGTCGATCACAGCCACCGTGTCCGCCTCGGTCAGCGTTACATTTTTCTGGCCATACTGGCAGTCCACCGTGACCAGCAGTTCCGGTACATACATGAAATCCGGTTCGTAGCTTACGGGGATGTCCAGCTCCTTCATCATCAGCTTCAGATTCCCCTTCTTTGCTTCGGTCCGCCCCCGGTAGATAAACCGCGGCATCTTCCCGTTCTGCCTCAGGTACCACCACAGGGCATACCCCGAAGCCAGGGCATCCGCATCCGGATTGTCATGGCACTGGATCACGATATCTTCATAGTTCAGCAGCTCATGCAGCTTCATGTCTCCGGTTCCTCCTTCTTTGCCAGGATCCCCCGCAGTGCGAAACAGAAATAAATGATATGGAAGCAGATAATGTGCAGACCTGTAAACATGTCATACCAGATCTCCACGTTGGATTCGTCCTTGATATCCTCGCTCACCATATTCGTGGTCTGTACCATGAACAGCACCAGGGCCGCCATGGAGATCACCGCCAGAACGACTGCCCCCGCCCGGTTATCCTTCGTTCTCTGGTACGTCATCCAAAGATAAACAGCAAAATAAACAACAAACAGAATAAGAGAAATCCCATACTTACTCCAGCCGACATCATAGCCAAAATCCTCCTTCGGATTGATCTCATTCACTTCCCGGATCATCAGGAAATAATCGATAGCGGTGAGTATCAGGGGGATTGCCCCCAGCCACAGCCGCTTTCCGCTTTGCGTATTTACCACACAGGCCGCCAGCAGGAAGGCCAGTGCAAGGAATGACAGATAAATGTCGGATCTTGCCATGGTATAGCTCCGGATAAAGGCGGACAGGATCAGCCGGATGAACAGGAACAGAATGGCGATGCCGGAAAGCTCCACCCCGATATTCATCAGCTTCTCAACACTTCGCTCGTAACCGCCCCGGAAGACCACGTGGGACATATCCTCCTCCATGGGCTTTGGCGCATATTTCGGCACGTAGGTTTCTTTCTTTTCAGGCACGAAAACCGGGGCGTCCACGGGAGCCGGCGCGTGCTGCTCTCCCGTCATGGGAAGCGGACCGGTGACCGGATCCTGATCCCGCCGCTCTCCTTCCATGGGAAGGGGACCGGTGACCGGAGTCTGCGTATGCCGCAGCTGCTCCGGGATCATCATCTGCTCTCCTCCGCAGTAGATACAATATTTTGCTCCGTCAGGGAGCTCTTTTCCGCAATGCATACAGTACATAACGCCGCCCCCTAATTCTCATTCTGATTCTGAAGTGCAGGATCCTGAGGTGAAGGATTCTTCGCCCCGGGGATCTGCTGATCCATGGGTTTTCTGAGATCAATATAACGGACCTGATCCCTCGGATCCGGCCGAAGAAGAAGGATAAGGATTGCAAAGGGTCCCAAAAAAAGGCCGGCGTAAAACCAGCTTCTTGCATAGCCCTTGCTAACGGATACAGCGTCGGCAATGAGTCCGAAAAGCACCATAAGAAATGCGCCCCAGATCAGCCAGACCATCCACATCTGCATATACGTTCCCCCTTCCAAAATACTTTGTATTCTTTAGCACTTCGTGCCCGCGTCGCTGCTTCGCAGCGGTATCCCTCACTCCGTTCGGGGCCACGGGGCCCGCCCTCTCTACGTTCGGGCCATCCCGTGGCTATTGTAACACAAGCTTATTTATGCTACAATAGAAAACACTCATGATTTAAGGAGGATACGCTTATGAGTACAAGCGCGGAAATCACCAAGTGGAAGGGCAAGGATGTGATCAGCCTTTCCGCAGGAACATATACAGCTACCATTGCTCCCTTCCTTGGAAGCAATATCGTTCGGATGCAGGACAGTGCCACCGGCGCAGACTTCTTCCGGAATGATGATAGCAGAACCATCGAGGAGATTGAGGAGGGTCGTGTGACCTGGGGTTTCCCCACACTGTACCTGCCCAACCGTCTGGCCGGCGGTGTGCTGAAGTGCAGTGATTACACCTATACCTTCCCCATCAATGAGCCGGATTTCGGAAATGAGATCCATGGTTTCCTGCACCTTCGTGAGCATGAGATCGTATCCGTGGATGCAACCGCAACCTCCGCTATTGCAAAGACCAGCTACACGTATGATGAGAAGGATCCCATGTTTGAGACCTTCCCCGTAAGCTTCCGGGCAGATTTCACATTTACGCTGGATGCTTCCGGTATGCGTTACGAATTCTCCATGACCAACCTGTCTACGGACCGTCAGCTGCCCTTCGGCATGTGCAACCACACAGCCATGAAGGCACCTTTCATCGAGGGTTCCGACGGCATGGATGCCCGCCTCTATATGCCCATCGGCGAGAAATGGGAGCTGGGCCGCAATCTCTGTCCCACACTGGACATGATGCCTCATGGAAATCATGACCGTCAGTATATGACAGGATCTCTCATTCCTGTAAAGCAGATCATCGACAATGATGTCTTCAACACCGCCATCGGCGATCTGGACGGAAGAGAATTCCGCGGCGCCGTGATCACGGATCTGAAGACCAAGGCTGAGATCGTTTACGAGATCAGTGACGACTTCCTGTTCTGGGTTGTATGGAACGAGGGTGGCGATCATGGCTACTTCTGTCCCGAGCCCATGACCTGGATGATCAATGCCCCGAACCTTCCGCTTCCGGGAGATGAGTCAGGATACCGCGAACTGGCACCGGGCGAGTCCAAGTCCGTAACCGAGCGTATCTACGCAAGACAGCCGAAATAAAGCATCGAGTTATACCGCAGAAGCACCTTCTGCATATACGATTGAGCCAACCTGAATCAATCACATAAAAAAGAACCGCGACGCGAGTCACGGTTCTTTTTTGATTCCGACCTGTTTATTCCTCTCCGGTCTCGCGGATGATCCTTGCGTTCATCTCCTGAATATCAGGGAAATGTGACAGCATGGGAGGTACATCCAGCTTCTTGATCCGACGGTCGACATAGTTCTTCGTCAGCTTCATAACCAGCGGTGAAAGGGCCACCACACCGATCAGGTTGGGAAGCATCATCATACCGTTGAAGGTATCTGAGATATCCCATGCGATCGAAGATGTCAGGGTTGCACCGAACATGACCATGATCACGAAGAGCACCTTATAGATCGTTGTTGCAACGCTGGCCTTACTTCCTGCCAGATACTCCATCGCCTTGGTTCCGTAGTGAGACCAGCCCAGTACGGTGGTAAAGGCAAAGAGCAGGATCGCAATGGCGATAAAATACTGTCCCAGCTTAAAATCACCGAAGGTGAATACGGAGTTGAAGGACTCTGCCACCAGAGTCGCATCACTGCTTGCGGTGTGAACACCGGTCTCCAGATCGATGACACCGGAGGTAAGGATCGTAAGCGCGGTCATGGTGCAGATCACGATGGTATCTGCAAATACCTCGAAGATACCCCAGAGACCCTGCTTCACCGGCTCGACTACATTTGAATTGGAATGTACCATAACAGAGGAACCAAGTCCTGCCTCGTTGGAGAAAACCCCTCGCTTACAGCCCATGGTGATGATCTGCTTCAGTGCCACACCGGTAGCACCGCCCCATACTGCCTGACTGCTGAAGGCCATGGAGAAGATGGCGCCGAAGGCCTTGCCTACGGAAGTGATGTTGACGCAGATCACGATCAGAGCCCCCAGAACATACATGATCACCATGAAGGGAATGATCTTCTCCGCTACATTTGCAATACGCTTGATTCCACCGATCACGACGATACCCACCAGGATCAGAAGAACGGCACCGATGATAATGGAATAGAGCGTAACTGCTGAATCACCCTCACCGAATACAACCACCTCGGACAGTGCCGGGATATCAAAGGCTGAAGTAAAGTTGATGACGATCTTGTTCACCTGGCCCATATTTCCGATACCGAAGGATGCCAGAACGGCGCAGATGGCAAAAATGATGGCCAGGATACGTCCGATATGCTTGAAGCCCTTCTTGCCGCCAAGTCCGTCCTGCAGATAGTACATGGCACCGCCGGACCACTCTCCTGCCCTGTTCTTACGTCTGTAGTAGATACCCAGAACATTTTCGGAGTAGTTGGTCATCATTCCGAGAAATGCGGCAACCCACATCCAGAACACCGCGCCGGGGCCGCCGGTCACGATGGCACCTGCCACACCGGCGATATTGCCGACACCTACCGTAGCAGCAAGAGCTGTACAGAGTGCCTGGAACTGGGAGATGGATGCCTTCTCCCCGGTATGGGAGCGCACCTTCTTTTCAAACATGTTTCCGATGGTCTTCTTGAACCAGTGAGGCAGATGGCTCACCTGAAAGCACTTGGTCAGCACGGTCATCAGCAGACCAACTGCGATCAGCAGCCAGACGCCGACCTTCGTCCACACAAAATCATTTACCACATCATTGACGCTCGCCAGGGTGTCGATAAAATCACTCATTGTTTCTCTCCTCATTTCATTCTCAGCTTCGCGAAAAAAAAGACGCTCTGAGTCGCAAAATGTGCTTCAGAACGCCCTTGTTCCTTACGTATTATAGTATATCGCGTTTCTGCCGTCAATCCCGAATTGCATCATTTCCTCCATCCCGAATTCATTATCTCTTCTATCCTGAATCACACATTCCCTCGTTGACAGGAAATGTACCGGATAGTAAACTTTTTACAGAGGGTACACACATTTTCAGACTCGAATATAAGGAGGGTACACAGGCATGAAAAAACAGCTTCGTATATTAAAACCCGCACTCCTGCTGCTCGCATTCCTTTCTATCCTGTTCGGTCCTTTTCCTGCCCTGGCAGCGAATGCATCCGACACGAAGGTAACCCCTGCCGATGCAGACATTACAGGCTGGATCAAGGACAATAACGGGATCCGTTATTATAACAGCTCCTATGTCCCCATCACCGGACGCCGCAAGGTAGACGGCAGCTGGTATTATTTTGACAAGTCCGGCTATCTCCGTACCGGCTGGATCAACTACAATGGAAACTGGATCTACTTTGATAAAACAGGCGTTCAGCAGAAGAAAACCTGGGTAAAGTGGGAAAACAACTATTATTACATAAACTCCGACGGTTATATGACCACCGGATGGAAGACGATCTCCGGAAAGAAGTATTACTTCCATCCGGACGGCATTATGGCTTCTTCCGAATATGT
>CADAXW010000036.1 GCA_902792005.1 uncultured Lachnospiraceae bacterium
ATATAACCACTCCGGTGCAACTGGCTGCCATGAATCAAAAAACTTTTAGGCCCTCTTAGTTTTGCGTCGCAAGATTTCCCTTGTTTTGCCAATATTTACAAATACACCTTCAGTATACCGCAAATCACACTTATAATCAATGTAGAAAGTGTGAAAACCACGACATTCATCGATAAAATCCCCACACTTCATCTCTCCCGTTCAGCAGTTGCTACTTCTATACCGGGATGATATAATCAAGCCAATAGACAAGGCCTACGAACAGGGGTTTCTGACCTGGAGGGATCGATTGAATCTTCTTGCCTTGTCCAGACGATTATCGAAGCATTTATACGACAAATACCCGATATTTCAGGAGGAGGGCATGAATATGAGCAATCCATATATTGACCTTGATATCGATCCGTATCTGGAGAAGTATGACGAGCTTGAGGAAAAATACAACGCTACTAAGGCAGAGAACGACGAACTGGCCGCAAAGCTCGCGGAAAAAGACGATCAACTCGCCAACTTACAGGATCAAATACGAAAACTCCAGGCGCAGCTTGAAAAGCAATAATCTACGCTGAAATAATGATTTCCCAACATAATGCGGGCCGCTGCATATCACTGCAGCGGCCCACATTGTATTTAACACAGTATAGTCGATCTTTCTATCTATAATCCTCTTCTCACCGTCCCTGGAAGAACACCAGATACGGGGAGTCATATACGATGTTCTGGCACATTGCTCCGTGCGCCTCAACATTTGCCTGCGTCATCACCATCGGTAAGCACCCCCGGAGAGTTCCGGTCATGTCGTATGTCTTGTAAGTAACCCAGCAGCTTCCGCCACCCGGACGATGTTTTTCAAACTCCTGTGCGCCTGCCATGATCTGGACCATCCCCTTTGGCTTATAGACTCCGTTCCTATAAGTCCAGAAAGTAACCTCGCGGTTCTTTTTTCCCAAATGCTTGATGGACGGGATCTCAAACCCCACACGGTTCAGGAGCAGATCAAACATCGTGATGTTCTTATTTGCGCAGTAGGTTACCAGTGCTTCCATCTGTTCTGTTGAGAGAGGCATATTCTTCATGTAATTCGGTGTCTCTACCCAGGCGCCGTAATGCTTCGGATCCTTAATCACTCCGCTGGTGTGGAACTGATCTCTGGCGATCATTTTCTGGTTCAGCTTGATATTCACATTGTTGCTCTTGTTTACGAAGATAAAGCGGTCGCCGGAGAAGTACTCGATGTAGTAGTCGATTACAGATTTTCCAACCTTCTCTCCGTTCAGGTCGCAGCCTGTCAGCCGGATGCACATATCTTCCTGGCTCTGGGAAAGAGACCCTGCTCCGTAAACTGCCTCATATGCATCATAAACCTCTGCCATAACTGCATATGCCGTAACGTAGGTGCTCAGCTGCCGTGCCAGATAGGGAAGAGTCAGATCGATGGCTTCCCCGGAGAACATAACCTCCTCGCATGCCCGGCGGTATGCAGCTTCAAAAATGTTCTGATTACTGAATATATCATTATCCCTGCTGGTAAAGCAGCGTGTTGCCCCGGTCATGGCAGATTCCAGGCACTGGAATTCGCCTTCCTCGTAGAGATCTGCGATCTTCTTCTGTCTCTGCTCATCCGTCAGATTTATGTCACGCTCGTAATTGCCGATGCGTTTACGGATCGTTGCCGCCTTGTCATCAAGGGAGTTAAGCTTATCACCGATGTTCGCCAGCTGGATCACATTATAGGTGTTGTTCTTCAGCTCCTGAACGCTTTTCTTCATCTCAGCTTCCAGCTGATCGATCCGTTTGATCACTTCAGCGTTCGGGTTCGTTGTGCCATTTCCCAGGTCAAAGAGGATTCCGCCCAGGCCCTTGATCACAGAAGCGAAGGGCATGAACTGCGGAAATGCGACGCTCAGGCCGTCCAGGGTTCCGTCAAATGCAACCTTCAGGCCTTTCTTCGCATACTTGGCAAAATCTTCCTGGTATTCTTTGTATCCTTCATTCGTAGCTGCTTCTACTGAATATGCTCTGTTTCCAAATGCAGGAACGGTCATACCAACAGCAAATGCTGCACTAAGTGTAACTGCGAGGACGCTGATTCTTAATCTATTCTTTCTCATATCGGTTACCTCCTTCTCGTGAAGTGCTGTATTTCGAAGCATTTTTGCGTCTATTATCCGCTTTGTTGAATAAAGTATAACAAATGTTCCGTCACACAACCGTCACACAAAAAAGCGCTCCACCTCATGATGGAACGCTTGAAATGAAAATATGTATTATTATCTAACCCAGTGCCACATCCAGTGCCATCATCAGACTAAATCCTATGGCAAAAGAGATAACCCCGATGTTGGAGTGTTCACCCACCGACATTTCCGGGATCAATTCCTCCACAACCACATAAAGCATGGCTCCTGCTGCAAAGGATAAGAGGTATGGCATAGCCGGTACCACCAGGCCTGCGATCAGCACGGTCAGCCCGCCAAAGACCGGTTCCACCGCACCGGAAAGTACGCCCAGCCAGAAGGATTTCTTCTTGCTCTTTCCTTCCGCGTATAGGGGCATGGAAATGATAGCGCCCTCCGGGAAGTTCTGGATCGCAATACCCAAGGCCAGTGCCAGAGCGCCTCCTGCCGTAATAGTCCCTGATCCATTCATTAGACCTGCATAAACCACGCCAACAGCCATTCCCTCCGGAATATTGTGCAGAGTGACTGCCAGCACAAGCATTGTGATCCTGGACAGATGACTTTTCGGTCCTTCCACCTGATCGATCTCTCTATGAAGATGGGGGATCACATGATCCAGAAGAAGCAGGAACAGAATACCCAGCCAGAAGCCGATAAAGGCCGGCAGGAATGCCCACTTCCCCATATCCTCCGACTGTTCGATGGAAGGAACGATCAGACTCCAGATAGACGCTGCAACCATCACGCCCGCTGCAAAACCGGTCAGCGCCCGCTCGACACTCCGTTTCAGATCCTTTTTCAGGAAGAAAACGCAGGCTGCCCCGGCCGATGTTCCGATAAATGGGATCAGAAGTCCCAGAATAACCGTTTTCATCCTCGACCAAACCATCCTTTCTTTTCATAGGGGGCCGATTCTATGGAAAGGCAGGTATATCCTGTATCATCAATGACCTTTTTCAAGGCTTCCTGATCAATCTCCTCTTCCGTCAGAAACGAAGCCTCCTTTTTTGATTTTGATGCAGATACCTTCTTCGCAGAAGGAACTTCCCTTCGTATCGCGCTGCAGATATGGGCTTCACACATCCCGCACATCATTCCGTCGATTTTCATTACTGTCTTTATCATAATTTCGTCCTCATACTAAAATACCGGTTAGCGTAACCTAACCGGTATTATATCATACGACTATCATTTCGCCAATACCTACTCTTGTATCAGATCATAAGCAGATACCCGCTTCATCCGGCCGGACATCAGATAGGTCATTCCGAAGACCAGCAGTACTACAAGAACGATGGTCAGTAAGATCATAAACGGATAGATCAGGAAATCTGCGCTTGCAACTCCGAAGCCTCCCAGAACTACGGAGATCAACGGATTGACCAGGAAGAAACCAAGTACTGCTCCAATCCCTGCTGCGATAAGAGCCACCGGGAAGAGGGACATGGCCAGCTGCAGACGAAGCTGCCGGCTGGTAAAACCAACTGCCTTCTTGATCCCGAACTCCTTCTCCTTTCGGATAAAGATGGTCTTCAGAAGAAGCTTGATCACAAGATAGATGATCGCTACATTTACAAGAATGAGCAGAAGGATCAGCATGAGGGATGCGAACATGGTGAGATTATCCGTACTTCTCTGATACCGATATACATTATCCACGCCGGTACAGGACTCTCCCAGCATAGCCTTCGCCTTTGCGAGTGTCTCCTCCACCGCGGAATCATTCGCATCCTCAAGGCGGATCCGTACTGAAGTGAACTCCGGATCGATCCCCAGCCGCTTCAGGCCTTCCGTAGTTAAGAATACACGTTCTCCCAGATTCATCACGGACTGCTGGAAACCGGTCACGATATATCGTGCCTTTGTCCCTGCGCACTCCACTTCGATCTCGTCACCGATCTTCACATTCAGCTTCTCGGCAAGGATCCGGCCGATGACTGCCTCATTTGCTTCCTGGAACATTTGTCCCTCGTACACGCCGCAGTCCAGATATTCCGGACGATCCGTGTAGAAGGTAAATGTTGCATGTCCGTCCACGCTGATATTATGCCAGCCATAACAGTAAGCCTGGGACACACCGGATATCTTTTCGATCTGATCCCGCAGCCGATAGACCTCTGTTTCATCCGAGGTATTCAGCATGACGACGCCGTCCGCAACATCTCCGCTGACCAGCGTCTGAAATCTGGAAATATCCACGCGTGTATTATAGAACAGTATGGCTGAGAAGATCGTCATAAAGGACACGACTGCCACAATACCCAGCACGATCATATTCTGTCCCATGCTCTGCAGCATACTCTTCGCTGCCAGCAGCGGATTCAGTCTGCCCTTGGTCGTAGCCAACGGCAGATGGTTTTTCTTAAAGCTGTTGGACTGAAGTCCGAAACGAAGGGCTGTGGCCGGATGCAGGTTCTTCAGTCTGCGGGTGGAAAGGAACACCACCAGCGTCATGGCCAGAAGCACACCGCCAAGAACAAGGCTGCTCATACAAGGATAAGCACGGTTCTCCCAGAACATACCTGTCACGGATCGAAGCAGACTCTTATCGATCACAGGCATAAGGACGTATGCAAGTCCGATCCCGACACCGGCACCCACGGTCCCAACCACCAGATATTCCAGAAGAAGCGAGGTGCGGATCTGTTTATTCGTATGCCCCACAGCCCGAAGTGCGCCGATATTACGAACATCCCGGTCAATATTATTATTGATGGTGAAAATGATCATAACAAGACATACCAGCATGGCGATCAGCGAAAAGACCGTCATAAATGCTGCGATGATATTGGTTACGCTGACATATCCCGTCTTCGCCAGTGACATGGTAAAGCCATAGCAGGATACCCCTGCTTCCTCCAAACCGCCAAGAACGGCTTTCAGTCCGTCATCATCAGACACAGCATCCGGGAAATCCGAAACCAGTTCATGCTGATCCATAAATGTGACGCCCTTCGCTGATGCATCCTCTGCCAGCTTCCACTGTTCCCGGAAACTGTCCTCATCCAGACAGATAGAACACCAGGAATAGGTATTACCCTGCTGGCAATCCTCATAGATCCCTGCCACGGTATATTCTGTCTTCTTAAGCCCCTCGGCCTTCAGGGTGATATGATCACCAATCTTAAAGCCGTTGGAAGTCGCATAATAAAGGTTGAGATACGCATGCGGTCCCGGAAGCGTTTCATCCTGTTCCATCATGGTGCAGTGACTTGCATGTAAATCCTTTATGGAGTGAAGCACCACGTCTTCCCGATTCTCCTCCAGATTCTTCTCCTCAGAGATCAGGGTCAGCTCATCCGAACGGATGATGTCAGACATGGTGTAGTCGCTCACCTCCGACAGCCCATCCATAACAGATTGGATCACATCGACCTTTCCATAAGCATAGACCTCTGCATCACCGATCCCATTCGTTTCCTTCTTTTCGTCATAGAGTGCGTCATAGCGGTTTACAAAGAGACCGAGGTGAAGCAGCATAGAGGACAGTACAATGATAAAGAGAAATGCAATGAGGACTGCCCGGTCCTTTCTGATGTTGGCTTTTACTAATTTTGACATCTTACCATCCCATCCTCTCCAGGAATTTTCTGATCTTCTCGTGCCGTGCCTTGTCTCCGCTTACATACACACCCGGGTCACATTCTCCCAGGATTCCACCGTCCTGAAGATAAATGATCCGGTTGGCCCTTCTGGCAGACTTGATATCGTGGGTCACCATGACCACGGACTGACCATCGCGGTTCAGCTCGGTCAGCACATCCAGCACCGCCTTTACACCGGAGGAGTTCAGAGCGCCTGTGGGCTCATCGGCGAATACCACATCCGGATCATTGATCACGGCCCGTACCATGGCCGAACGCTGTGCCTCACCTCCGGAGAGCTGGGAAGGAAACTTCTCAGTCAGATCCTTGGATATTCCCACACGTTCAAACAGCTTTCCGGCCTTCTGCTTCAGATCCTTCTGCTTTTGTCCTGTAAGCATTCCCGTGGAGATCGCATTGTCCATGATGCTCATGCTATCTACGAGATGCACCTGCTGAAAGACAAAGCCACAGTGCTTCCTGCGGAACACCGCCAGCTGATCATCATTCATTTTCGTGATCTCCTTCCCGGCATAATTGATGCTGCCGAGACTGGGCTGATCCATACCGGATAGTGCATAAAGAAGCGTCGACTTTCCTGCCCCCGACGATCCCATGATCACCGTGAAATCTCCTTTATAGATCTCCAGATCCAGATTCTTGATCACGTGCTGCTGCTTTCCTCCGACGGAAAAGCTCTTGGACAGCTTATTTGTCTTTATGATGACTTCTTTTGTACTTTGATCACTCATGACATTCCTCCTGTTCAAATAAAAATCGAGTAAAAGGCGAAACCGTCTTCTACTCGATGGATATGACAACTGAGCCAAGCCGGTATCTCCTGCATGGTTTCAGTATAGCCGTAATGTAATTTAAAATCTTTGTCAAATCTTTAATTATTTTTTAAATGTGGCGCATTTTGTGTTTTTGCACCTTATCCATATCCGCTCTACGCCATGGGCATCTTCAGCCGCACGGTAAAGCCTCCGTCCTGATTGAGACATTCCAGAGAACCCTGCATTTTCTCCATAAAGTAGCCGGAAATGTACAGCCCCAGGCCGGAGCCGTCCTTTCCTGCCGCATTTGACCCTCGTTTAAACTTTTGCGTGATCAGGTCGATCTCCTGCTCCGGAACACCGCCGCCTCTGTCACTGATATCGATGACGAGACATTTTTGTCCCTCGAACCTGCTCGCCACATAGATATCCGTTCCGGCATATTTGTAGGAATTGGAGATGATGTTACTGATCACCTGATTGATCCGCAGACGGTCCGCAAGCACCACTGCATCCGGTATCTCAGGCTTCTTCACCTTCTTTTGATAGTCCGCTTCCCTGATCATCTGCAGGAGCTCCGTACTGCTCAACTCTTCCGGCCGCACCTCCAGCTGCTCCAGTTCCTCCAGGGTGGCATGAAAGAGATTGGAGATCAGGTGATCGATCTGATCCGCCTTCCCGTTGATCGCAGCTATGGTTTCCCGTTCCATTTCATCCTTCGCCGTAAGACTCATGACATCCGCCATGGCCTTAATGGACGCCACAGGTGTTTTGATATCGTGGGACAGCTCTGCAACAAGCTCCTTCCGGCTGCGGACTGCTTCTGCCTCCCGTTCCCGGGAGTTTGCCAGTTCTTCACGCATGATATCAAAGCTCTCCGTAAAGGCGCCGAAGACATGTCCGCGGTCCATTTCCAAAGGCGTATCCAGATCACCGGATGCTACCCGGGTCGCAAAGCTCTTCATCTTATCAAAGGGCTTCACGACTCTGTTTCGCAGATAAAGGAAGTATCCCAGCGATACAATCAGCATCATCAGAAGAAGTGCACCGATCATCAGGGCCTGTTTTAGATCCCGCTTGGACTGCAGCTCCAGATAAGGATTATGGACCAGCAATCTTCCGACCACAGCTCCATCCTTTTCTATATCCCGGATCACATCATAATGGGCTGAGGCTGCTGAAACAGAGGTTGATATCCCCTCCTTCGATGCATAAAGCAGATTGCCCTCCTGATCGATCACTGCATAGTCAAAGGGTTCGTCGGATGTGGTCTCCAGGTTTTCTGACAGCCGGATCACCAAACGATTGATCTCTGTAGGATAGGAAACCGTATCCTGCTTGCTCCCCCCGGCGATCATCACACAGATCACTGCACCCAGCGCAGAAAAGATAACCATATAGAGAATTAAAAACCTTACCTTCACTCCTTATCCTCCAGAATAAAACCGGTTCCCCAGACCGTCTTAATATACATGGGATTTCCGGGATCCTCTTCAATCTTTTCCCTGAGATGCCGGATATGAACATTTAAGGTGACATCTCCCACAAACTCCGTCTCCCAGACCTTCTCAAAGAATTCGTCCTTCGGAATGATACGGTTTTTATTCTTCAGCATATAGACCAGGATGCGAAACTCCATGGCCTTCAGGGGATATTCCTTCCCATCCCGGAGAACGACTGCACGGGCCAGATCGATGGAAGTCTTCCCGATCATGACAGTCTTTGAAGCCGTCCGCGTTACCTTACCGCCTTCTATCTGATTACTGCTCTGATCTCCGCTTTGCTCTCCGCTCTGATCTCCCGTCCTGTTTCCTGTCTGATTTCCTGTCTGCTCCCCGCTCTTTCCTTCCGCCGCTTCATAGCGCTTCAGCGCCGCCTTAACCTTGGCCAGCAGAACCGACAGGGAGTAGGGCTTGCAGATATAATCATCGCCTCCGATGGTAAGCGCCAGCAGCATATCATCCTCAGAAGAACGCGCACTGATAAAGAAGATTGGCAGATTCATGGTCCGCCGGATGATCTGACAGAGTTCAAAGCCGGAGTCTTCTCCCAGATTGATATCCAGCAGCACCAGAGAGCAGGTATTCTCCTGAAAGAACTCCAGCGCAGATGCCTGGTCCAGCACATAGGCCGCCGAAACCCCTGACATATTAAAATATCTGGCTGTGTATTCCGACAGCTCTGCTTCATCATCTATGATCAGAACGCTGTAGTGCATGTTTTTCCTCCGTTCACCGTCATTTCTTTTTATTCGTCTTCTTAATCGTTCTCTTATTCGTTCTCTTATTCGTTTTCTTATTCGATCTCTTATTCGTTTTCTTTTGTATTGTTTTTTGTGTTGTCTGTTGTATTGCCGGTCGTTTCGTTTTCTGTATTTTAATTTCCTGCTCCGGATGGAACTGCTGACATTTCTCCCGAATGATATCCAGTTCCATCTGAACCAGCTCAGGATCCGCAGTGGATTCAGCGATTAAAAACTCCGAGACATTTCCTGATGGCTTGAGCTGAAGTGCATCCATCTCCTCCCATTTTCCAAGGCTTACATGGACTCTTTTATTCACGATCACCGTTTTCAGCATCTGGATATCTTCATATCGGACTACGGTTACTCCGGTAGTATGTCCAATGATAAACTTCGGAGACAGAATGACACCCAGGTTCGGAAGCCAGTCCGAATCCGGCGCATTTGCATTCGCATCCACCTCCTCCGGCTGGATCTCTTTACCACCCGTAATGAGACTGCTCATTCGAACCAGCTCATGGCTGTCGATTGAAAAAAAGCCTACGGCAAAGAAAACAAGGAATGCGATCCCGAAGCAAAAAGAGAGCATGTGATTATTTGTAAAATCGTGCCAGTAAGAGTTTCCGGCCGCTGCGCTCACGCCATCCAATCGGTCGATAAATGTAGCGATGGGGCCGTACAGCGTCATCCCCAGCGGAATGAGCACCAGTGAGAAGCCCCACCACCAGCTCCTCATCTTATCCCGGATCATCCCCCGAATATGCACATTTGTAAAAAGATAAAATCCCTTCTTCATCATCTGTTCCCACTACCGCCGGTTAATTACAGGTATTCTTCCTCAAAGTCATCCATGGGGATCGGTTTACTGTAGTAATATCCCTGAACCACATCGCATCCCAGTGTGCGCAGACGGTCCACCTGATCCTTAGACTCTGCACCCTCTGCAAGACACACGATCTCCAGTTCTCTCGCAAGTGCGATGATAAGGCGGATCACGGTGACATCCTCGCCCCGCTCGTTATCCATACCGATCTTGTCAACAAAGCTCTTATCGATCTTCAGGGTGTCGATGGGCATCTCCGTCAGAAGGGAAAGGGATGAATACCCTGTTCCAAAATCATCCATGGAGATCTTGAAGCCTTTCTCCCGAAGCTCGCTGAGGACACGGATCATCTCTTCTTTGTTATCATAGGTTGCACTCTCCGTCAGCTCAAAATCGATCAGCTCATGACTGACCCCATAGCTGTCCACGATATCAACCAGATGACTCACCAGATTCACATCACCAAACCGTTTGCGTGACAGGTTGACCGAGATGGGATACAATGTTTTTTCTTCCTTCTTCCATCGAACCAGAGCAGCGCACACCTTCCGGAGGACGATATCATCGATCTTTCCGATGGAGCCGTCCTTTTCGAAAAACGGAATAAACCGCCCGGGGGTAAGGAATTCCTTGCTCTTATAATTCCACCGGATCAAAGCCTCCGAACCCTTTATGGTCTCTTTATGTATGTCGAATTTCGGCTGCAGAAATACCTGAAACTCGTCTCTCTCTATAGCCGTATCCACGTAGGCTTTTATAAAATCTCCCCAGGTCAGGTCATCATGCATCTGATCTGAGTAGATGGTGATTTCCGTTTTATTCGGAGTCACTCCCAGGGCCTGTACCATTTTCGCAGCGTCAGCCACCCGGTTTCCGGACAGAATGGTCCTCTGCATCGGCACAACACCGCATCGGTAGTATATCCTGTAATTCGGGTCCTCCTTCAGGCGGGACAGAGATTCAAAAAAGTCTTCCAGCACGCGGATAGTCTCATCCTCCGGCATGTCCTTTATCATCATTGCAAAATTGTCATTATGACAGCGGGCGCTGGTATAGACGAAGTCAGCCTCATTCATGGCCTTCGCCACATTTCGCAGCACCACATTTGCCGCTTCATGTCCGTACACCTCGTTGATCACGCGGAATTCCTTGATATCAAAATGAACAAATGCGTAATCCTTGATCCCGCCATAAGCGGGTATCTCAAGGTAAGGCAAAAGATGATTCCAGTTATAATGCTCCGTAATAGGCTCATGAAAGGCCATCTGATATAACATCGATTTGTCAAACCAGTCAATATCATCCGAGATGACCCGGTCAGCGATCTCACCCTCCAGCCTGCATTCATGGAGAATACGAATCTGCTTCGCATGTGTAAATACGGATATCACCTCGGGATCGGTCTTGATGGAAAGATCACTGTATACCCTGTGCGTAGCTCCGTTACCGACGATACCCATAAACAGATCCGTAATGGACTGACTGCTGATCTCTATTTCATCATCCATCTCGATCGAATAATAATAGGACCCGCCAAGGCGAATAAAGTCAAGGTCCTCCGGGTAATCGATCCTGTCATCATCCATCCGAAACTCAATACCGATCACAGGCTGGTCATGCGACTTCAAAAAGAAAACCCCCGGATAATCGTAGCTGCCAAAGGAATCCTTATATCTGCTGATCCTGTCAGGGATAACACCGCTCGTAAACGCGTGAATCTCCTCCTTCGTTGCATTCATGTAATACAAAAGGCGGTCCGGCTTATATAACTGGTTCAGTGTATTCTCATACATAGGCTTACTCCCATAAAAATGTATCCATATCCCAAATTACGAATCTAATAAAAGGCTAATGCAAATTTGATATGATTTCAAGAAAAATCTGAAAAAAAATATGAGGTGCCTTCCATATCCGGTAAAGCACCTCATGGTAATTCCAAGGAGCAAAGGATCAGTCTCCTACTTTTTTTATAAACAGCTCAAATGTACCGTCGCCGTTATCGTCGATCCGGAGCACCTCATGTCCCTCTTCCTTCACACTGCGGGGAACGTTCTGAATCGGCTCTCCGTCATTGATGTGTACCTGCAGGATATCTCCATCATCCAGCTCCTCCAATGCAACCTTCGTCTTTACAAAGGTGATGGGGCATGTCACATCTGTAATATCAACTGTATCTGTCACCTGAAAATCTGCCACTTCTTCTTCCTCCTTATTTCTTCCCTCCACGCTGTCTGACGCGGAATGGTCTTCATCCTCTAAAATTATCAGCTCTTCCTTCCGTGAAACCCGTTCTGTTTCCGGACCTTCCACATGAAATGCGTTCAGCACCGGATACTTCGCCGCCAGGGACAGGATCAGATAGCTTGCGCTGCTGTCATTGGCCAGTCTCTTATCCTCCTCTGAGGGCCGCGACGGTGTCTCCGGATGAGAATGCCAGTTTCCAAGAGGCTTCAGGCCTTCCGCCCTCATGTCCTTTATGGATGCGAGCTGTTCTCTGGGATCAACGGAAAAATGTTCGTTCGTATGATCCGTATTTGTCAGAAGATATACCTTTCTGATCTCACGAACACCGTCCTCACGGTCTACTCCCGCGATCAGTCCGCAGGCTTCATCCGGCTGCTCTGATAAGGCATATTCATAGATCCGATTGAAATCGGACCGTCTGATCGTAATTTTCATGATTCGTTCTCCTATCAGTGCTTAAGGTCGCATGCAGGCTGCTCGTAATCGATCAACTTAGTGATCGTCGGCTCATCGGAGCAAACCGCACATCCCTTACCTCTGGGCGGAAGCTTGATCTTATGGAATTCCATCTTCAGTGCATCATAGGTGAGCAGGTATCCTACCAGCAGATCTCCCACACCTGTGATATACTTCACTGCTTCCATGGCCTGAAGGGATCCGATGACGCCTCCCATGGCACCGATGACGCCAGCCTGCTTACAGGTCGGAACCGCATCCTTTGGAGGCGGGTTCTTGAAGATACAACGATAGCACGGTCCTTCTCCCGGGATGACCGTCGTAAGCTGTCCCTTAAAACGAATGATCCCTGCGTGACTGAACGGCTTCTTCGCCATAACACACGCATCATTGATCAGAAACTTTGCCGCAAAGTTGTCCGTTCCATCCAGTATAAAATCATACTCGCTGATGAGATCCAGAATATTATAGCTGCTTACAAACTCATAATAGGTGTTTACCGTCACATCCGGGTTGATGGCGCGCATGGTCTCGGCAGCTGACTCCACCTTCTTCTTTCCGATATCATTTGTGGTATGGATCACCTGCCGCTGAAGGTTGGAAAGATCCACCACGTCCGCATCCACGATCCCTATGGTCCCGACACCGGCGGCTGCCAGATACATGGCTGCAGGAGCTCCCAGGCCGCCCGCACCAATGATCAGCACCTTTGCGTTAAGGAGCTTCTTCTGACCCTTGGCACCGATCTCCTTCAGGATGATGTGCCGTGAGTAACGCTCCAGCTGTTCGTTTGTCAATGCCATTATCTTCCACCTCCCATGAAGTACAGGAATTCCACCTCATCGCCTTCCTTCAGGACTGTAGACTCGAATGCGCCGGACTCCACGAACTCCTCGTTGATGGATACAGTAACGTACTGCGGTGTCTCAACCTTTTCCTGCTCGATCAGTGCCGTTACTGTCAAACCGTCAGCCACTTCCTTCTTTACACCTGCTACCGTAATGTTCATTGTTCATGCCTCCTTAAATAATATAGAACCAGTCTTCACTCTGTTTAATCTCTTCCTTCACACGACGGTTGTCTCTGGTCGTGTATTCCATCTCCGGGTTCTTCATACTAACCCTGGTATTCGCGGGAACGGAGCTTGTAATAAATGTATTGCCTCCGATCACGGTATTCTCACCGATCACCGTCTCTCCCCCAAGGATGGATGCTCCCGCATAAATCGTTACATTATCACCGATGGTGGGATGGCGTTTCTTTCCGGATAACTTCTGCCCTCCGCGGGTGGAAAGTGCTCCGATGGTCACACCCTGATAAATCTTCACATTTTTACCGATCACTGCGGTTTCGCCGACAACGATGCCCGTTGCATGATCGATGAAAAAGCTTTCTCCAATGGTTGCTCCGGGATGGATGTCCACTCCGGTTTCGGAATGTGCATACTCCGTCATCAGCCGTGGGATTACCGGAACCTTCAAAAGGTACAGCTCATGAGCCAGACGATACACCGTCGTAGCCATCAGTCCCGGATATGCCAGAATGATCTCCTCCAGGCAACAGGCTGCAGGATCTCCGTCATAGGCTGCCATGAGATCCGTCTCCACCTTCGCACGAACCTTGGGAAGCTGTTGGAAGAATACCCGGCAGATGCGGTAGCTCTCCCTCTCACGATCCTCAGCCGTCATCGTTCCACGGAGCTTACAGAAATCCAGTGCCAGCATAACCTGCTTCTGGAGATGATAGAACACATCCTCCACTGTGACTGCAATGCTGTTCTTCAAATTATAAAGCTTAAAGGTTCTGTCCCGAAAGAAACCCGGGAATACCAGTCGTGACAGGTGGTTTACGATTTTTCGAACCTCTGTCTTGTCCGGGTTGTTCTCTATGTTTTCCGCATCGATATTCTTCTCTCCGTTCAGATCGGAAAGGATCAGCTTCACGATGCCGTCAATTTCCTCTTCACGTATTTTGTCGCCCATTGTTTCTTCGACTTTCTTTATACTTCTTTCTTTATACTCTTTTTATGTACAAATAAGCTTCCCGGCGCCGTGTGCGCGGAGGCACACACGGGCAGAGAATACTTATTCGTCCTGCTAAGTCTTTATCAGAATTACAGAACTATGCGAATGACCTCAGCACCTTCACCAGTGCGTCGATATCATCCGGCGAGTTATACAGTGCCAGCGTAGGCCGTACCGATCCTTCGTATCCGAAGTGGCGCAGCACAGGCTGTGCACAGTGATGTCCGGTCCGGACAGCAATGCCGTAAGCATCCAGCCGCTTGCCCACTTCTTCATCCGAGTATCCGTCCAGCTTGAAGGACAGTACGGAAGCCTTGTTCAGGGCTGTACCAATGAGGGTGAGTCCCGGGATGCGGCGCATTTCCTGCATCGCATACTGCAGCAATTCATGCTCCCAACGATATACACAGGGCATACCGATCTCGGTCAGGTACTGCAGTGCAGCTCCCAGTCCCACCGCATCCGCGATGCTTCCTGTTCCTGCCTCGAACTTGTTGGGGATCCCGTTATAGATGGTCCGTTCAAATGTTACATCGGCGATCATATTGCCGCCGCCATGATAAGGCTCTGCTGCTTCCAGAAGTTCCTTCTTGCCATAGACCACGCCGATACCCGTAGGTGCGAATATCTTGTGACCGGAGAAGACGAAGAAGTCTGCATCCAGCGCGGATACATTTACCGGTATGTGGGCTACGGACTGTGCTCCGTCGATCAGGATCCGTACGCCGTGCCGATGGGCTACAGCGATGAGCTCCTCGATGGGAGTTACCGTACCAAGTACATTTGATACATGGGTTACAGCAACGAATTTCGTTCTCTTGGTAAACAGTTTCTCATATTCCGAAAGGATCAGCTGGCCTGTCTCATCACAGGGGATGACCTTGATCACGGCCCCTGTCTTCTGGGCGATCAGCTGCCACGGAACAATATTTGCATGATGCTCCAGGATGGATACGATGATCTCATCTCCCGGCTGCAACTGCGGCTTCACATATGCATTTGCCACCAGATTGATGGCCTCTGTGGTTCCTCTTACGAAGATGATCTCCTCCGAGCTGGGTGCTCCGATGAAATCACGCACAGTATCCCGTGCGGCCTCATAAGCATCTGTAGAACGCGCTGCTAAAGTGTGTGCACCACGGTGCACATTTGAATTCTCATGTGTGTAATAATAGCTGATTCGGTCGATGACCTGCTTCGGGCGCTGGGTTGTGGCACCATTGTCCAGCCATACCAGAGGCTGTCCATGGATCAGCTCCTTCAGAATCGGGAAATCATCACGGATCTGTGCCAGTGTCTTGCTGCCGATTCGGATGGAATCATTCCTTGATGTTCCCTTCTCACCGGATACATCTGCCGCTGCCACCCCGTCACCACCAAGGGATGTGGGTGCATCGATCCTGCGGTCGTACTCCTCTGCCTCGGTCCTGGACTGAACCTTGGGTGCGTAGGAAGTCGTTCCGGCCCTCCCAGTCAAATGCTCCTGCCTCCGGCAGTGTGGTTCCGTCCTGCGGCGCAGAGGCATATGCCCCTGCCTGAGGAACGCCCCAGTCGGGCTCACTCTGTGCAGCCCCTGCAGATGCCGGTGTTACCGGCACATTCGGAACTGTTGAGGTTTCAGCCGATGCGGGTGCGGACACCTGCGGTACCTCTGCGGGAACCGGTGGGATGTAAGCATCCACCGGAACATACGGATCTCCCGGCTCCTCCGGGATCACCGGTACGAAGCCCTCGGTTGCCGAGATCCCCGGCGCTGTGGCAGCTACTTCCTCAGCTCCCGGGACCGCCGCCCCGTTTACTCCCGGATTCACTGCCGCGTCTGACACGGTAGTTCCCGTGGGCGCATTGATCCCGGTGGTAAGATCCGGAAAATATGCATTAGCAAGTGCGGCCAGATCCGCAGCGCTCGGAAGCCCAAGATCCGCCTCCGAAACAGCATAGGGATTAGTCGTAATCATAGTACTCACCTACTTCCACGTCCTCAAGCACTGCGATAGCGTCATCTGCAAGGATGGCTGCGGAGCAGTACAGCGAGAGCAGGTAGGATGCAACTCCTTTATCATCGATACCACGGAAACGTACGGAAAGGCCTCTGGAATGCTCATTCTTCAGGCCTGCCTGGAAGAGTCCGATTACACCGCGCTTAGCCTCACCGGTACGAACCAGCAGGATGTTGGTCTTGCCGCTCTGGGAAGTGGGCTTCTTCAGGCCGTCTACCAGCAGCTTGTCTGTCGGAACGATGGGGATTCCTCTCCAGGTTACAAATGTGCCGCCTGCGATATTTACAACTACCGGCGGTACTCCACGCTTCGTGCATTCTCTCTCAAATGCAGCAATGGCACGGGGATGAGCCAGGAAGAAGGAGGGCTCCTTCCATACCTTGGAGATCAGCTCGTCCAGGTCATCCGGTGTAGGTGCACCGTTTCTGGTCTGGATCCGCTGGGAATCAGCGATATTCTTCAGAAGACCATAATCATCATTGTTGATCAGCTGGCTCTCCTGACGCTCACGCAGAGACTCAATGGCGAGACCTAACTGCTCCTGAACCTGATCGTAGGGTGCACTGTAAACATCCTCGATGGCTGTGTTCACATTAATGATCGTAGAAATGGAATTCAGACGATACTCCCTCGGCTCTGTCTCATACTCTACAAAGCCGTCCGGAATGATATCTGACTTCTTTGTCTGGCTGCAGAGAACATCCAGCGGTGTCTCTCCCTCTACAACCTTATTTACACGGAAGATGCCCGTCTCAAGTCCCTTGAACTCCAGGAACTTTGTAAGCCACTTTGGTGTCAGTGCGCCAAACTGCGGTTTGGTCTTGGTGACGTTCGCCAGGTTATACGCTGCTGCTGCACCAAGCGCGTTGATTCCTTCAACCTTTGTTTCTTCTTTTGCCATGTTTCTACCTCCATGAAACTATAAAAATGTATCTGACATGCTCTTTCATGAGCTTATGTCCTGAAATAACTCCCGGGTCTGCTGAATATAATGCTCAGCCTGGATATACCCCCGGATTACAGCCATCCTCCCTCATTCGAGAAGATAATATCCTTCATGGCGTCCATACCGCCCTTCAGATTGTAAAGCGGCCCCTTGTAGCCCGCTTCGCGAAGTGTGTTAATTGCCAGGATGCTTCGCTTTCCTTCTTTACAGATGAATACCGTATCCTGCTCGGGGTTCAGCTCCTTCTGCCTTCTTGCCAGCTGACCGATGGGGATAACCAGTGCACTCGGGAAACGAACGATGGCACGTTCATGCGGCTCCCGTACATCCACGATGGTGATGGGATCACCGTTCTCGATCCTGTGTGCCAGTTCCTTCGGTGTGAGTCCCTCCACCGGAGTTTCATTTTTGTCTTCCTTCAGCCCGCAGAATTCTTCATAATCAAAGTCTTCCGGTGCTACGATCGTCGGATTGTCTCCGCAGAGCGGGCAGCTGCAGCTGTGTTTTACAGGCAATACGTGAGAACGAAGTCCCAGCGTATCCACGGTGAGAAGCTTTCCGGACAGGTACTCTCCGATGCCGATGATCAGCTTCAGCGCCTCATTTGCCTGGATGCTTCCGATGATTCCTGACAGCGGGCTGATGGTCCCACCCTCTGCACAGGTCGGCACCAGCCCCGGCGCCGGAGGCTCCGGATAGATGCAGCGAAGACATGGTCCATCTCCATATCCCAACACACTCACCTGTCCCTCATACTGGTACATGGCTCCGAAGATCAGGGGTATACCTGAAAGGACGCAGGCATCATTGATCAGGTACCTTGCCTTATAATTATCCGTACAGTCGATCACCAGATCAAAGCCCTCGATCAGCTCCATGGCATTTTCCGCATCCAGCTGCTGATTCTCTGCTATAACCTCGATATTCTTATTGATATTTCTTATGGTATCTCTGGCAGAAGCCGTTTTCGGACGCTTCACATCTCTGGAGCTGTGGATCACCTGACTTTGCAGGTTTCCCAGTGTTACCACATCAAAATCCACCACCTTGATGGTGCCGACTCCTGCTGCAGCCAGATACTGGATCACTGGGGAACCAAGAGCTCCTGCTCCGATCACAACAACCTTTGCCGCTTTGATCCTTTTCTGTCCCTTCACACTGATCTCTCTTAAGAGCAGATGTTTATTAAACCGCTCGATCTCCTGATCATCCAGTGTGACAGCCTTTCTTCGTTCCTCGGAAATGATGCTTCCCTCAGGTGCTCCGCCTGCTACAAAGGGAATCAGCAGAACCTCCGTCCCCTCCGGAAGAACCTCTTTATGATGCTCCGGATCTGTCACGTCTTTCGTTCCGGCGTAGATGCGGATAAAGCTTCGAAGTGTTCCGTCCTCTCCATAGATACCCTTCTTTGCATCCGGGTATTCATCGGTCAGACCCTTCAATATTTCCTCAATGGTATTCCCCTGTATTTCCGTTTCCGACGTGCGTCCGAAGAAGGAACGCAGCGTCGCTGATATGATTACCTTCATGATTCTGTCTCTCCTTAAAATGTATTTCAGGATTTATATATTCTGATCTCCCGAACCAGATCCGAACTTCGGCCCTTCCTCCACGCCCGGGAGCGACCCACATTTTCCTCCGAAACGGAAAGGATCAGATATATCATCTCCGGGATCATTTCCCGGATATCCTCCTCTGATGGAATGGCCGGCTGATCCGGATGTGAATGGTAGGATCCAACGATCTCATTTCCCTTCACTTTCTGATCTTTTTCAGATTTCAGAAGCTCCAGTGGATCAATTCCGTAATGCTTCCTCCTGCTGTCACGGTTTTCAATTCGTACCACTTCTTTGATCACAGCGATACCGTCATCTGTTATATTTCCAAACAGCAAGCCGCAGCACTCAAACGGATACGTATCCCGGGCATCGTTTTTCAGCTGAAGGAGCAGTTCCTCAGACAGAACCACAGCCCCTTCACCATCTTTATGGACCATGGCATCACTCATACCCTGCTTGCCTCCACTGCCTGCAGAAAATCCAGAATCAGATCTTCCTTATCCTCAATCCCTACACTAACGCGGATGGTATCCTCAAATACTCCTGCCGCCTGACGTTCTTTCTCATCTGTGCGCATATAAAGTGTCGATGCCGGATGGATCACCAGGGTTCTGATGTCTCCGATATTACTTGCAATAAGTGCATACTTTAATTCATTAATGATCCGGAAGGCTCTTTCCTTAGATCCACATCGAAAGGTCAGGATTCCTCCACCATGCCCTCCGAGTTCTTTCTCCACGTAGGCATGACATCGATGGTTCTCAAGAGTCAGATAATTCACCGAAATATCCGGTTCCTGTTCCAGAGCCCGTGCCAGGGCATCCGCATTTCCACAGATCCTTTCCATCCGAAGTCCCAGTGTATCCAGACCGATGTAGGACAGGAATGCATTCATGGGCGCCATACAGCCTCCGAGATTCTCCCAGAGATCGGTTCGAAGCCGGAGCAGAAATGCCATTTTCCCGTATTTCCGGAATTCGGCAAGTGCCGTATGCTTCTCGAAGTCCCATGGAAAATGTCCTCCGTCGATTATGATCCCTCCGATGGAATTCCCACCGCCATTGATGTATTTGGAAGTGGAGTGGATCACCACATCCGCCCCAAGTGCGATCGGATTGGCCAGATACGGTGTGGCTGTCGTGGAATCCACGAAAAGCGGAATACCCGCTTCATGCGCCACCCCCGCCGCTTCAGGGATATCCAGTACCTCCAGAGAGGGGTTACTGATCAGTTCACCGAAGATAAGCTTCGTCCGTTCCGTGATCGCAGCCTCCAGCTGATCGCGGCGCATTTCCTTTACAAATGTGGTATGGATGCCGAGCTTTTCCAGATCGTGAAAGAGATCGATCGTTCCTCCGTACAGGCCGCTGCCTGCGACGATCTCGTCTCCGGTCTCACAAACGGCCAGGATCGCAGTTGAGATGGCTGACATTCCACTGCTGCAACAGATCGCACCGGATCCGCCTTCAAGCTCATTTACCTTCTGTTCAAAAGCCGCAAGGGTTGGATTTCCGATTCGCGTATAGGCATATCCCATACTCTTATGCTGAAAGACCTTTTCCAGCTCCTCCATCGATTCATATTGAAAGGCTGTGACCTGTGAGATGGGCGGAAGGATTTCCCTCTGACCATACCCGGCGGCTGTCTTTCCATGAAGGAGTCTTGTATTAAATTGAATTTTCTGATTTGTTATTTTTCCATCCAAAACGGTACCCTGTTCCTGTAAACAACTTTTTCTCTTCTTCAATCTCAGATCATCTCAGATCATCTCAGATCATCTCAGATCACATAGTGATCCCAGTTCCCAGAAGATTTCTCACGACACTGCGCGGCAAAATCATTCAGCGTCACGCTGTCTGCATATTGCCTGATGTTATTATTGATCCTTTCCCAAAAACAATCATTGATGACCGGACGAAGTCCGCCTTCCTCTTCCTTCGGATCCATTTCAGCCAGGATATTCATATCAAGGGCATTTAATACATCCGAAAGCGTGATCGTATCCGGTGAACATGACAGGGTATATCCTCCCCGAAGTCCCTTCGTCGCTGTAATAAAGCCGGCCTGCCGAAGTAAAAGCAGGATCTGTTCCAGATACTTATGGGATATTCGCTGGCGCTGCGCGATTTCCGGTGCGGAAACACTCGTCCCCTCACCGCTGTGGATCACGATGTCTGTCAGGGCGATCAGCCCATATTCTACTCTCGTTGACACTTTCATTCTTCACTCGCCCCTTTTATAAGATGTTGCAATCATAACACCATTTACCTACTATGTCAATAGGTGTTTAGGGAAGAGGATAGCGGCTATCCTATTCTTAAATATCAGTAAGAATATAAAAGCCGCTTTTCTTTACCCAAGTATGGTTTTGTTGTCAATATCCCCCATGGTTTCGGGATTGATCCCGTTCAGGAAGCAGAGTTCCCGGAAGATCCGCTTTGTTTCTTCCCTTACCTTCGGATCATTTGTATCGATGGCAGTATTAGGCTCCGTCCCAAGCCTGTGTCCGGCGACAAAGGTGCTCTGAACAAGCATGGCTGTAACAAATGTATTGAACGAGAACTTCTCCTTGGCTTTATCCGATGACATATTATTGATCTTCTCGAGCATGCCCCGGTCACTGAATGTTGCACGGAATTTCTTATTCGCATTGGAGAAATTATAGTTGAGCAGAGTTGCTATGTCCGGTTCTCCGGCCAGTGCGATACCGTCCTGATATTTGGATCCTGCGATGGTCATATTCTCTCCGTCCAGGATGCTTTCTCCCTTCTGTCCGGCTGTCCTGCATTTCTCGTAAAACCGGTCCAGAATCTGTTTTCTCTCTTCCAGCGATACATTTGACCCCAGATAAATAGTCAGATCATCGGTGGCATAACCCCTGTCTCTGTCCTTCTCCGAAGAAATCGTGAACTACCCCGACCTATAGAGGTCGGAGCTTCCTGCTTCAACCACCACAGCTTCGTCAACGATATACGTTATAGAAGTCTTACACGATGTCCACAGG
>CADAXW010000037.1 GCA_902792005.1 uncultured Lachnospiraceae bacterium
ATATCTCCGGTAAAAAGGATCCTGCAATCCGGCAGTGTCAACAGCTGAACCATGGAGAATTCATTCCCGCTGCCCTCTGTTCCCTTCTCAGGAAGCAGGATCGTTACTGTGGCATCCCCTGTGCAAAGCTCTTCACCCGCAGAGAGGAATAAAACCTCCACTTTATCTCCCCCTGTTTCCTGTCCCGTCTCATCCTGCCCCACGTCTTCCTTTCCTGCCTCCTGCATTCCTGTCTCTTCCTTTCCTGCCTCCTGCATTCCTGTCTCTTCCTGCTCCTTCTTCTGTCCCGCCGCCTCCTTCAGCCTCTCCATCTTCTCATCCGAGAGAGTCCCCGCCCCGAAGACCAGGGTTCGAACGCTGATTCCATACTCCTCCCGCTTTTCCAAAAGCTCCAGGATTCCATTCATGTGATCTTCATCCGTATGCGAAACAAAGACCGCATCCAGCTCTGTGACGCCATAATAACGAAGCGCCGGGATCAGGATGTTCTCGCCCACCTCATTCTTTGATGAGGAGCCGCAGTCAAAGAGCAGATCTGCTCCGGACGCAGTATGCACCAGACAGCCGTCCCCCTGTCCCACGTCCAGAAATGTCACGCTTCCCGTCAGGCGGTTCCGCAGCATGGTGTACCCGGTTGTGGCCGCCAGCCAGAGCACCATCATCCCCAGGGCCAGGAAATAGTATCGCCACTTTTTCCTTTGATCTCTTCTGCCCTTAAGCCTCATAACAAACAGGTAGATCAGCAGAAATGCGATCACCACCATACAGACCATTTCCTCCGTGGAAATGTGCCCTGTTACGATCTCGTGTCCCGGCACGCGAAGTACCAGCCGGCACAGCCATTCATAGAACTGAAGGATCCACTTGCAGGGAAGAACGATCACCCTTGCCACCGGCAGAAACCATGGAACGAGTGTAAGGAGCATCCCCAGCACACCACTCATGACAGCAACCGAAAGCAAGGGCACCACCAAAAGATTGACAAGCGGACTGTAGGGAGTTATGGAATATGAATCCCGATAAATCACCGGCTGAAGAAAGACCTGAAGAGAAAGACCGAACATCAGCATTCCCACCAGCCGCTTAAAGGGCGATCGAAGGCGGGTCGGAACGCGAAGAAAACGCTCCCGGCCGAAGATCCCGCGGAATAATTCTCCTTCCGAAACAATGCCGATGACAGAAAGGAAGCTCATAAGCATTCCCGTGGAAGCCGCACGATAGGGCTGAAACAGGAGGATCAGAAACAGCGCGACTCCCGCAGAGGTTGGCACGTCAGCCGTCCGAAGGAAAACCCCTGACAGATTTACAGCCGTCAGCATCCAGATGGCACGCAGCGTCGCCGGAGCAAATCCCGTGAGCAGGCCATAGAAAAAGAGGAACAGGATCGTTACAATGGATGCTCTTCTTTTGGACAGACCAAGTTTAAGAAGCAGCGCCAGCAGTGCAGTGGCAATGAGGGACACATGAAGTCCGGAGATGGCAAGGATGTGCGCGATCCCATTCCGTCGGTAAAGCTCCTTCAGCTCCTGGTCCATCCCCGACCGCTCTCCCAGCAGCATGGCAGACAGCACCCCAGCCTCCTTCTCCGGCAGGATGGACTCGATCCTTTCTATGCACCCACTTCTGATATTCCCCAGAAATGTACCGACCCAGTCATCGCCCGGCACCAGTTCCTCCACCCGATCTGCAGAAATCTGCCAGTGGATCCCTTCTCCCTCGTAATACTCTTTGGAATCAAAGGCCCCGGGGTTCGTCCCATCCGAGATCCGTTCCGGAGTTCCGGAAATCGTGATCCGATCCCCTACCCTTAATCCAGCTTCATCCTTCTGTCCAGCTTCATCCTTCTGCCCAGCCTCCTCCTTCTGTCCATACTCAACCTTCTGTCCATACTCCTCCTTCAACCATACCAGGACCTTCCCGCAATTGGAGTCCAACGTACATCCTCCGGTTCTGAGGTCGGTGACGATTCCACTGAGATGAATCGTCGATCGTCTTTCCAGAATCAGGCCCCCTCTCTCCTTCGATCCCCCACCTTCGTCCGCCTTGTTTTCACTCATCTCACCCGCCGCCTGAGCCAAAGGCTCCTCTTTTGCCAGTTCATGTTGCGCGACCCCGTAGTTCCAGGCGAAACCCAGGGCAAAAAGAAGGAGAAGCAATATGCAATATCGCGTATTTTTTTCCGCGATCTGCTTATTGCTTCTCCAAAGAATGCCTGCCAGGGCCACTGCCGACCCCACGGCGATCCATATGCTTTTTTCAACCCAGGACCCGAACATTTCCCCAAGAAGGAAAACGCCCAGCAGGGTTAATAACGGACGCCTCATTTTATTTTCCTCTCTTACACTCTCTTATCTCACTCAGCATATGACCGACATGTTATGTCAACCTTTCATCAGATTCTCTTTTATATTTCTTCTCTGCTCCACATCACTCCAGCTTCGTATACTGTAACGGCATATGTGTATCCACCTTCGCCAGCTTCTCCTGCTTCTCACCATTCACAAGGATCTGAATGCTGTTAATGTGCGGGAGCTTGCAGATACTGTCCACCAGAGAATAAACGGCTCTGGAATCCTTGATCTGCAGGAACGCTTCATTGAAATCGACATACGCAACCTTCTGGGTTACGGAGATACTGATCAGCTCCGTTCCGGAGGGGAACACCTGACGGCTGATCAACTGCTTTACCACTTCCTCCTCAACGGAGGCATCCAGCTGCAGCGTGACCACCAGAGTCTGCTCCACCAGGCCGGTCCCGCCCGCCTCGGGAAGATACAGTGTTACCTGACCGTTGTTCTGTCCGGTGGGGATGACGCTGTCATAATAGTAAAATGACTTGCTGGTGTAGTTTCCTTCCTCCACCACCTCATCCTTCGAATTACGGATACTGAGGGAAATCGCCCCGATCTTCCGGATCTGCTCTATGGTGGTGACCACTGCCGCCTTTTCCAGGAGCAGGATCTCCTTGCTGATATCGTCCGAGATCTGGAAGGAAAGTGTCACGGAATTATTCTCACCCATGGTATATCCCAGAAACTTCATTCCATCCACCAGAGGAAGCATGTCCATGGTTTCCTCCAGGGAATTGGCCACGGAATCCGGCTGCTTCAGCTGAACCTTCTCTTCCTCCGCAACCACGGATCGGCCCTCCACTCGATAGATGGTAATGCCATGATCCTCCGACAGATTGGAATCCACGGTGTCGATCACAGTCTCTGTGAACCCCGCGTCCTTATCGCCGCAGCCCGGGATCAGCAGAAGGCCCATCACCAGACCAATCCCTATCACTCTATGCAGTTTTCTTCTGCAATTCATTCTCATAAATGTACCGTTAACCCTAATCGTTTCGCCGCGCTTCATCTTCCCTGATTGCTTCGCCGCGCCCCGTCATTCTTCTGTCGTTTCTCTACGCTTCTTTAATTATTCTTCGCCCCGGACTCGCTTCCCTCAGACACCTTCACCGCCTCTACCTTACCGGAGGAGATGATCTCATCTGTCACTGTCTCCTGTTCATTGGAATGATCCTGGAACAGAGGAAGTCTTACCGTAAATGTAGTCCCTTTTCCCGACTCACTGTATAGCTTGATGGTACCGCCGTGGGCATTGATGGCCGCACGGGCAATGGCAAGTCCAAGACCGGTTCCACCCGTATCTCTGCTTCGATCCTTACCAACCCGGTAGAATCGTTCAAAGACCTTATCCTTCGCATCCTCGGGAATACCAACTCCCGAGTCCGCCACCTTGATGTAGAAGAAGGAATGATCCGCATTCAGGGTGATGCGCACCCAGCCGTTGTCCACATTGTACTTCACCGCATTTTCCACAAGATTGGAAATGACCAGAGACAGCTTAACCTCATCCACCTCTGCCTTCACTTCCCGATAGCTCTCGTAGGTCAGCTCGATATTTCTGGCCTTTGCGATGGGTGCAACACGACGCATGATCACATCGATCAGCTCGTTGATATTTACCTCCGCGAAGTTCATCACCGCATTCTGCTTGTCCGTCTTAACCAACGCCAGCAGATCATTGATGATCTTTGTCTCGCGGTCGATCTCATCCACAATATCCGTCATGAACTCCCGATAAGCCGCCGTGTCCGCATTTTCGTTCTGAAGCAGAGACTCCGCCAGAACCTTCATGGATGTGATCGGCGTTTTCAACTCATGGGACACATCCGACACAAATTCCTGGCGGGTTGTATCGATGTCCGCCAGCTTTGAAATGACACTGTTATAATTCCGCGCCAGATATCTGGTCTCGCGGAAGCCCTTCACCGGAAGCTGCGCTTCCAGATTACCCTCGGAAATGTATGCGATCTTCCGGTTCATTTCCCGAAGGCCGCGCACTGTCAGCCAGGACACGATCAGTACTGCGATGAACACCAGGGGTACAATGATCAGTCCCAGCTGAATGGTACTCTTCAGCATGGAGTGATAGGTCTGATCGATGGCATTTGTGGAAGCCGTCGCTACGATCACACCGATGATACTATCCCCCTCATCCTTGATAGGAAGGATGACCTTCGCGTACTTGTTGCGGATGCGGCTGATCTTATCCACCTCACCGCTCATGACCGACATGACATCCTCACTGATGATATACGCATCCTGCTGGAAGGAGAAGGTATCCTTCTGGATCCGATAATTCTGGTCAATGATGAGGATCCGTCCTCCCGCAAGAAATGCGCTCTCGTTGATATTCGCATCCAGCGTGTTCTCAGAAGACTGTATCCGGAAATGGTGCAGTGCAACCTGATCTGCCAGCTTGCCCGCCTGCTGCTCCGTCTGGGCCAGCAGTGTTTCCTCCGAGGACTTGTTAACGAAGATCATGACGCCGATACTGATCCCTGCAATGGCAAGAAAAGCCACTGCCAGTACGGTAACCATGATAAAGGTACGCATACTGATATGAAATTTTCGATTCTGATTCTCGTCCATAGATCTCCGTCAAACAAATGTTACTTCTTACCCTTGCTATCCTTTGCCTTACTGTCCTTCGCTTTGGACTCCTTCACCTTGCTGTCCTTCGCCTTATCGTCCTTCGCCTTGCTGTCCTCTTTCACAACTTCATCATCGGACTTCATCTTCCTGACCTTCTTCGGCTTGGGTGCCTCAGGTTCCTTCTCAGGCTCCTCCTCCGGCTGCTGCTCGTCCGCGTATCTGGGAAGAACGGCTCCCACCGCCTCGTAAGCCTCTCTGTAGAGCTGCTCCTGGGAATCAATGGCCGGTTCTGTATGCTCGATATAGGCATAGCTGCCATCCGGCATCTGCAGTCTGGCCTTCACATTATCCACCAGCTCGGTCCGGATCATGGCACGAAGCCTGTCCTTCAATGCGCTGTCGTAGATCGGTGCCGCAACCTCAACCCGGCGCACCGTATTTCTTGTCATAAAGTCCGCCGAGGAAATGTACATTTCCTCCCGGGCACCCTTTCCGAATACATAGATCCTGGAGTGCTCCAGATATCTTCCTACGATGGAGATCACCCGGATATGATCCGTCTTTCCGGGAATGCCGGTCAGGAGGCAGTTGATGCCTCGGATGACCATTTCCACCTTAACGCCGGCCTCGGACGCCTCGATCAGCTTGTCGATGATCTTCTTGTCCGTCAGGGAATTCAGCTTGAAGGCAAGATATCCCTCGCCGCCGTCTTTGGCGATCTGGATCTCCCGCTCGATCTTATCGATGACCTTATTCTGCAGGCACTTGGGTGCCACAAGCAAATGTTCCGTATCCTTTACCACCTCGCCCAGAGACAGTGCCTGGAATACCCGGGCAGCCTCGGCACCGATCTTCTCATCCGCCGTCATCAGGCAGACATCGGTATAAAGACGTGCAGTTTTTTCGTTATAGTTTCCGGTTCCGATCTGGGTGATGTACTGCACACCCTTGTCGGTCTTCCGGGTGATGAGGCACAGCTTGGAATGCACCTTCAGTCCGTCCAGTCCGTAAATGACATGGCAGCCTGCAGACTCCAGCATACGGGACCAGCCGATATTATTCTCCTCATCAAACCGGGCCTTCAGCTCCACAAGAACGTCTACCTGCTTTCCGTTCTCTGCCGCCTCCACCAGAGCCTCAACCACCTTGCTGTGCTTAGCCAGCCGGTAGAGCGTCATTTTAATGGACACAACATCCGGATCCCCTGCTGCTTCTGTCAGCATGTTCAGGAAGGGACGGATGCTCTCATAGGGATAGGACAGAAGCTTATCCTCTTCGATGATCTGAGGAAGAAGCGGTCTTGTCTCATCCAGCATGGGGGACTTCTGGGGGATCCGACGCTCGAAGAAGAGCTCGGACTTATGGCGCAGGATATCCTGAATATCAAACAGGAAGGACATATCCAGCGGGGACTTGATCTTGAAGATCATGTCCTTATCGATCTTCAGGAAATTCTTCATCTGTGTCAGGACCTGCTTGTCCAGGTCTCTTGTATATTCCATACGGATCGGGGTCAGCTTTCTTCTCTGCTTGATGACCTCTGCCATATGATCTCGGTAATTCAGCTCCTCATCATAAACCTTATCGGCGTCGATGTCCGCATTTCTGGTCACACGGATCAGAGACTTACTGACCACATTGTAGCCCTGGAAAACGCTTGGCAGGAAATGCAGGATCAGCTCCTCTGCCAGCATGTAATATCCCTTCACATCCGGGATCTGGATCATGCGGCGGAACATTCCGTTATTGCACGGAACGATACCGATCCTGCCCTTCGGATTCTTCGCCTTGCTGTTCTTCGGAACCAGAACGGCAACCGCACAGATCTCATTATTCTTGATAAACGGAAATGGCTGCTTCTTACTTACAGTGATGGGTGAAAGCAGCGGCATGATCTCAGACTCAAAATATCTCTGAAGATAGATCGCCTGCTTTTCTGCCAGCTTCGCAAAGTTAACAAAATGTATCTGCTGCTCTTCCTCCAGCCGTCCCATCAGATACTGATAGACATTATCCTTGCGTCGGTTCAGTTCCTTCACCCGTTCACGGATGGCTTCCAGCTGTTCCTCCGCCGTCATTTTCGTTTTATTCTCTTTCGGATTGTTGGCAAGCAGCATCGAGTCATGGAGGGACCCTACCCGCACCATGAAGAACTCATCCAGATTTGTCTGGAAGATGGACATGAAGCTGAGCCGCTCACAAAACGGCGTCCGCTCGTCCTCTGCTTCCTCGAGAACACGTTCATTGAATTTCAACCAGGAAAGCTCCCGGTTTTCATATAATTTTTCTGCCATAACGTCCTCCTCCCAACTGCACCCCCGCAGCGTCAAAAAACTCTTAATATTATACCATACTTTCCGACTGGTATAAACTGAAAAATGCGCGTTAAAATGAGCCATGCACAACAGCCCCGTCACTGCTTTGCGCAAGCTTGCTTGCATGCAAGGCAATGACGGGGCTGTTGTATACGGCGAACGCCGCGACATCGACGGCCACGAAGTGGCCGGAGAGCCGGCATGGCTCATGTCGCGTGACAATGGGGACTGTCCCCGTTGTCACGCTTTCCAATGATCTATTCAGCTGTGATTCCTTCTGTCTTGATGATGTATTTTACATTGCTTGTCATTCCGTCGGATACGCCGCCGAAGGTGCGGTACTTCTCACCTGCTGCGCGGATGGACTCCAGCTTGTCCTTTAAGTTGATTCCCTTATCCAGGATCTTGTCAAGCTCTGTTACGATCTTACCGGTTGCTGAGTTCAGCTGATTTGCGCCGCTGACCAGCTTGCCGCCGTTGGCTGCAAGGGTTGCTGCTCCGGTCTTTACCTGGCCCATTCCGTTGTTCAGCTGATCTGCGCCTCTGGAAAGGGATCCGGTTCCGTCTGCCAGTGTTCCGATACCCTGATTCAGTGTGCTGGAGCCGGTAGCCAGCTGCTTGGTTGCATCCTTCAGCTGCTTGATCTTCGGCTCAAACTCTGCCAGCTTGTCACCTACGATCTTAACGGTCTGTTCGATACCATAGCTTACACCTGCTTCTGCATATGCCTGACACATATTTGTAATGATCGGTGTCAGATCCTGTCCCAGATTCTTGGACATGGCATCTGTGAAGCTCTTGAATTCCTGAGCCAGCTTTCCGTACTCTGTACCATAGCCGGTTCCGTAGCCTGTACCATAACCGGTTCCGTAACCCAGGCCGTAACCGGTTCCATAACCTGTCCCGTAGCCTGCGGTATATGCACCGACCAGTGCCGGTGTCAGGGACTGCATCTGCGCATTTACAGCTGCATCTACATTCGGCTTAACCGCCTGCTTGAACTGTGCCTTTGTGGCATCATCCATCTGTGCATACTGCTGTTTTGCTGTTGCTTCATCCAGGCCATAGGTCTTCATGATCGCCTGTACGATGGCTGCAGGATAAGCCTGCTCCTCAATGCTTGCCCGGATCGCTGCCTCTGCCTGCTTATAGGCCGGTGAAGCCATGATCTGATCTGTGGTCAACTGAGCAGCTGCCTGCTGTGCCTGCTTTGTTGCGTCCTCTTTGATGGACTCCTTCAGCTCATCTGTTACAGAAGCCTTACCGGCTGCAGCTGCTTCCTGCTTGATGGCAGCCTCCTGCTTCTTTGCATCCATGCCCGGCTTAGCCAGCTTTCCAAAGGAGGGTGCTGCGGAAAGTGCATCGGTCACACCCTTTGTCATGGCATCGGTAACCTGCTTCCCGGTGATTCCCTTCTTCTCAACTTCCTTCTGGATTGCTTTTTCTGCTTCCTTCTTCTGCTTGTCCGTGATCTTTGCGGAGCTTGCATCTACGGACGGAAGGTTGATGTCCTGTACTTTTTCATTCAGTTTGTTTGCGCCTTCTGCCAGCTGGGATGCTCCGTCCTTCACCTGCTTTGCGCCGTCATCCAGCTTCTTTGCACCGGATGAAAGGGTCTGTGCACCTGAACTGATCTGATTGATACCACCGGACAGCTTGTTAACTGCATTCGTGTAGGTCTCAACGCCCTGTGCCAGTGTGCTCATACCGTTTTCAAACTGATTTGCCTTATCATGGATCTTTGCCTTAAGCGCATCCGTATCCAGGTTGATGGCATCCTTGGAGAATACCAGCGGAGTTGCGAAGGTAAGTGTCATATCCATGGAGAAGCTGGTTGCCTGTGCCGTCACCTCAACGTAGTTGGGAAGATCGATATCGAGGTCCTTTGTCTCCTCGGCCAGGTTATCCTTCATGCCCGGCATTGCAAGCCCGATCACGATGAAACGGCTTCCATCACCAATGACCTTACCGCTGGAAACCTGTACATTTGAGAAATTCTCGCCGTCCAGCAGCATTCCGGATACACATAAGAAGGGAGCGTAGATCTCGCCGTCCTTGGCTTTGTTATCATAATCAAAACGGATCTTGACCTGTCCCTTTGCTCCTGCGAGCTTCTCCGGGGCAACCTCCTGTCCGTCCAGCGTATAGGATACCTTTACGCCGATGGGGATCTCCTGATCGGACTTTCCCTGATAGTAAATGGGATTGCCATTTGCCTGCCAGGTGATCTTTTCTCCGTCCTGCGTAAATGTCTCCTCGCCCTTTACATTTTCGATATCTGTCAGATGTGACTGATCCTCAATGGTGTCGGCACCCTTGGAATTCTTCAGCCATTCACTGACAACAACAGAATTCTTGTTGCCCAGAGCATCGGTCATCACATAAACGGTCTCATCCTTCTCACCGTCCATGACGTTGTCCAGATTGAAGGAAACCTTCATCATGTCCGCGAGATCTTCGTCTGCCTCTGTCAGGACCGCCTCTTCCGTGGTGTTCTCCTGGGGCTCTGCTGCGGTATTCTGATCTGCCTTATTCTCTGTCGATCCACAGGCTGCAAGTCCCAGCAGCATGGAAGCGGATAATGCACCCGCAAGAACCCGTACTCTCAGTTTCTTTCTCATACTAAGCCCTCCTGCTTTTCCTCATCTTTCTTTCTTCTGGCATTTTTAAATCCGAACGAGGTTCGGATGATCACCGGATCAAATACCCGGAGTACTGCCGGAAGAAGGAAGATAACTACAAACATACTGATGATCGCTCCTCGTGCCATGATGGAACAGAGGGAACCGATCATATCGATTCTTGAATACACACCGACACCGACGGTCGCTGCGAAGAAGGAAAGTGCACTGACGATGATGGATGCCATGGAATTGGACAACGCATACTCCACCGCCTCCTTCTTAGCATAGCCCGAAACCCGGGCTCCCTTGTATTTCGTTGTCATCAGGATCGCGTAGTCTACCGTGGAACCCAGCTGTATGGTTCCGATAACGATGGATGCAACGAAGGGCAGCACCGTTCCGGTGTAATACGGAATTCCCATGTTGATGAAGATGGCGAACTCGATCACCGCTACCAGAAGCACCGGCAGGGAGAGGGACTGGAACACCACCAGGACAATGACTCCAACCAAAAGGATGGACACCCAGTTAACCACATTAAAGTCACGATCTGTGATCTTGATCAGATCCTCCGTACAGGGAGCCTCACCAATCAGCATACCCTTGGAGTCATATTTGTCAAGTACTTCATTGATCCTGTCGCACTGGGCATTTACCTCGTCCGTCGCAACGCGGTACTCGGACATGACGAACAGCAGCTTGTATTCACCGTTATCCAGGATTTCCTGCAGCTTCTTCGGAACCATATCCCTGGGGAACATGGGACCCAGAATGGAATCAATACCAATAACGGTTTTTACACCGTCGATCTTCTTTACTTCATCCACAAAATGATTTACCTGCTTGGAATCGATATTGCTGTCCATCAGGATCATATGTGTGGAGTTCATGTTGAACTTTTCCTGCAGCTTCTCACTGGCTACGATACACTCCAGATCCTTCGGAAGGGAGGAATCCAGATTGTAATAAACCTCATTATGTGACTGTCCGTACCAGGCCGGAACGATCAGTACTGCAAAAAGGATCAGTCCAATATAAAAATGTTTCACGATCCATTTGCTTACCTTGGAAAAGTCAGGCATCAGAGCTTTATGCTTTGTCTTCTCAATGGCCTTATCCAGTACAATGATCATGGACGGAAGGACGGTTACGCAGCAGATAACGCCGATGGCAACACCCTTTGCCATAACGATACCCATATCCAGACCCATGGTAAAGCTCATGAACATGAGGGCAACGAAACCGGCGATGGTGGTAATGGAACTGCCCACTACGGAAGCCAGTGTTTCGTTGATGGCATTTGCCATGGCTTCCTTCTTATCACCGTGGGAAACCTCCTTTTCCGCACAGTAGCTGTGCCAGAGGAAAATGGAATAGTCCATGGTTACCGCCAGCTGCAGCACCGCAGCCAGAGCCTTTGTCAGATAGGATATCTCACCCTGGATGAAGTTGGATCCCAGGTTATAGATAACCGCAAAACCGATACTGAGAAGGAACATGACGGGGATCAGGAAGGAATCCATGGTGATCGTCAGAACGATGAGACAGAGCACACATGCGATCACTACATACATGGGCACTTCCACGTCCGACAGATCCTTGGTATCCACAACGATGGCCGACATACCACTGATGTAGGTCTGATCGTTGGTGATCTTCCGTATTTCCTCGATGGCTTGCATGGTCTCATCCGAAGACATGGTGGAATCGTAGACAGCGATCATCAGAACAGCATCTCCGTTCTTCAGTATCTCCGTGTACTTCGAGGGAAGCAGCTCCACCGGAATTGAGATATCCATCAGGGAGCCGTACCACAGAACACGCTTTACGTGTTCCACCTGCTCCATTTGCTCTGCCATCCTCTTGATGTCCTTATCCTTTGTCCCCTCCGTAACGATGAGGGAGAAGGCACCTGTTCCGAAGTCGTTTGCCAGGATCTCCTGACCCCTCATGGTCTCGATCTCCTTCGGCAGGTATGAAAGGATATCAAAGTTGGTTCTGGTATTCAGATACCCGATGGCTGCCGGGATCAGAAGGACCACCGCCAGGATCAGGATCGGAATCCGCAGTCTTACGACTGCATGTCCAAAGCCTTTCATGAAAAAAACACCTCCAAATGTATAATACACACTAACCGGAAACCCATTGTTTCCGGTTAGTCAATACTATAAACTTCGAGATGTTTTTTATCATTATACAATTTTACGAATATGACAAAAAGTTCATATTTATTTTGTTTTGCTATTATTTCTCCTCGTTTTCCTCCAGGACCTGCTTATACGCCAGCTCCTTGCAGGTATTCAGCAGATTGCGCATCCTGTGCGCCACCACCTCCGGCTCCTCCTTCATGCCCTTCTCGATCCACTCCACGAGAATGCCGCAGACACCGTACGCAAAAAAGCGGGCAATGAAATTCTGCTCCTCCGGGTCCACACGGCGAAGGGTCTTCTCCTTCTCCGCAGACTGGTTCTTCAAAAGATCCAGTGCCACATCAAAGATGTGCACCGTATCTGCAAGAAAGAGCTCCGTCACCTCCTGCTCCGTATGCCTGATGGTATTTACGCAGAATCTCCTGTCCGCCCGCACAGACTCCAGGATGCCACGCAGGCACTGATCCCAGTTGTCGAAGTTGAGGTTCTGCATATTCGGAAAGAAATAATCCTCTTTATAGATCCATTTCAGCAGATCATATTTGTCCTGAAAGTGGTAGTAAAAGGTCTGCCGATTCACATTGCTTCTGGCAGCGATCTCTCCGACCGATATCTTATCAAAGGGCTTCTCCTCTGACAGTTCCTTTAAGCTCTGCGCGATAAGACGTTTCGTCGATAATGATTCCATTTTATGTCCAATCCTTTTTTCAGTTTAATTTTAGGTTCATGAGATACGCTTATCAATATAGAATAAGAATAAGGTATAAAAAATATGTTCTATTCTATAGGAAAATGTGGTAAAATTCAAGGAAATAATGAGGTTAAGGAGGATTTCTCTCTTGGGTGTTTTAGGTCTTATCGTATTCGGTGTGATCGTCATACTCGCAATACTCTATATGTACTTTATGAGCAAGCTGAACAAGCTTGACAGCAAGGTCAGAAATCGCGCCGGAGATGTCGATACACTGATCTGGGATCGAAACCACATTTACACGCAGATCACCAAGTACCTTCAGGAAAAGGATATCACTTTGGACGAGGAGCTGACAAAGCCCCTCAGCCTTTCCATCGGTATGCCCGTTTCCCTTCAGATGGCAACCTGCACCGAGCTTTTCCGCCGGTGGAAGAAGATCCAGCCCATTCTGGAGGAGCATCCCGAGTTTAAGGAGGATCCTGAATTTGCCAAGCTGCTGGAGCGCTTTAACAGCATCCGGACGGATCTCATCACCTCCGGTTCCAGCTACAACATAGCAGCAACGGAGTTTAATGCATATATCGACAGGGGATTCCCCGGTATTCTTGCCGGAAGAAAGGGAAAAGCCGCGCGGACACATTTTAATTACGAACTCGCGGAGGTGAGTGCCAATGAGAATTCTCGTAGTTGAAGACGAAAAGAGACTCGCTGAAACCATTGCTGATATCATCGAAGAATCCGGTGACACGGTGGATATTCAGAACGACGGTGAAGAGGGATTTTACGACGCCTCCTCCGGCATTTATGATGCCATCGTTCTGGATGTCATGCTGCCCGGCATGAACGGTTTCGACATTCTGAAGCAGCTCCGGGAGGAAGGGATCTCCACACCGGTGCTGATGCTCACCGCGCGCACGGAACTGGTGGACCGCGTTCAGGGACTGAACCTGGGTGCGGACTACTATCTCACGAAGCCCTTTGAGAATGAGGAGCTGGTTGCAACTCTTCACGCCATCATGCGGAGAAAGACGGATTTTGTACCGGAAAATGTTACATTTGGCGATCTTACTCTCTCTCCCTCTTCCTGTGAGCTGACCTGCGGCGCCAAGTCCATCAAGCTGAACGCCAAGGAATTCGAGCTCATGCGTTATCTCATGATCAACGGAAAGAACATCCTCTCCAAGGAAACCCTGATCAATAAGATCTGGGGCTACGATTCGGATGCGGGTGACAACAACGTGGAGGCATATATCTCCTTCCTGCGCAAGAAGCTGACGGCCCTGAAATCCAGGGTGTCCATCGCTGTGGTCCGGAAGGTTGGTTACCATCTGGATGAGGCGTAAAATATGGAAGATACAAATGTAAAAAAGCCGGACCAGGCTAAAAAAGGGAAAAAAAGAAAAAAAGATAAGAAACCGGGTAATCCGGTTATTCGGAGGCTGCGGATTGAGTTTATCATCACCATGATGTCTATTGTGGTGCTTTTTTTAGTTACCATCTTCGGGGTTCAGTATTACACCTCCAAGCGGACCATGGAAAATGACTCCAAGGCCGCTCTCAGCCAGGCGCTGGAAAAGTCCGACTTTCCCTGGGAATGGAACGAGGGTCTTCCGGATCCGGAGGATCTTCCGGGACGAAAGGACCGATCTGAGGACCGATCTGAGGACCGATATTCAAAAAAGAACCCGGAATATCGATTATCCAATTTCAGAGAACGGGAGGACCGTGTAGCGATCCTGGTGGCATTCTATAACACCGACGGAACCATCACGGTGGGACGGAACAACATTTTCTTTATCGATACTACGGATGTGGAAAGCATCGTGCAGGCTGCTCTCGACCAGGAGGATGAGATCGGAAGCATATCCGATCATAACCTTCGCTACCAGCGAAAGAAAATGAACGACGGAACCGTAGCAGTGGCATTTGCGGATATCTCAAATGAAATCTCTCTTCTGAACAGCGAGCTGATCCGTTCCATCTGGATCAGTCTGGCCGTCATCGTGGTCATGTTCGTACTCTCCATCTGGCTTTCCAGGATCACTACCAGACCGGTGGAACGCGCGTGGGACGATCAGCGTCGATTTGTTGCCGACGCTTCTCACGAGCTGAAAACACCGCTTACCGTGATCATGTCCAACACGGACATGGTGGACCGCTCACTCCAGAGGCTGGTTGACGAAGCAGAGCCCGAGGCCGAGCGGACCGACATTTCCCTCAGCAAGCTGCAGCGCAACCTGCATCGCATGGACAATGTGCGGGAGGAAAGCCTCCGCATGAAGGAACTCATCGGCGAACTCCTGGAGGTGGCCCGTGGCGATGTGGGACAGCATCCCGAAAACTTCTCGGATGTCTCCCTCAGCGAGGTTGCGGACGACGCACTCCTCACCTGGGAAGCCGTCTTCTTTGAAGCCGGGAAAACCCTGATCGGAGAAGTGGAGCCGGACATCATGATAAACGGCGACCGGGTGCTGCTCCGGAGACTGATCGAGATCCTTCTGGACAACGCACTGAAATACAGCAAGGAGAAGTCGCATGTAACCCTTAGCCTGAAACGGGAAAAGAAGTCCGGACGCAGGACGGCTCACCTGTCCGTAGCCAACGAAGGAACGCCTATGACTGCGGAAGAGCTCTCACACCTCTTCGACCGCTTCTACCGGGCCGACAGCTCCCGCGAAAAAACCGCCGGCTATGGACTGGGACTCTCCATCGCAGACGGCATTGTTGAAGCACATAAAGGAACGATCCGGGCCGAGGCCACGGCTGACGGGAATGTGTTCCATGTAATACTGTAGTGTGGCAAAGCGCCATGCGTGACAAGGGGTGCGCCAGCGTGACTAAGGGGTGCGCCAGCGTGACTAAGGGGTACGCCAGCGTGACTAAGGGGACAGTCCCCGCTGTCACGTTTTCCCAGGAAAACGTGACATAGGGGACTGTCCCCGTCGTCACGCATGGCGCTGTGTCACGCCGGCTCTTTTATCACTCACTCCCCACG
>CADAXW010000038.1:0-15889 GCA_902792005.1 uncultured Lachnospiraceae bacterium
TTGGAGAAGGTATTTTGTTACTTATGGGGTGTAGCAAAAAACTATAATGTATTGGGGGTTACAAGTGTTATTATACGCAAAACAGTTTCGAAGTGTGCCCAAAGATGAAAAAGTTTTACGATTTTTTTTAGTAAATATGCCAACACGTATGTGAACCCCCTGGCTGTTTTAGCTATTCTGACACAGTTTCAGGCTCTGTTTTGTCAGATTTGAACAACATGGAAAATTCTTCTCCGGTGATCTTCTCCTTTTCCAGAAGCAATTCTGCTGCTTTATGCAGCACATCCATATGCTTCAGGATGACTTCCTTCGCTTTTTCATAGCATTCATCGATGATCCGCTTTACTTCGGAGTCAATGAGGGCCTTTACAGACTCACTGTAATGTGCCTCATGGCCGATGTCCCGGCCCACGAAGACCTGATCGTCCTCAGCGGTTTCGTAGTTGATGGTTCCCACCTTCTCTGAGAAGCCATACCGAACCACCATATCTCTTGCGATCTTGGATGCCTGCCGGATATCCTGGCTTGCACCGGTGGTCACGTCATTGAAGATCAGCTCTTCAGCGATACGGCCGCCGAAATCCACCTGGATCTCCTGAAGCATCTTTTCTTTCGTATTAAAGACGTTATCATTCTCAGGAAGAGGCATGGTATAGCCTGCCGCGCCAACTCCCGTAGGAATAATGGATACGGTATATACCGGTCCCATTTCCGGAAGAACATGGAACAGGATCGCATGTCCTGCCTCATGGTACGCCGTGATCCGGCGTTCCTTCTCAGGAACCAGACGGGACTTCTTCTCCGTACCGATCCCTACCTTCACGAAGGCCTTGTCCACATCCGCCTTCTTGATGAACTTTCTGTCATCCCGGGTTGCGTTAATGGCCGCCTCATTCATCAGATTTTCCAGGTCTGCACCGGAGAAGCCTGCGGTTGTACGGGCGATGGCGTGCAGATCCACATCCTCCGCCAGCGGCTTATTTCTTGTATGTACCTGAAGGATCTCCTCGCGTCCCTTCACATCCGGACGTCCGACAGCGCATTTCCGGTCGAAACGGCCGGGTCGCATGATGGCCGGATCCAGGATATCCACACGGTTTGTGGCTGCCATCACGATGATGCCTTCGTTCTCACTGAAGCCATCCATCTCAACCAGCAGCTGATTCAGCGTCTGCTCGCGCTCGTCATGACCGCCGCCCAGACCGGCGCCGCGACGACGTGCTACCGCATCGATCTCGTCAATAAACACAAGACAGGGCGCATTCAGCTTTGCGTCCGCGAACAGATCACGCACACGGGAAGCACCCACGCCGACGAACATTTCCACGAAGTCCGAACCGGAGATCGAGAAGAACGGTACATCCGCCTCTCCGGAGATGGCCTTTGCCAGCAGGGTTTTTCCGGTTCCCGGAGGGCCCACCAGCAGGATACCCTTGGGGATCCGCGCACCCATTCTTGTATACTTTTCAGGATCCTTCAGGAAGTCAACGACCTCCGAAAGCTCCTCCTTTTCCTCCACAAGGCCTGCCACATCCTTAAATGTGATCCCTGTCTTTATATCCTTCTTTGCACGGCTCTTGCCGAAGTTCATCAGACGGTTGTTCGCTCCGCCGCCACCGCCTGCACCCGCAGACTGTGCCATCATGAAGAAGATGACGATGAGGGCCAGTACCACTGCAAAGATATACGGCATCAGCTTCACCCAAATGGAGGGACGATCCACATCGCTCACCTCAAATGGGATCTTTTCCTTGGAATCCTCAAGAACCCGTATGGTGTCACTGACATTCGGTGTGTAGAACACCAGATCTCCGTTGTTTCGTACCACCAGCACGGTTCCGGTAGGAACCTCCGAATTCTGCTTGATCTCCACGCGCACCACCTGTTTCTCGGTGATCTCACGTTTTAATGTCTCGTTCGTATAGTCCATCTGGACATTTCCTTTTCTGTTCAGGAGCGTGTTGGCGATCCCGAGCATCAGGATGAGGATGAGGATATATACAAATATTCCTCCGACCCTTGTCCGCTTTTCCATAGTGTTTCCTCTTTTCTTATTCCTCTTTGGCTTTCCTCTTTGCCTTTATTCTATCACTCCGATGTACGGAAGATTTCGATAATTCTGAGCATAGTCCAATCCGTAACCCACCACAAACCGATCCGGAATAGTGAAGCCGGTGATGGCCGGTTCGATCTTCACCAGACGTCTGGAAGGCTTGTCCAGCAGCGTGATGACCTTCAGGCTGGCGGGCTTCCGCTCCTTCAGCACATTGATCAGAAAGCTGAGTGTCCGTCCGGTGTCCATGATATCCTCCACCAGGATCACATCCCTTCCTTCAATGGGTTCATCCAGATCCTTATTAAAATGTATCACTCCGGTTGATTCCATGCCGTTTCCATAGCTGGAAACCGACAGGAAATCCAGTGTCACCGGGGTTTTCATATATCTGGTCAGCTCACACATAAAGTAAACGCTTCCCTTCAGGATCCCGATCACCCGAAGCTCCTTCCCTTCATATTCCCGGTCCAGTTCTTCCGCCATCTCGCGGATCCGTTTCTGCAGAGTTTCCTGATCGATCAATGTTTCAATATTCACATCCATAACAAGGTCCTCCGTTATTATATATCATCTGGTATATAAGATTCTACTCACTAACTCGAATTATGTAAACTTCTCGAGTATCATCTGTCAACTTGCAGTTTTCTGCAAGTCTCAGTCCTACGACCCAGATCACCTTCTCATCATCCACAACCACCGGCCAGTCAGCCCTGTCTTCCTTCGCAACCTTATGATCCGTAAAGAACCTGGAGAGCTTCTTTCTTCCACCCTCTGCATTGATCACGATCTCATCCTGCGGCATTGGAGTCCTGAGACGCAGCGTACCCTTAACAGTGGCTGCATCGATGGCCTTCTCCTCCTCACCCTCCGGATAAGGGAAGCCCGGATAATACGGCTGCTTCTCGATGGTAAGAACCCGAATGCCCGAACCCGGTTCCGACACCTGGCCCTTCCTCCGCAGTATCACGCCATCAAAGCTTCGCAGAGCCTCCACGCCTCTTGGAAGATCCACCTTCTTTCCGGTCTCTTTCGAAAAGAGCTCTATAACGGATGCGATATGCTCCCGGGTCACATCTCTCCGATGTCCCGCGATCCGGCCGATCTCTGAGAGAATCAGCTCTCCTAATAGGACATCTCCGATTCCGACAGACCCCCGTTCCTCTATCAGCGAGTCCGGAAGCTTGACCGGTGCCCCCAGTTCATCCATCTTCTTCCAATCCTCATGGCTGACCATAGAGCCGTCGGAAAGACGATACTCACAGCTTTCTCTCAGCCGTTCTACCATTTGCTCCTGAATATCATACAATTCATTTGCCTGCTTTGCAAGAGAAAGCATATGTTCCTTCACTCCCGGGTTCAGTTCCTGAAGCATCGGAAAGATATGATTCCGGATCCGATTCCGGGTATATTCATTTTCCAGATTGGTTGAATCCGTCACATATTCAATTCCGCGGCTGTCAAGCCAGTGCTCGATCTCGGCTCTGGAGCAGTCAAGAAGCGGACGGATCCTGTCTCCCTGAACGGGCCGGATCCCTCTGAGGCCCCGGATACCCGTTCCCCGGATGATATGAAAGAGGATGGTTTCCGCCTGATCCTCCTTCTGGTGAGCCAGCGCCAGCCAGGAAGCTCCGGTCTTCTCCTTCAGCTCCGCCAGGCTGTCATATCTTGCCCTGCGGCCGGCCTCCTCCAGTGATATACCCTGCTCCTTTGCCAGGGCGGGAACATCCACCTTTCGGATACAGCATGGGAGTCCCAGCTCCTCCGCCGCGCGCCTTACATGCTCCGCATCCCGCTCGGCCTCTTCTCCCCGGATCCCGTGGTTCAGATGAAATACAGTGAACTCCATCTTAAGGATGGGAGCCAACTCATGCAGGATATGCATCAGGCACATGGAGTCCGCTCCTCCGGATACGGCAGCGATCCCCCGGCTTCCCTCCGGAATCATATTCTGTTCCTTTATGAAGCTGAGTACCTTCTCTACCATGCTTCCTCCGTGCTATACAAAAAGGGCAGTGCCATCTCCGGCACTGCCCAATAATCTCAATTTCCTTTGCTGGGCCGAATTACGATCTCATCCGGATATACAAGTCCCAGCTTGTTTTTTGCCTCATCTTCGATGTACTTCTTGGTCTGCATGTACTTCTCGCGGTTCTCCAGCTCGGTAGCCTGGGTCTTCAGACTTTCGATCTGTGATTCCATCTGCCGTTCTGTCACAGAAAGCTCCTCGCTTTTTCCGTGCAGACTAACCGCTTTGATACTGGCAGCAACAATAACCACCAGAACTACAACCAGGACCAGAAAGAGGCCGGTTTTCGATTTTCTTCTCGATGCTCGAACCATTTTCACTCCCTATTATGTAAATCAATCGTACACTTCATTTTGTCACACTTTTTAGGGAATTGCAAGCATTTTTTAGATAATTCGGAACATTTCACCCGCTTCTTCCTTGCGGATTGCTTCCGTCACCTTCGTAACCTCTGCCTTCACATTTTTATTGCCGAAGGCGATCTCGATCACATCTCCCACCTTTACGTCGTAGGAGGCGCGGGCAGGCTTTCCGTTGACGGAAACACGTCCGGCGTCGCAGGCCTCATTTGCCACGGTGCGCCGCTTGATCAGACGTGAAACCTTCAGGTATTTATCCAGTCTCATTTCTCGTTCACTGCTTCCTTTAAGCCGCGGCCTGCCTTGAACTTCGGAGCCTTGGATGCCGGGATCGTCATGTTCTTACCGGTTCTGGGGTTGCGTCCCTCACGTGCCTCACGCTCCAGTACTTCAAATGTACCGAAACCAACCAGTGAAACCTTCTCACCGGTCTTCAGTGTCTCTGCAACCAGCTCTGTAAAGCCCTTAACAGCCTTTTCAGCATCTGTCTTCTTCATTCCTGTCTTCTCTGCAAGTGCTGCGATAAACTCTGTTTTATTCATTTCTCAAAATCTCCCCTCATGGTATTACATTGTGTATCATTTTTCGGAGCATTTGCGCGCCCTCCGAAGTGCCTTTTTTAAAAACGCACGTATTCTTTTATATCGAGAATTTGTTCTTTTGTCAAGTGAAAAATGCCCTTGCATTTTATGGTTAACCTTTCTATAATGAATTGAAAAGAGGAGGCAACCATATATTATGAAGAATTTATTACGTGTTCTCATCCTGGTTGTATTATCTGTCGGCTTATATCTGGTAGTCGATCTGATCATAACCAAGGGTGACAACAAGTTGGCGATGCCTGAGTTAAAATCAACCTCACAGGAATTCGGCGAGCTCACGGAAGTGAAATTAAATGAATCAAACTGCGAGATCCAGAAGCAGACACTCAGTTCCTTCGCCTTCGTTGATAAAGAAGTAAACGGACTAGTAGAGAAAGACATTGACGACCTGAAAAAGCAGGCTTCCACTGCCGGATCGGTGGATGAAGCCAAAAAGGGTGCCTACATCAATGCCATCGACACCATCAAGGTAAATGAGAATCTGGTGAGTGTCCGACTGACCTCCATGTCCAAGAACGCCGGTGAAACCGAGTTTAAGCAGAAGGTTCAGCTCCTGAACTACGATCTCAGTTCCAAGAAGCGCATCACTCTGGATGATCTCTTCTCAAACGGATATAAGGCTCAGATCGGAAGCGCATACACAGATCAGTATCTTCTGGTTCATAACGGGATCGAGTTCTTTGGGGACAGCACATCCACTGTGACCCCCTACAATAATCTGAAGGATTACGTGAAGAACACCCTGCTGACCAGCGAGAATCTTGAGGTCTCCAACAAAGAGTACGCAGCTCTGACCAACAAGACAGAAGCAAAGAAGACCACAGAGAAGGCAACCGAGAAACAGGGAAAAGACAAAAAGACGGAAACCAAGACCACGGAAAAGGCAACTGAGAAGAAAAAGGCAACGGAAACGGCAACCGGTCAGAAAACCACAGAGGAGGGCAAGAAGCCGAAGAAGAACACCGGAAAGATGGTGGCTTTCTCCTTTGATGACGGACCTTCCAAAACCAATACCGATAAGATCCTGGATCTTCTTGTAAAGTATGACTGTCATGCGACCTTCTTTATGCTTGGTCAGAACGCAAGCTACTTCCCGGAGGTTGTGAAGCGTATCCATTCCACCGGAAATGAGCTGGCTAACCACACCTGGGATCATCAGAATCTGAAGAAACTTTCCGAATCGGAAATGTTGCAGGAGGTTAACAGCGCTGCCGATGAGATCGAGTCCATTACAGGCGTAAGACCTGCATTGGTAAGACCTCCCTACGGCGGCTTTAACGACACAGTCAAGGCTACCATCAAGGAGCCTCTGATCCGCTGGAGCGTGGATTCCCTCGACTGGCAGTCCCGGGATCCGGATCAGATCGTACCGCTGGTACTTGAGTCCGTGGAGGACGGCGACATCATCCTCTTCCATGATATTCATGAGACCACAACTCCGGCCATCGAAAGACTGCTTCCGGCACTCATCGAGGAAGGATACCAGATCGTATCTGTCAGCGAACTCTTCGCTGCCAAGGGAATAGACATCAACTCGCAGGATCTCTGGTATAGCGCAAACTAAAAAAAGAAGAGCCCTGCAGCTCACATTTTCATGTATGAGCTGCAGGGCTCTTCTTTTATTCTACCACATGCCCCTTTGCCTTGATCACATCAACCACGGAAGCCACATATTCATCGCAGATATCCTCTGTGGAAGCCTCTACCATGACACGTACTACCGGCTCTGTTCCGGACTCACGCACCAGGATACGTCCGCTGTCACCCAGCTTCTCTTCCACTTCCTTTACCTTTGCCTGAACATCCGGATCATCCTGCGCCTCCTTCTTGTCCTTCACACGCACATTTTTAAGAACCTGCGGGTAGATCTTCAGAGGTGCTACCAGCTCGGACAGCTTCTGCTTCTTTGCCATCATAACCTCCATGATCTTAAGTGAGGTAAGGATTCCGTCACCGGTGGTGGCGTACTTGGAAAAAATGATATGTCCGGACTGCTCACCGCCGATGCGGCAGCCGTACTGCTGCATATACTCATAGACGTACTTGTCACCGACTGCAGTCTTGGCATACTGGATATCCAGCTTGTCAAAGGCCTTGTACAGACCGAAGTTGGACATAACCGTAGTCACTACGGTATTGTTCATCAGATCGCCGCGCTCCTTCATATAAACGCCGCAGAGATAGAGGATATGATCTCCTGTGATCACCTGTCCCTTATCATCCACTGCCAGACAGCGGTCTGCATCTCCGTCGTATGCGAAGCCGGCATCCAGATGGTTGTCCAGCACATACTTCTGAAGTCCCTCGATGTGGGTGGAGCCTGCATCACGGTTAATGTTTGTTCCATTGGGTTCCGCATTCAGCAAATAGGTCTTTGCACCCAGCGCATCAAAAACGGACTTTGCGATATTCCAGGCTGCACCATTTGCGCAGTCCAGCGCGATCCTCTTATCCTTGAAGGAATACTGACCCAGGGAGATCAGATAGCCCACATAACGGTTTCGGCCTGCCACATAATCCACGGTACAGCCGATGTGCTCTTTCTTCGCCAGCGGAAGCTCTGTCCATTCCTGATCAAAGATCGTTACCTTTCCATCCAGGAAATCCTCGATGAGGGCGATGGTAGACTCCTCCATCTTCTCACCGGAACCGTTCAGCAGCTTGATCCCGTTATCATAGTAGGGATTATGGCTGGCGGAGATCATGATCCCGCAGTCAAAGCCGTCCATCCGTGTTACATAGGCTACGGATGGTGTCGTTGTTACGTGCAGCAGATATGCATCCGCACCGGATGCAACAATACCGCCTACCAGTGCATACTCAAACATATAGCTGGACCGGCGTGTATCCTTTCCGATCACGATCCGAGGCATCTCATCTCTGCCGTTCTGGCGCTTCAGTTCTCCGTAATACCAACCGAGAAAACGTCCGATCTTGTACGCATGATCTGCTGTCAGATCACAGTTTGCTTCTCCACGAAAGCCGTCTGTTCCAAAATAACGTCCCATTTGATCCTCTTTCCTTTTCATATTTATGATATAGATTCTTTATAAACCTGAGCAGATGACTCCGGGATCACCGGCTCAGCTTTTTTCATTATACACTGTTCGCGGAGAAAAGCAAAATCTTTCACCCATCTCCTGCGTTATCTGTTTCCCCTGTTTCTCGTGTCTCTGCCGCTTAATCCGTCGGCCTCTGGTAGAACCGTCCGGTAACACGCTCCGTCTTCATCACATTTACGAATGCTTCCGGATCCGCCAGCTTCACCTTATTTACCACCCGGTTGGCCTCCGCACTGGAAACAACGGAATAGACCACATTTCTCTCACAATGCTCATAGGAGCCTTCTCCCTCCAGGATGGTGGCGCCATGGTTTGTGATGTCATTGATGACCTCGCAGACCTCACGGGGCTTATTGGTTACGATAAAGAGCGTGGCCTTCTGATATTTCCGATACAGGATCCGGATGGACACGGTGGACGCGTACTGGAATATGATGGAGTACAGCGCCTTGCTCCAGTCAAACAGGATCCCCGCTGCCACCAGGATGCAGGCATTGATGGCCAGCGTGATGTTGAAGGAATCGATGCCCCGCCGCTCAGACAGGAAGATGGATATGAAGTCCGTTCCTCCGCTGGTGGCATCCATCATCAGACAAAGGCTGATGGCCGTCCCGTTGATCACGCCGCCGAACACACTGATCAGCAGAGGATCTCTGGTGACCGGGTAGGCCGGCAGAACATCCGTCAGCACACTGGTGAGAACGATGACCCAGCAGGAAAGCAGTGTAAACTTCTTTCCGATGAAGCGGAAGCCGATATAGACCGGGACCGCATTGATTGCCAGGTTTATCACCGTATACGGAAGCGTCAGTCCGAAATACTTCTTAGCGACCTCCTGAAGAAGCAGCGTCAGACCGCTGGCCCCGCCGGGGATCAGACCGGCGGTATGAACAAAGGAATTGATGTTCATGGCCATAACAAGAGACGCAAAGGAACAAACCACCAGCCGAAGCATCAGCCATGGGAACGATTGCCTCTTCTTGTTATCCTTCAGATACTGCTTCATAGGCGCCTCACTTTCGGACAGCTATGATTCCGTGTGTCTTACATTTGAATCCAAAAACTTATTAAAGCCAAGCCAGCCTGTGTTCTCCTCATTTGCTGAGAGAAACTCCGTAAATGTCTCGATCTTCGCGTCCATATTGTCCGCAAAGGACAGTGCGACTGCTTCGATCAGCGCCGGCTTCTTCGGGGAACCGAATTCCAGCTCTCCGTGGTGTGACAGAATGCAGTGGAGCAGTTCATCCTGCAGCTTCTTCGGGAAGCCTTCGATGGCGTCTGTCCTCTCCTTGATCCACATGGCTCCGATCACGATATGACCCAGGAGCTGTCCCTCATCCGTATAATCATTTTCCGGGAAGGGGGAGATCTCCTTCAGCTTTCCGATATCATGGAGGATCGCCGCAGTGACCAGCAGATCCTTGTTCAGCACCGGATACTGCTTTGCCAGGAATTCGCAGGTCTTTGCCACGAACAGGCTGTGATGAAGCAGACCGCCGATAAAGCCGTGGTGAACCATTTTCGCCGCGCTGTGCTTTATGAAATCCTTCTTGAAGGCTTCATCCTCAATGAAGAAGCCGGACAGAAGCTGATTCAGGTAAGGGTTCTTTACATCTGCAATAAGCTTCAGGAGCGCCTCATACATCTGATCCGTGTTATAGGGCGAGCAGGGCATGTATTCCGAAACCTCATACTCTCCCTCTCTTGCCCGGCGGATCCGCGTTACATTTAACTGAAGCTGATTGTTGAAGGAGGTCACCTGGGCCTCCACGAAGATATATTCCATCGGCTCGAAATGATCGATGCCCTGGGACAGGTTCCAGACCTTCGCATCAATGGTTCCTGTCTTGTCCTGCAGTGTCAGGCTGTAATAGGTTTTATCCGTCTTGGACTTTGCTACGACCTTTGTTTTGCAAAAATAGATCTCGGAGATATGCTCTCCTTCGTGTAACTCTTTTAAGTATCTCAATTTATCTCTCCTTGGTTAATAGCTATTTTTTACCGTAAACCGCACTGGCCTTGCTCAGTGTGAATACAAACTCCGTTCCTTCATCGATCTTACTGTTTACAGTGATGACCTCATGATGGGCCTTGATGATCTCCTTGGTGATGGCAAGTCCGATGCCGGAACCGGTCTTATCCTTACCACGGGAGGAATCTCCCTTGTAGAACCGGATGAAGATCTTCTTCTGTGTTTCCTCATCCATACCCATACCCTCATCCTTGATGGAGATATGGAGCTTGTCATCCTTCTCCTTGTCGGTTACGGTCACGTATATCTTCTTTCCCTTCGGCGTGAACTTCAGGGCATTGTCGATCAGGTTGTAGATGACCTGCTGGATCTTGGTCTTATCCGCCATGACCACAGTATCCTCGGCATGGTTATTCAGGTAGATGGCAACGCCCTTTTCGATACATTTGATCTCAAATGTATTCAGCGTCGCATTGATCACCTCGATGATATCGAACTCCTTCAGCTTCAGATAGGGGCCGTAGTTCTCCAGATTGTTCAGATCCAGAAGTCCCTGGGTCAGCTTGGTCAGACGCTGGGTCTCGTTCAGGACGATATCCAGATACCGCGCCTGCTTCTCCGGCGGTATGGTGCCGTCCTTCATGGCCTCAAGGTACCCCTTGATGGAGGTGAGCGGCGACCGGAAATCATGGGAAATGTTGGACACGAAATCCCGCCGGTAGTCCTCCAGCTTGGCCAGTTCGTCCGCCATGTACTCCATGGACTCCGCCAGCTGTCCGATCTCGTCGTTGGAGTGGATCTCGGTCCGGACATCCAGGTTCCCCTTGGAATACTCGTTTGCCACAACCGACAGCTTCTTAACCGGGGTAAGGACCCTCTTGGAAACGACTGCCAGAAAGACGAAGGCGATAACGATGATAACCAGACAGGGAATAAGAACGATACTGTAAATGTTCCGCAGCAGCTCATTGATCTGGGATACGGTGGCATGCAGGATCAGGGCACCCTTATGCTCCGTGGAGATCACGTCTCCCAGGGGCGTCAGATGATCCAGGTGCACCGGTACATTTACGGAGATCATGTCGCCCTTGAAAAGGCCGTAGAAATTACCGGTCTGGGAATGCTCCGCATCGATCTGATACTCCGGATCCAGCTGATAGATATTGTACGGGATGCTGCTTTCCATCTCCGCATCCGACTCCACCTTCGTATTGCCGATGCGGGAGGTCGCAACCACCCGGCCGTACTCATCGATGTACCACACATCCGCTTCCAGCGCGGTGGCATAATAGCGGAACAGATATTCCAGATCCGGCTTGTCATACCGGCCCGACACGTAACCCGTAACCGTCTGAGAAACGATGAGGGCTCCCTCGTTGGAAAGGGTCTCCCGCTTCTCAGAAACCAGTGAGCGGCGCGTCATAAAGGACGTAAAAACAATCAGCACTCCAAAGGACACGATCAGTATCGCCAGGAATGCTATATAGATTCGGTCCAAAATGGAATGCTGCATATGTTATCTCACCTCAAATTTATAACCTACTCTCCAAACGGTTGCGATGGACCAGGGGAAGTCTCCCTCCAGCTTCTCGCGGAGACGCTTGATATGAACGTCAACCGTCCGGGTGTCTCCCATGAAGTCGTAGCCCCACAGCTGATTCAGAAGCTGCTCTCTGGTAAATACCTGATTGGGCTGACTTGCCAGGAAGTAAAGAAGCTCCAGCTCCTTCGGCGGCATATCGATGTTCTTTCCGCAGAAGGTAACCGTATAATTGGAAATGTTCACGATCAGGTTCTCATACTCCACATAATCGCCCTTTCGCTCTGCACGCTCCTGGGGTGCAGGCTCATCCGCCCGCTTTGTCCGCCGCAGCACGGCACGAACCCGGGCTACCATTTCATTTGAATCAAAGGGCTTGATGATATAATCATCCGCACCCATTTTGAGACCCAGAACCTTATCAAACACTTCGCCCTTGGCAGAAAGCATGATAATGGGGGTTTCCCGGGTCCTGCGGATCTGCTGGCATACCTCATATCCATCCATTCCCGGAAGCATGAGATCCAGAAGGATCAGATCGGGATCATAGCTTTCCACGTCCGTCAGAGCGGTCTCGCCGTCTCCTGCGATCTTGGTGTCAAAGCACTCCTTATTCAGATATAGGGAAATGAGTTCTGCGATGTTCTCATCATCATCAACGATCAAGATTTTCGGTTTATCCATTTAGTCACCTGTCCTTTGTACTTCATAGATTTCCACTATCTTTCAGTGTACCACAAATTGATTTTTTTTGACAGAATTTTGTTATAAACTTACGATGGTCACGCCGGCGTCACCTTCACCGAACTCACCCAGCCGGTAATCCTTCACATACCGCAGGGTCCTGAGGTGTTCATGGATCCCTCTCCGGAGCGCACCGGTGCCCTTGCCGTGTACGATACGGACCGTGGCAGCATGTGCCAGCAGGGCATCATCCAGGAATTTATCCAGCTTCATGATGGCATCATCCACGGTAAAGCCCAGCAGGTTTATTTCGGGAGTAAAGGTGTAGCCCTTATGCATGTTTCCCTCTCCTGCAGCGCGAACCTTCGGCGCCGACACCTTCTTCTCCTCCAGGATCAGAAGATCCGAGGCAGGGAAGCGAGATGTGAGGATCCCCATTTCCACGGTGAAAAGACCCTTGGAGTCCGCAAGCGCTATGATATGCCCCTCGGTATCCAGGGAAAGGACCTTCACACGGTCCCCGATATGAAAATCACTGTTCTTCTGGCCGGAATCCTTTGCCTTTATCTCCTTATGGTCGGTCAGCCCGTCCTTTTTCTTTCGCAGGGCCGTACGGCGCTCCTCCATACGGCGGGCATCCGCCGCTGCCGGGTTTTTCAGCCATTTCTGATAATCCCGGATCGCCGCATCTGCGGTTTCCTTCGCATCCTCCACGATACCCCGGGCTTCCTCCCGGGCCTTCGCCAGGATCTCCTCCTTCTTCTCCGCAAGCTTTGACTCCTGCACGGAAAGCCGCTTTCGAAGAGCCTCCGCTTCCTTCCGGTAATGTTCCAGCTCCGCCTGGTCCTTCTCCATGGTCCTCCGGGTCTCCTCCAGCTCCGTCAGGATCTGATCCATACTGATGGCATCATCATCCAGCCGGGCGCGGGCCCCTTCAATGATCTCCTCCGGAAGTCCCAGCCGTCTGGATATGGCAAAGGCATTCGAACTTCCCGGAATACCGATCATCAGCCGGTAGGTGGGACGAAGCGAGGCCACATCAAACTCACAGGAAGCATTCTCCACGCCGGGCTCCGACAGCGCATAGGTCTTAAGCTCCGTATAATGGGTGGTGGCCATGACTCTGGCCCCCCTGGCCTTCAGCTCGGAAAGGATGGACACTGCCAGGGCAGCACCCTCCACCGGATCGGTTCCTCCGCCGGGCTCGTCAAACAGACAAAGGGTATCCTCCTTTGCATGTTGAATTATGTAAACTATATTGCTCATATGGGATGAAAATGTGGAGAGACTCTGTTCTATGCTCTGCTCATCCCCGATATCCGCAAATACATCCTGGAAAATGGCAAGCCGGGACCCGTACATGGCAGGGATATGAAGGCCTGCCTGTCCCATCAGAGTAAGCAGTCCCAGGGTCTTCAGGGACACGGTCTTACCACCGGTATTCGGTCCGGTGATGATGAGAACGGAATAATCCTCTCCTAATCTTATGTCAACCGGAACCGCAGTGGAACGCTCCAGCAGCGGATGGATCCCCCGCTTGATCTCTATGATCCCTTCCGTGTTAAAGATGGGCTCTGACGCATCCAGTGCCTTGGCAAACTTCGCCTTTCCGAAGATAAAGTCCAGATCCGTGAGAAGCGTCATATCCGTATGGATCTCCTCCTTCGCTCCCGCTGCCAGCTCCGACAGCCCTGCCAGGATGGCCTCGATCTCCAGATGCTCCTCAGCCTCCAGCTCCTTGATCTTGTTATTCAGATTTACGATCTCCATGGGTTCAATGAACACCGTGCTTCCCGTCTGGGACTGATCATGGATCATCCCGGGGAACTTCGAACGGTATTCCGCCTTCACCGGGATACAGTAACGGCCGCCACGCATGGTGATCAGCGCCTCCTGCAGCGTACCCCTGTCTGCCTCCCGCTTTACGATCTTATCCAGCTGCTGGTGCAGCTGGCTTCCGCAGTTCAGGATCTCCCTCCGGATCTTTTTCAGATTCGAGGATGCATCATCTGCGATGTCCTCCTCGGACAGAATGCAGCGACGGATCTCAGAGGATACGTCTCTTACCGGCAGCAGGCTTGCAAACCGGTCCGTCAGGGAGTCCGGCTCCGGTGCTTCTCTCCGCTTTCCGTAGCTCTGGACCTGATCTGCGGTTTCAAGCAGGGAAGCGATATCCAGCAGCTCCTGCTGGTTCAGGGGAGAACCCACCTCCAGCAGCCGCAGAACATCTGCCAGCTCACGAACGCCGGAGAAGCCTACATTTCCGTATTCTTCCATACGCCGCACCGCGTCTCTGGTCTCGGACTGCAGGCGGACGATCTCCTCCATATCCCTCCTGGGAGCCAGACGGAGACAGCGCTTCTTCGCACCCGGAGAAACCGCGTGCTTACTGAGCATTTCCAGTATCTTTTCAAATTCTAATACTCGTATCGTTCGTTTATTCATGTCTCTTTCCTTATTGATCGCTTTAGATCGCTATAGATCACTTCGGATCGCATTAGATCTCATCATCCCAGCTGAGACGGTGCAGATTCCCGCTGTCCTCCAGCTCCGGGAAGTCCATCTGCCGCATGGCCTCGTAAGCCACGATGGATACGGCATTGGACAGATTCAGGGAGCGTTCCTCCGGCTTCATGGGAATGCGGATGCAGTGGTCGGGGTGCTGTACCAGGATCTCCTCCGGGATACCGGCACTCTCCTTCCCGAACATGATAAACACGTTGTCCTTATACTGCACGTCGCTGTAACGGTATCTCGCCTTCGTCGTGGCATAGTATACCTCCGCCCCGGGATTACGCTCCATAAAATCATTGTAATCCATATAGCGCGTAACGTCGAGCCGGCCCCAGTAATCCAGGCCGGCTCTCCTTATCTTTTTATCAGTAAGCTGGAACCCCAGGGGCTCGATCAGATGAAGCCGGGCGCCTATGCAGACGCAGGTGCGTCCGATATTCCCCGTATTCGGAGCCTCTTCGGGTTCAAATAATACAATATTGATCATTTCCGATCTCCTACTTTCCTTCCCGCAGCCCGCGGATGAAGCGGCCCATACGGTCCATGGCCTCTCTCAGCTCATCAATGGAGTATGCATAGGAGATACGCAGGAAGCCCTCTCCGCAGTCACCGAACGCTGAACCGGGAACAACCGCCAGCTCCTCCTGCTTCAGCAGCGTCGTTGCAAACTCATCACTGGACATGCCGAACTCCTTGATCATGATCTCAAACTGCTTCAGCAGAAAATGTCGCCGCTTGTCGTAGGACTCGCGCATTTTCGCGATATCCTTGTCCCCGTTCCTTAACGCCTCCACTGCAGCATACTGGCTGGTGGTGGGGGCGCACATGATGCAGAACTGATGGATCTTTGTCATTTCCCTTGCGATGAGCTCCGGTGCCAGTGCATATCCAAGTCTCCAGCCGGTCATGGCATAGGCCTTGGAGAAACCGTTCACCACGATGGTCCGCTCGGACATCCCCGGAAGAGCTGCAATAGAAAAATGTGGCGCATCTCCATAGGTCAGCTCCGAGTAGATCTCATCGGAGATCACATAGAGATCATGCTTGATCGCCAGCTCCGCGATGGGCTCCAGT
>CADAXW010000038.1:15935-29099 GCA_902792005.1 uncultured Lachnospiraceae bacterium
TCCTCCGGTGTCAGTTTAAATGCATTTTCATTTTTCAGAGAGATCGTCACGGGCACTCCGCCTGCAAGAGCCACACAGGGTACATAGGAGACGTAACTGGGCTCCGGTATGATCACCTCATCTCCGGGAGATACCAGCGCCCGGATGGCAAGATCGATCCCCTCGCTTCCGCCGACGGTGATCAATGCCTCCGTGGCAGGCTTACGAACCACGCCGTATTTCCGCTGATACCAGGCACAGATTTCCTTCCTGAGCTCCATCAGTCCGGAGTTGGAGGTATAAAAGGTCTTTCCCTTCTCCAGCGAATAGATTCCCTCATCAACGACATGCCAGGGGGTGTCAAAATCCGGCTCACCCACACCCAGTGAGATCGCATCCGGCATCTCACTTACGATATCGAAAAACTTACGGATCCCTGACGGTTTCATATTTACAACAGTCTGATTGATCGGTTTCATAGTATTCTCTTTCCTTTCCCTGGCTGTTACGGCCTGATCTGGATCCGCTCATCGGTTTCATGGATATCATCCAGGATGACGCCGTGATCCTTATATTTCCGGAGAACAAAAAATGTGGATGTGGATACAACCGTCTCCATGGGTGCGATCTTGTCATATACGAAATGCGCTATATCCTTCATGGATTCCCCCTCGATCATCAGGATCAGATCATAGGAGGATCCGGACATCAGATATACGGAATCCACCTCTTCAAAACGGCTGAACCTGGCAGCGATACGGTCGAAGCCCTCGCCCCGGACCGGTGAGATCTTTACACCGATCTGTGCTGTCACCTTCTCATCACTGTTTTTCTCCCAGTTGATCACGGTACGGTACCCGCAGATGGTCTTGTCCTTCTCCATCTCAAGGATCAGTTCCGCAACCTTTTCCTCGGATGCGTCTATCATCGCTGCGATGTCCGCAGCGGTCAGTCTGCCGTTATTCTCCAGTATTCCCAGGATTTCTTCCTTCATACGCTTCTCTTCCATTTCTTTTCTCCTATCTTACTCTACTTGATCTCATCGTTTTGGATCACAACATCCAGCGCATCTTCCTCCGGAAGATTCAGATATCGCTCCATGGGATAATCCTCTGAATGGATGACCTTTGCCTTTTCCTTCGTTAGTTCACCTGCATCGCCGCAGGAAATGCCTGCTTCCCTCAGCTTTGACGCGAAGTCCTCCGCTTTCTCCGCCGGCACCACCGCCAGAAGGCCGCCGGTACCCAGCAGCTGGTAGGGATTGATCCCCAGCGCTTCACAAAGCTCGATCACACTCTGCCGGATCAGAAGACCCTCATGCCGGATGCGGATCCCGGTTCCCGCTGCCTCCGCCAGCTGATAGAGCGCCGCATGCACCCCACAGTTTGAAACATCATGCAGATATACGGCTCCGCTTTCATAAGCGATGCGGGACATTTCTATGGTGGAGAATCTCTGCTTCTCTGCTTCCATGGAAGCAATATAGCTCTCCGAGAATCGTTCCCTCAGCTTCTCATGGCATCTCCTTGCCAGAAGGTCCGCTCCCAGACATCCGGTCTCTCCCAGGAAGAACACCCGGTCTCCCGCTGCCGGCTTCCTCCGCTGGTTCCGGTCCGCCGCCAGATGCGCTGTCATTACCACCTGGATCAGAAGGGAGTCTCCTCTGCCATGAAATACCGTATTCCCGCCCACGATGGGACAGGACCGCTCCGTACTCAGGGCTGATAAACGCTGCATTTCACGGCGGATCCTTTCTTCCGGACAGGACATGCCCGCCGCCAGAAGGACCTGAACCATAGTTCCCCTGTACATAGCAACGCCGCAGGCCGCCAGCTGGTTCTCCGCTGTGATCCACGCAGCTTCTCCCGCCGTCAGACTTGCGGTTTCATCAAACCGCAGGGTCGGCTGTGCACCGATCCCCTGCAGGATCAAACTATCTCCACTTTGAAAGATGGCTGCGTCGTAACCGAGCGCAGCCCCCTCCACGATCCCATCTGCTCTTCGCCGGATATGCTTCAGCACGCTCTGCTGCAGAAGCCTTCCCCCGGCGGGTTGAAACAGACGGTCTTTCTCTTTATTCTTGTCCATATCGGATTGCTCTTTCTAATTTCCGAGATCCCCTGCACCCTCCGGATCGACAGGATCCTCTGGCAGCTCAGGGCCGGGCTCTTCCGTTTTCTTTTCCTTATTTTCCTTCTTCTTCTCCGTCTTCTTCTCGGTGTTCTGCTCCGTTTTCTTCTTTGTCTTCTTTTCCGTTTCTTCTTCTGTCTTTTTCTCTTTCTTCTTTTTCTCGGTCTCGGCTTCCGTAGCTTCTGAGGTCTCTGTGGCCTCCGTAGTCGCGCTGACCGCTTCCGTTGTTGCCTTTACAGGTCCACGCTTTACCTTCTTCGGAACCATGCTGTAATCACTGCGGTTGATCAGGATGCTGTCCTGCAGCTCGCCGTCGTAATATACATACTTCCAGAGCTCCGTCTTGTAGCCCACCTTGCCGTTTGTCACAACCTCCTCGGTGCCCGGAGCCATCTCCGGATCCTCCTCATAGGTGATCTCCTCGGGGATCTCGATCCGTTCAACGATATTATTATCAAAGGATATGGTCCGACGGGGATCTCTGTATTCATGACCGTAGACATTTGCGGTGATATATCCCTCTTCCGTGTTGCAGTCGATCTCGATGTAGATCGGATGCTCCAGGTTGTTCTTGAAGATCAGGTCCAGATATCCACCGGCCATGGTGGCATCATAGGAAAGGGGAACATAGTTCACCGGAAGTCCGTGATAATCCCTCTTTACGATCTCGATCTCCGCCCAGAGAAGGGCATTATATAATGTGGAGGACATCTGGCAGACACCGCCGCCTACGCCCTGAACCACCTCATTGTGTACAAAAACACCGGCCAGTGCATAACCGTTGCTCTCCTCCACCGGATCGATGGTGTAATAGGTGGAAACCTCTTCCCCGGGATAAACGATCTTGCCGTTCATCAGCTCTGCCGCCCGGGCGATATTCTGATTTCTTCCCTGATCACTGAGGCCGAACTCCGTGGTATAGGTTCCCAGCAGGTCTGTGATATAGGAAAGCTCCTTCGTACTCTCATCATCCTTATCATCCACGATGGAGAGAGGAACCGTGATATCCTTGTGATCCCATTCCCCGGAGATCGCATCCGCGATCCGCTTTCCGCAGGTTTCCGCATCCAGTCGAACGCTGTCATTGCCCGGAACCACGCTGACCTCCGTCTTGCTCTTCTTCACCAGCTTAGCATTGGCGGAGCCGTCAAATACCTTTCCAAGCACACCATTAACAACCGAGGTGATCCGCTCATCGCTCACACTCCGGTTGATCCCGATATCATACTTTTCGATTTTCGCATTCCGCTCCTTGTACCGCTTCAGGATAGAACCGGTATTTCCGTAACCGATGGCCTGGCGGACCGCGCCGTCCACATCACCGTAGTACCCCAGATCACCCAGTGTCGTCTCCACATTTCCGTACTCACTGGTCAGTGTAAGGGCAACGTCCTTCAGTGATTCTTCACGTGCCTCCAGCTTCGCCTTTGCCTCCTGTTCGGTCAGACCGCTGAGATCGATGCCGTCCACGAATATATGGTTCCGCACCTTCAGCACTTCCGCTGCCTTCGCCGGGAGGGCAGGCAATTCGGCTATAAGAAATGCCAGCACTAAAAGCAGTGCCGGAAGCCATTTCTTCCTACGCGTCATACTTGTTCACTTTCTGCACTTTAGACAAGAAGTGCGATCACCATTCCTGCAACCAGCAGCAGACAGATGACTGCCGCAACGATACGAACGCCTTTTCTTCTCTTGCTGAAATCTACCATTTTCGATTCCTTTCTGAATTCGTCCCGTCTTATGTCGGAAAAACTCTATAATATACTGTTCTACACGTTTCTTCTACGAATGTCAAATCATTTAATACAATCTTCACATTCTTCGCGCGCTTCACATTCTTCGTCATCTGCTATTTCGCTGACTTGCAGCATTCCCGCAGGATGCAGTCGGCACATTTCGGACGTCCGGAGATGCACCAGGTCCTTCCCACGGCGATGATCTGGATGTTGTAGAGGATCCACTGATCCTTCGGCAGGATCTTCATCAGATCAAACTCCACCTTCTCGGGATCCGTTTCCTTTGTAAGTCCCAGCAGCCGTGACACCCGCTTCACGTGGGTATCTACTACAATAGATGGTTCGTGGAAAATGTTCCCCCGGACCACATTTGCAGTCTTTCGTCCCACGCCCGGAAGGGCGGTCAGCTCCTCGATGGAGGACGGAACCTCGCCTCCGTGCCGCTCCAGAAGCGCTGCGGCACAGGCCTTGATGTTCTTTGCCTTATTTTTATAGAAGCCAGTGGAGTAAATATCCTTCTCCAGCTCGGGCAGCTCCGCTTCTGCAAAGTCCTCCACGCTGGTATACTTCTTATAAAGATCCCGGGTGACCATGTTGACCCGGTCGTCCGTACACTGTGCCGAAAGGATGGTGGCAAAGAGCAGCTGCCAGGGTTCCTCATAATGAAGATAGGTCACAACCTCGGTTCCATATTCACGATTCAGAGCCTCCGTCACAAGGAGTACCCGTTCCTTTTTCGTCATTCCTTCCCTGCTTTCTCTACTGACTCTTTTCCGCTTCTTTTCCCGCTTCTTTTCCTGCTTCTTTCCCTGCGATATAGTTGATGAACTGCTGTGCGGTCCGTCCGGAGAAGCCGCCATGGGACATCTCCCACTTCTGCGCTTCCTTCTCCAGTTCTTCCTCCGGAAGTGTGATATCCGGATTCCGCGCCGCCAGACTGCGTACGATCTCAAGGAATTCCTTCTTGTTCGGCTTCATATAGGGGATGCTGATCCCGAAGCGGTCCACCAGAGACAGCTTCTCCTGCAGGGTATCTCCCCGGTGCTTCTCCAGATCCACATCCGAGGTATCATTCCAGGTCTCCTTGATGAGATGCCTGCGGTTGGATGTGGCATAGATCAGCACATTGTCCGGCCTGCTTTCCAGACCTCCCTCGATGACAGCCTTCAGATACTTATACTCAACCTCAAAGTCCTCGAAGGAAAGGTCATCCATATAAATGATAAACTTATAATTTCTGTGTTTTACGGTGGAGATCACCTGAGAAAGGCTCTTCATCTCATGCTTATACAGCTCGATCATCCGGAGCCCCTCGCCGTAATACTCCGTGATCAGGGCCTTGATGCTGGTGGACTTTCCTGTGCCTGCATCGCCAAAGAGCAGACAGTTGTTGGCCCGGTGTCCCCTGAGAAAGGCCTCTGTATTCTCCCGCAGCTTCTGCTTCTGGATCTCATAGCCCACAAGATCCGACAGATGAACCTCCTCTGTATTGTTGATGGGCTCAAATGTGAGTTCTCCCTCGGTTTCCTCCCCCAGCCGGAAGGCACGGTTCAGGCCGAACATGCCCACGCCGTATTTCAGATAAAAGTCTGAGATCACCTGCAGCACCGCTTCGGAGGCTGTGGTATAATCCCCGTCCTGTACATCCTTTAGGATATCGTAAATGGTATCGCTGGTTTCCCGAACCCGAAGACTTACATTTTTATTGAAGTTCTGTGCCCGTTTCTGCACGGAGCTGTAGCTGCAGATGACGGAAAAGCAGTCGATCCCCAGCTTCTTCTCCAAAGAAGAGAAGTCATACATATAAAGCCGGCAGAAGGTCTCCATATCCTGACGGGCGAAGTGCCGGACACTTCCCTCCTGGATCCCCTGCTTCTCTGATGTCAGAGAGAAGGGATTCTCGCTGGTGATGAGCAGGAAGGTCAGATAGTCCTGCCACAGATTCCGATTGAAGGCATAGGAGGTGGCGATCTCCAGCAGACGACGGATCACATCATAGATCCGGTCCACGCAGATCTCCCGGACAGCATCGATGTCCTCCGCTTCCACTGCATCCGTAACCTCGGCCAGGGTCTTCAGGATGGGATCCTGCCCCAGCTCATGATAAAGCACCAGTCTGGATAATTCTTTCTTCATACGCGATACCTTTTATTATTAGGACTTACATTTTAATCTTATTTCTTGAATTTTCTCATGAATATACTCTTTACAGCTTCAACCTCACGCATCTTCAGAAGGGCTGCAACGATAAAGAATACAACGACTCCCACAACGAAGAGTCCGCCCACCTCGATGAGCTGCATATATTTTCTATCCAGAGGAAGAACCTTCTCCAGATATCCTGCTGCAAAGAACAGGACCAGGAACATGGCCACACTGGCGATCATGGTCTTCACCGAAGAGATCAGGATCTCTTTTCCGTTCAGGGTTTTAACCCGCTTCTTCAGAAAGACTGCCAGCATGATCATGCTTGCGATGCCCGCTGCCGAGAAGGCAAGGGCAAGACCGTTTGCTCCCCAGAGGCGTACGAATACGATACTGAATACCACATTTAACAGAAGACATGCCACGTTGATCAGCATCGGTGTCTTGGTATCACGGGTGGAGAAGAAGGCACGGTTCAGTACCAGCTGCTCGGAATAACCGATGGTTCCGATGGAGTAGATCAGCATGAAGCCTGCCATCATGGCGATATCCGAAACCTTGAAGTTCCCCTGCAGGTACATGGCACGGATCAGCGGCGTTCTGAGGGCCACGATCCCCAGCGCTGCGGGGATGGTGAGGAAGAACACCGTACGGAAGCTTAAGGAAAAGTCTCTCCGGTACTCCTCCATATTGCCTGTTGCATAGTGCTCCGACATAGTGGGGAAGATCGAAAGTGAGATCGTTGATCCGAAGATCAACACCGGAAGCTGACTGATACTCTGGGCATTTTTCATGGAGGACACGGTACTGTCTCCAAGACCGGAGGCAAAGTACTGATTGACCAGCAGATTGATGTGGTTGACCGACAGTCCCAGAAGCACCGGTCCCAGCATACGGAAGAACTTCCGAATACCCTCCTGCTTCAGGTCCAGCACCCGCTGATAGCGGAAACCAACCTTGTACATGGGACGGATATGCGCTGCCAGGTTCGCCATGGCGCCGATAACAACGCTGATGGAGAAGCCTGCGATCCCCAGACCGAATACCTGGGACAGCAGAACACCGAATACAACGATGGCCACATTGTAGTAGATGGATCCCAGCGCAGAGGGGACAAAGTTCTTGTAGGACTGCATGATTCCCATACATACACCGGTCAGGCACATGAAAAAGCACTGGAAGAACATGATCCGTGTCAGCTTCACCGTAAGGGTAAAGGCCTCACCCTCAAACTGCATGAAGGTGTTCACCAGCTGCGGTGCGAAGATCTCACCCAGAAGGCAGAAGCCCATGGCAAGGATCGCCACCAGGTTGAGCACCGTGTTGCCCATCCTGAGTCCCTCTTCCTTTTTTCCGGTTGCGATATACACGCTGAAAATGGGAATAAATGCGGTACTCAGTGCACCGCCCACAAGGATCGTGTAAATAAAATCAGGAATTGTGAACGCGGAAATATAGGCATCATTTTCGATGCCCATTCCAAAGATAGATGATATGATAATGTTTCTGGCAAAGCCCAGCACACTGGCAACAAGGTTGGAGATCGCCATGATGGTTGACGCCTTCAGCACCCCTTGCGCAGTCTTCTGTGATTCATCCATACGTTTCCCCTCGGAAAATACCAAATGCGCGGGCATAGCCCGCGCGCAGTATTATTTGTTTTGAATATAATCGTCAATGCCAGCAGCTGCAGTCTTTCCTGCACCCATGGCAAGGATAACGGTAGCTGCACCGGTCACGGCATCACCACCTGCATACACTCCTTCGCGGGATGTAAGACCTGTTGCCTCTTCTGCCACGATACCGCCCCACTTCTGAGTCTCAAGTCCTTCTGTTGTGGACTTGATCAGCGGGTTCGGAGAGGTTCCGATGGACATGATCATGCAGTCACACTCGATGGTCTGGAATTCTCCCTCCACCGGTACCGGCTTACGACGTCCGGACTCATCCGGCTCGGACAGCTCCATCACCTGGCACTTCACTGCAGAAACCCATCCTTCTTCGCCCAGCACCTCCACCGGGTTGTTCAGGAATGCAAACTTGATCCCTTCCTCCTCTGCATGCTCAACCTCCTCTGCACGTGCGGGAAGCTCAGCCTTGGTCCGGCGATATACGATGGTTACGTCTGATCCCAGACGCTTAGCACAGCGAGCTGCGTCCATCGCTACATTTCCACCGCCGACCACTACGGTCTTCTTCGGATGCTTGATGGGAGTCTTGGAATCCTCCCTATATGCCTTCATCAGGTTGATCCTGGTAAGGAACTCATTTGCAGAGTATACACCGTTCAGGTTCTCACCCGGGATATTCATGAAACGGGGAAGACCTGCACCGGATCCAATGAATACGGACTCGAAGCCGAACTCATCAAAGAGCTCGTCGATGGAAATGGTCTTGCCGATCACAACATTTGTCTCGATCTTTACGCCCAGAGCCTTCAGACCGTCGATCTCCTTCTGCACAATGGCCTTGGGAAGACGGAACTCGGGGATACCGTAAGCCAGCACACCGCCGGCGATATGAAGAGCCTCATAAACCGTTACGTCGTAGCCCTTCTTTGCAAGATCACCGGCACATGCCAGTCCGGAAGGACCGGAACCGATAACTGCAACCTTGTGTCCGTTGGGTTCGGGCTTTGCAGGTGCTTCCTTGCTGTTTGCCATATGCCAGTCAGCTACAAATCGCTCCAGACGGCCGATGGCTACCGGTTCGCCCTTGATACCGCGCACGCAGCGCTGCTCGCACTGGGACTCCTGGGGACATACACGGCCACAGATCGCGGGAAGGGAGCTGGATCTTGTGATCACCTCATACGCACCCTCGAAATCTCCCTCAGCCACCTTCGCGATAAATGCGGGGATCTCGATCTGTACAGGACATCCGCCGACGCAGGGCCTGTGCTTGCAGTTCAGACATCTGTTTGCTTCATCGATGGCCTGCTCTTCTGTATAACCCAGAGCAACCTCGTTAAAATTCTTATTTCTTACATCCGGTTCCTGTGCAGGCATCGGATTCTTTGTCATAGACATGTTCGGCATTTCCGTTACTCCTCTATCTTATTTCAATGGCGTTCGCCATGCCGCCTCTCGCGTCTGTGCATGGCTCATTGCTTTAGCAGGTTGCAGGCCTCTTCTCTTGCCTTCTGTTCAAAGGGCCTGTAGGATGCTCCGCGAGCCATTGCTTCGTCAAAATCAACTTCAAATCCGTCAAAGTCCGGGCCGTCCACGCAGGCGAACTTTGTCTTTCCGCCTACTGTCAGGCGGCAGCCGCCGCACATACCGGTTCCATCCACCATGATGGGGTTCATGCTGACAACGGTCTTTACGTTATATTTCTTCGTAACTGCAACCACAAACTTCATCATGATCAGCGGTCCGATGGCGATGACCTCGTCATACTCCTCGCCGGACTCGATGAGTCTCTCCAGTGCAGCCGTAACCAGTCCCTTTTCTCCCTTGGATCCGTCATCTGTCATCAGCACATACTTATCGCTGGCAGCTCTGAACTCGTCCTCGAGAATGATCAGATCCTCACTCCGGAAGCCCACGATGCTGTGTACCTCACAGCCGATGTCATGCAGCTTCTTAGCCACGGGATAGGCAATCGCACAGCCTACGCCTCCGCCAACCACTGCCACCTTCTTCAGGCCCTCGGTCTCGGTTTCCTTTCCCAGCGGTCCTACGAAATCCTGAATAAAATCTCCTTCTTCCAGAGAATTCAGTATTTCTGTCGTTCCGCCTACGATCTGGAAGATAATGGTGATGGTCCCCTTCTCACGGTCATAGCCTGCGATGGTAAGCGGGATGCGCTCTCCATCCTCCTTCGCCCGAAGGATGATGAACTGGCCCGGCTCACATTTCCGTGCCACCAGGGGTGCCTCAACTTCCATTAAAGTCACAGTCGGATTGAGGGATTGTTTACGAACGATCTTAAACATATCTGTATACTCCCTTAATAATATTGAAACTATTTTTGCGTTTTACGCCACATGATTATAGCATTATGGCCTTGGAATGACAAGGAAAAGATTGTTCATGGCAATTCTACAGCCATTGTGATAAAATATACGTGTATTCATGCTTGAAAGGAGGATAACAACAGGATGCTGATCTACTACTTTGTTACATTTGGGATTTCTTTGCTGTTTACCCTTCTTTATGTGCTGATCTGGCATAAGCATTTCGACGTACATTTCACCCTGATGTTCTCATTTATCCCCATCGCAAACCTGGGCGCGCTGATGCGCGCGGTTTCCACAAATCTGAACGAGGCCATCGTTGCAAATGATATCATCTATCTGGGCAGCACATTTTTAATGTTGTTCATGATGATGTGTATCCTGGACCGCTGTAACATCACGCTTCCGAAGCCTGTACGGATCGGCTTCTTCATTTTCAGCATGATCGTTTTTGCGGGAGCACTGACCAGCGGCTGGGCTCCGCTGTTCTATACGAGCCTTTCCATGACGAAAAAAAACGGAGTGACGATTCTGGTCAAGGAATACGGCTTCATGCACACTCTGTTCTATGTAATGATCATCCTCTATATGCTGATCAGCATCGGTGCGATGATCTACAGCTTCCGGCGAAAAAAGGATGTGTCCAACAAGATCATCCTCCTGATGGCGATCCCGGAAGCGCTTACGGTTTTCTCTTACTTCTTCGGTAAGATGATCAACAAGGATATCGAATTCGTAGCGGCAGCCTACTGCTTCTCTCAGTTTTTCTTCCTTTTCATCGTTCAGAGCATCTGCCTTTACGACGTGGAGGAAACCCATCTGGATTCTCTGAAGGAAACGAAGAGCACCGGATTTATCTCCTTTGATTTTCGTCTGCGTTATCTGGGAAGCGACGAAACCGCGCAGACCTTCTTCCCTGAGCTTGCGGAGATCAAGGTGGATACAAAAAGCGAGGATGTTCCCTTCCTGGCCGAGCAGGCGGTCAACCGGCTGAAAAGCTTCATGGAAAATGAAGACAGCAAGAGCTCCTTCTATTCCCGGAACGGGCGCACCTATCTGCTGGATGTGAACTATCTGTACGACGGAAAGAAAAAACGGGGCTACCGGATCTTTGTGGAGGATGATACGGAGAATCAGGAGTATATCGCCCTGATCAACCGCTTCAACACCGTACTTCAGGAAGAGGTGGAGGAGAAAACGGTCCATATCAAGGAAATGCACGACAAGCTGATCCTCAGTATGGCAACCCTGGTGGAAAGCCGGGACAACTCCACCGGCGGACATATCAAGCGGACCAGCGAAGGCGTACGGATCCTGGTGGATGAAATGATGCGTAAGAACAAGCTGCATCTGACCAATGATTTCCGGAAAGCCATCATTAAGGCTGCGCCCATGCATGACCTTGGAAAGATCGCTGTCGATGATGCGATCCTTCGGAAGCCCGGACGTTTTGAGCCATGGGAGTTTGAGGAAATGAAGAAGCATGCCGCAGAGGGCGGACGGATCGTACATCAGGTCCTGGAGGGAACGGATGATGAATACTTCCGGAAGATCGCTGAAAATGTGGCGAGCTACCACCATGAACGCTGGGACGGCTCCGGCTATCCCAAGGGCCTGAAGGGTCTGGAGATCCCGCTGGAGGCCCGGATCATGGCCATCGCAGATGTCTATGATGCCCTTGTCAGCAAGCGGGTATATAAGGAAAGCATGTCCTTCGAAGAAGCGGACAGGATCATCCTGGAAGGAATGGGAAAACATTTCGATCAAAGACTTGAGGAATACTACGTGGCAGCCCGTCCAAGACTGGAGGAGTACTACAGAAGTCTGCCGGAATAACACTGTGAAATAACGAAGAGGCCGATCTACTCGGCCTCTTCTGCTTCTCCGGAATTCATAGCTTCCGGAGCTTCCGTTCCGAAGAACTCGGAGCGGGTGGCTGTATTGTCCGTCACACCTTCCCGCTTCAGAACGATCTTCGCAGTAAGGAAGATGATCTTCAGGTCTGTCAGGAAGGATACGTGATCTACATACTGGACATCCATATCAAACTTTTCTTCCCAGGTTCCGGAATTCCGGAGAGTTGCACTGGCCAGTCCGGTAAGACCCGGACGAACCTCATGCCTTCTTCTCTGGGTTTCATTATAACGGGGCAGGTACTTCACCAGAAGGGGACGGGGACCTACAAGGGCCATATCTCCACGGATGATGTTCAGCAGCTCCGGAAGCTCGTCCAGAGAAGTGGACCGGAGCAGTTTCCCGAAGAAGGGAAGCCGGTCCTCATCCGGAAGAAGATCACCGTTCTCATCCCGGTCGTCCGTCATGGTACGGAACTTGTAGAGCTTGAATACCTTTTCATCCCAGCCCGGCCGGTCCTGCGTAAAGAAGATGGGGGATCCCAGCTTCAGACGGACCAGAATGGCCACCACCACAAGGACGGGGGAAAGCACCACCAAAGCCGCTGTGGAAAGAAATGCGTCCATGGGCCGTTTGATAAATGCCTCATAGGGGCCTGCCGGCTTATGCTTATGCACCTTTTTCTTAGCATCCGATCTGTCTTTGATCAGCGCGATCACTGCGGAAACAGCACTGATGATGCTGACGATCTTTATCAGCTTTTTTATTTTTTTCATATCATCACCTACGATTTCTGTGAAATGAAGGCCGGGCTCCCTTTTATTTTCAGGGTTTCCCGGCCTTAACAGGTGCGGAGTCGGAGGGATTCGAACCCTCGTGCCGGTTGCCCGGCAAACTGATTTCGAGTCAGCCCCGTTATGACCACTTCGATACGACTCCTGACGAAGCATAAGTGTAACAGATTTTTTCTATTACTTCAAGTTTTTCTTCTCACCTGCTTCTTTCGCCTCTTCTGCCTCTTTTGCCTCTTTTGCCTTTTCAGCTTCCTTCGCTTCCTTCGCTTCCTTATCCTGTCTCTTATGGATATTGTCGATATCCTCCGTTGTACCGCCGCCGGTGTCATCCGGTGCACGGAACTCGCCCTGCTCTACCAGACGCAGGAATGCATCCACCACATCCGACGCCAGCTGGGTTCCGGAGACTTCCCTGATGATGGAAACCGCCTTGTCGAAATTCATACGCTTCCGGTAAGGACGATCGGAGTACATGGCATCAAATGTATCCGCTACCGCTATGATCTGTGCAACCTTGGGGATCTCATCTCCCTTCAGTCCCTTCGGATATCCCTTTCCATCCGGTCTC